>CAYTRI010000019.1:0-24572 GCA_964440105.1 uncultured Flavobacteriaceae bacterium
GAAGAAAAAAAGTAATGAAGCAAGCAAAAGGTTACTTTGGAAGACGTAAAAACGTCTGGACAGTAGCAAAAAATGCGGTAGAGAAAGCAATGTTATATGCTTACCGTGACAGAAGAAACAAGAAAAGAACTTTCCGTGCACTTTGGATTACCCGTATTAACGCAGGTGCAAGATTACACGGAATGTCTTACTCTCAATTTATGGGTAAAGTAAAGTCTAACGGAATTGAATTAAACCGTAAGGTTTTAGCCGATTTAGCCATGAATCATCCAGATGCTTTTAAAGCAATTGTTGAGAAAGTGAAATAACAACATTTATTAAACTTACCCCGCTTATAAAAACCCACTTGAATAAAGTGGGTTTTTTAATTTCCAAAAGCAGTAATTACTAGGTCTCTACTGGAAGCTTGATTTCGATGTTCACATAAATAAATACCTTGCCACACTCCTAAATTCAATTTTCCGTTGGTAATAGGTATTTGAATTGATGCCCCTAATAATGAAGCTTTTATATGTGCCGGCATATCATCTGGACCCTCATAATTATGAATATAATATGGTTGATTCTCTGGTACCATTTTATTGATATGATTTTCAAAGTCCAAACGTACAGTAGGGTCTGCATTCTCATTTATAGTTAAGCTTGCAGAAGTGTGTTTTATAAAAACTTGTAGTATTCCAGTTTGGAATTCTCTAATTTCAGGAATCGAATTTAAAACTTCATCAGTTATTAAATGAAAACCTCTTTGACGTGGTCTTAAAACTATTTCAGATTGATAAAAATTCATAAATCTAAATTAATATAAACTTTACAGCATTCTACACTGCAAGTCCTACCTTTACTACTTAATTTTTTTTAATGAATTTATCAAAGATAAAAATGGTGGTCTCCGATATGGATGGCACTCTCTTAAACTCTAAACATGAGGTAAGTAACCGTTTTTTTAAACAATTTAAAATATTAAAAGAAAAAGGAATTCATTTTGTGGCTGCTAGCGGTCGTCAATACCATAGTATGATTGATAAGCTAAACCCCATTAAAGATGATATGCTGTTTATAGCTGAAAATGGAGCTATTATAAAAAACAGAGGAGAAACTTTATTGACTACACCATTAGACAAAGAACATTTAAGTACTATTCTCAATTCTATTACTACTGTTAAAGATGCCCACCCAGTCTTATGCAGTGCAAATAATGCTTTTGTAAATGGCAATTCTGTTAAGTTTTTGAACCTTCTTAAAGAATATTATACACAATTTGAAGTCGTAGAAAATCAATTACAAGTTTCAGATGAAGTTTTAAAAGTAGCTATCTATCATTTTGAAAGCTCCGAAAAGTTTATTTATCCAGTAGTAAAAGACTTAGAGAAAAAATTAAAAGTAAAAGTTTCTGGGGCTAATTGGGTAGATATTTCTCACCCAAATGCACATAAAGGTTTTGCACTAGAAAAAGTGATGCATAACTATGGTATTACTTCAAATGAATTATTGGTTTTTGGAGATTATAATAATGATGTAGAAATGCTCCAATTATCTGATTATAGCTTTGCCATGGCTAATGCGCACCCAAATGTAAAAAAAATAGCTAAGTATGAAACTACAAGTAACGATGCTTTTGGGGTTGAAAATATTTTAGAAAAGATAATCGCTTAGGTTTTCTGCTTTTTTTTTCGCGCAGCTGGGAATAATACATTATTTAAAATAAGGCGATACCCTGGAGAAGTAGGGTGTAGTTCTAATTCCGTTTTTGGGTCTCCTACCCTATGTTGATAATCTTCAGGGTCATGACCACCATAAAAAGTAAAAAAACCTTTACCCTTTATCCCATGAATATAACGGGCTTCATTATTTAGTTTAGACTCACCTAACACCATTACTGTAGGTTTTACCTCATCTCTGGCAAAAGAGGTTGTTTGTCCCATAAAACCTTTAACTAAAGTAGTATGATTTTGGGTAAGCATAGTAGGTACTGGGTCCCACTTAGCAGAAAATTCCATTAAAGAAAAATAATCTGATTCTTTTGGTATTTGACGTTTGGCTGTCATATCTATAGAGGAGAACTCATAACGCAATGGATTACGTTCTAAAACAAAATTTTGAAAAGCAAATGTCCTATTAAAATTCAATTGTGATTGATAGTTAGCTTGCGATGGGTCACCATCGAACATAGGTTCGCAAATATCTACTCCATCTGCCGCCAAAGCAATATCAAAACTATCCGTAGCAGAGCACATTGCAAACATAAAGCCACCGCCAATAACATATCTTCTAATCTTTTCTGCAACTGCACCTTTTTCTTGAGAAACTTTGTTGTAGCCCAATTTGGATGCACGCTCTTCTGATAAACGTTTGTTTTCTATATACCATGGTGCAGCTCTGTAAGCACCATAAAATTTACCATATTGCCCTGTAAAGTCCTCGTGATGCAAATGCAACCAATCATAAAGCGCTAATTTATCATCTAAAACTTCTTCATCATAGATAGTAACGTATGGAATTTCTGCATAAGTTAAGACCATAGTTACAGCATCATCCCATGGTTGGCTATCCTTTGGTGAATACACCGCAATTTTCGGTGCTTTCTCCAAAATTACTGCATCTTGATTTTGTGATGGACTACTTATCGCATCTAATATATTTTCTGCTTCGCTATCTGCTAAAACTTCGAAGGAAACGCCACGGATTTGACATTCTTTACGTATTGCATCACCATCAGGTAATAAAAAAGAACCCCCTCTATAGTTTAGCAGCCATTGTACTTTTTGCTGTTTGCTTAATACCCAGTAGGTAATCCCATATGCTTTTAAATGATTTTTTTGACTTTCAGCATCCATAGGGATTAGGATAACTGATGCAAAAGAGAAAAAGGAAAAGAAAAAAAACATAAGAAAAAAGAGAACCTGCTTTCTCACTCGCTTCTCAACTCCGCTCAAAGTGACAGATACACAAAACAAGTCTCTAAAAGGGAACATCATCTTCCGGATTATTTCCTTCATTATTGAAAGAACTTCCAAAAGCTTCGTCTGTACTTGGCAAATTAGGAGTTGCAAATGGGTTTTCTTCATTCTCATTCATCTTGGATTGAAACTCGAAAGGAGAATCAAAGTCATCTAAGTTATCAAACTTACCTAGATTTCCGATAAACTTTAACCTAATATTCTCTAATCCACCGTTACGATGTTTTGCTACGATTAGCTCTCCCTGACCTTGAGTTGGAGTACGTTCCTCGTCATCCCATTCATCAATCTTATAATATTCTGGTCTGTAGATAAATGATACAATATCTGCATCTTGTTCAATCGCTCCAGATTCTCTTAAATCTGAAAGCAAAGGTCTTTTACTTCCTCCACGTGTTTCTACTGCACGTGATAACTGTGACAATGCAATTACGGGAACATTTAATTCTTTGGCCAGAGCCTTTAAATTACGTGAAATTGTAGAGATTTCTTGCTCTCTATTACCTCCTTTTTGACTACCGCCAGCAGTCATTAATTGCAAGTAATCAATAATAATAATCTGAATATCATGTTGCGATTTTAAGCGCCTTGCTTTTGCTCTTAAATCAAAAATAGATAGCGATGGGGTATCATCTATATACAAAGGCGCTTTTTCTAAAGATTTTACCTTTACATTTAGTTGCTCCCACTCGTGTTTCTCTAAATTCCCTGTTCTTAGTTTTTCTGAAGACAATCCTGTTTCTGAAGATATTAATCTTGTTATTAGCTGTACTGAAGACATCTCACAAGAGAAAAAAGCTACTCCTTTATTAAAATCTACGGCTATATTCCTAGCCATAGATAAAGTTAGTGCTGTTTTTCCCATACCAGGTCTGGCAGCAACAATGATTAAATCACTTGGTTGCCAACCAGAAGTAAGTTTATCTAACTTATCAAAACCAGTGGCTATACCACTCATTCCTTCTTTATTAGATATTTCTTCAATTCTTTTTTTAGCTTGGATTACCAAGTTTTCAGCTGTTTCGGCAGAACGCTTTAAATTCCCTTGGGTTACTTCATAAAGTTTAGCCTCTGCGTTATCCAACAAATCAAAAACATCAGTAGATTCATTATACGCATCTTCAATAACTTCGTTCGATATTTTAATTAAGCTTCGTTGAATATACTTTTGCAGAATAATACGCGCATGGAACTCTATGTGAGCAGATGAAGCGACTTTTTGGGTGAGTTTAATAAGGTAAAAATCACCCCCAACTGCTTCTAAATGACCATCTTTTTTTAATTGAGAAGAAACAGTTAATAAATCTACTGGTTCTGAAGATTCGAATAATTTAAAAATAGCTTCGTAAATAAATCGATGTGCATCCTTATAAAAAACATCTGGATGTAAAATATCGATTACCTCATCTACACCTTTTTTATCAATCATCATGGCACCCAACACAACCTCCTCTAAATCAACTGCTTGCGGTGGTATTTTACCACGTTCTAGATTGATTATAGTCGACTTATCGATTTTGCGACCTACTATTGGGTTTGGTTTATCCATGAGTGCGAAAGTATTCTCTTCACTCGTATTTACGAAGTTAGAGTATCAACAAAAGTACTGTTGATAACTAAAATAAAGTGTTAATAACCATAAGAAAATAGAAAAGTAAGATAGTTCGTATTCTAATTAAAACGAAAACATCAGGCTTAACCATTAAACACACCCATATTGGCATATTTATCCATTCTAGAATTAACTAATTCTTTTGGTGATAACTTTTTTAGTTCTTCAAAATGAGTAGAAATCTTATTTTTTACAGTAGTAAAAGTCTTTTCTCTATTGCTATGTGCTCCACCAGCAGGTTCGCGAACTATTTCGTCAATCAGCTTTAATTTTTTCATATCGGTGGCAGTCAATTTTAAAGCTTCTGCTGCTTGCTCTTTATATTCCCAGCTACGCCAAAGTATAGAAGAACATGACTCTGGAGAAATAACAGAGTACCATGTATTTTCTAACATTAGCACCTTGTCTCCAACGCCTATACCTAAAGCTCCACCTGAAGCTCCCTCACCAATTATCACAACAATAATAGGGACTTTAAGCCTTGTCATTTCTAAAATGTTTCTAGCAATTGCTTCACCTTGGCCTCTTTCTTCAGCCTCAATACCAGGGTAAGCTCCTGGAGTATCTATAAAACAAACTACAGGTATATTAAACTTTTCGGCAGATTTCATTAAACGAAGCGCCTTGCGATATCCTTCCGGGTTTGCCATACCAAAATTTCGGTATTGACGTGTCTTAGTATTATAGCCTTTTTGTTGCCCGATAAACATATAGCTTTGGTCACCAATCTTACCTAAACCGCCAATCATAGCTTTATCATCTTTTACATTTCTATCGCCATGAAGTTCAAGAAAAGTATCACCACAAATGGCATTGATATAATCTAAAGTATAAGGTCTATTAGGGTGTCTTGACAGCTGAACTCGCTGCCATGCAGTAAGATTTTTATAAATATCTTTTTTGGTCTCTGCTAATTTCTTTTCAATTTGCTCGCAGGTTTCAGTAACATCTACGTCACTTTCTTCACCAATTACCATGCATTTTTGCAGCTGATCTTCAAGTTCTTTAATGGGAAGTTCAAATTCCAAATACTCCATAAAAAATTAGTTGTTGTTGGTATAGTGAACAAATATAAAGCTTTCAATAAAATCTCAAACTAATAGTAGTGTTAAGCATTATCGTTTTGCTTTTTGCAAAAGATAAAAACCTACCACCCCAAAAATCAAATTAGGTAGTACTACTGCTAAAAGTGGAGAAAAACCTGATTGCTCTGCTAATGTGCCAAAAACTTTATCAAAAAATATGTAAATAAAAGCAACTCCAATACCAAAGGCTAGATTTACTCCCATACCACCACGACGTTTTACCGAAGATACTGCAACCGCTATAATAGTTAAAACAAAAGCTGCAATCGGCAAGCCCCACCTTTTGTATTTAACCAAAACGTATGAATTTATATTTGAAGCTCCCTTCTTTCGCTGTTCATCAATAAAATCGTTTAACTCAAAAAGGTTTTTTGTATCCGCCACATAAGATACCGGGGTTAAATCGTCTATCTGAAAACTAAAGATGGTATCTAAACGCCTTTTTGTTTCAACCAATTCTATACCCTCTCTAATTTTTCGTTTTTTATAATTAGTTAAACGATATGTACTGTCTGTATCCACCCATCTAATATTTGCTGCAGAAATTTTATAATCTAAAACACCATTCTCATTAAAATGTTCGTAAGTGAAATTATAGCCAATTTCTCTATTCGGATCAAAACTACTTACATAAATAAAGTCTTTATCATTTAGTTGATTAAAAATATTGGTTGTCTGTTGTACTTCTCTCCCTTTTTTAAAATACTTGTACTCAAACTCATTATACCCTATACTGGCATTTGGTACAATAAACATTCCCATAAAAAAAATAAGGATAGCCACTAAACTTGCTCCTATCATATAGGGCCTTAAAAATCGCCAATAAGATACTCCTGAACTTAAAATAGCAACTATCTCGGTATTACTCGCCAGTTTTGAAGTAAAAAAGATAATAGAGAGGAAAAGAAAAATTGGTAATAATAGATTCCCAATAACGAGGGTAAAGTTCCCATAAAAAACGATTACTTCACTTAACGGAGCTTCATTGTCAATAATCTTACCTATTTTTTCTGCAAGGTTAGCCATTATTCCTATTGGAACAAATAACAATAACATCCCTAAAAAGGTAATTAAATAACGTTTTAATATGTACTTATCAAGAATGGTAAGCATTATAATCTTTTATCCATTTGTTTAACCATTATTGTTTTCCATTCATAGAATTCTCCTGCCAAAATCTTTTGCCTTGCAGTACGTACTAACCAAAGGTAAAAACCTAAATTATGAATAGTAGCAATCTGCTTACCTAAATATTCATTAGCTGCAAATAGATGTCTTAAATAGGCTTTTGAGTATTCCGTGTCAACAAAAGTAATACCCATATCATCAATAGCAGAAAAATCATTCTCCCACTTCTTATTCTTTATATTTATGGTGCCATGCGCAGTAAATAGCATACCATTTCTAGCGTTTCTTGTGGGCATTACACAGTCAAACATATCCACACCCAATGCAATATTTTCTAAAATATTAATTGGCGTTCCTACTCCCATTAAATAACGTGGCTTATCTTCAGGTAATATGTCACAAACTACCTCTGCCATTTCATACATCTCATCTGCTGGTTCGCCAACGGACAAGCCTCCAATAGCATTACCTTCTGCTCCAACAGAAGCTATATATTCTGCAGATTGTTTTCTTAAGTCCGTATAAGTAGAACCTTGTACAATTGGGAAGAATGATTGAGAATGTCCATATTTAAACGGTACTTTATCTAGGTGTGCAATACATCTATCTAACCAGCGGTGAGTCATGTGCATGGACCTTTTTGCATACTCATAATCACAAGGATACGGAGTACACTCATCAAATGCCATAATAATGTCAGCGCCTATAGTTCGCTGGACTTCCATAACACTTTCAGGAGAGAAAAAATGAGTAGACCCATCAATATGTGATTTAAATTTAACTCCCTCTTCTTTAATTTTCCTATTTGCGGAAAGTGAGTATACTTGATAACCACCACTATCGGTTAAAATATTTCTATTCCAACCCATAAATTTATGCAAACCTCCCGCTTGTTCTAAAATTTCCATTCCAGGTCTCAAATAGAGGTGATAGGTATTTCCTAAAATAATATCTGGATTAATTTCTTCGCGTAGTTCTCTCTGATGCACACCTTTTACCGAAGCAACTGTGCCAACTGGCATAAAGATTGGAGTCTCAATCTTACCCCTATCTGTTACTAACTCCCCTGCTCTAGCTTTACTATTTGGGTCTTTATGTAATAAACTAAACTTCAAAAAAAGCTGATTTTAATTGGCAAATATAGGCATCTGGTATACAGTAAATACTTAACAAAAAAATAAAGTTCATCACTTGTTAAAACCTTTGGGAAAATAATCTAAGACTACCCTTGTATTACAACATAGATGCACTTACTTTTGAGAGCATTATTAAATAAATTAAAAATGGCAAATTTGGAAGAACTACAAAAACTAGTAGTTCAAGTAAGACGAGATATTTTACGGATGGTACATAAAGTAAACTCTGGCCACCCAGGAGGTTCACTTGGCTGTACAGAATTTTTTGTAGCACTCTACAATGAAATAATGGAGTTAAATGAAGGTTTTGATATGGATGGAAATGGTGAAGATCTTTTTTTCCTTTCTAACGGACATATCTCTCCCGTTTATTACAGTGTATTGGCTAGAAGAGGTTATTTTAAGGTAGATGAGTTAAATACGTTTAGATTAATTAATTCTCGTTTGCAAGGTCATCCAACTACGCATGAAGGTTTACCAGGTATTCGCATTGCTTCTGGGTCATTAGGCCAAGGTATGTCAGTAGCAATAGGAGCAGCACAAGCAAAAAAACTAAATGGTGATGACAAACTAATTTATAGTTTACATGGTGATGGAGAATTACAAGAAGGACAAAATTGGGAGGCCATAATGTATGCTGCTGGTAATAAAGTTGATAATTATATTGCTACAATTGATTTAAATGGTCAGCAGATAGATGGATCTACGGATGATGTTTTACCATTGGGTGATGTAGCTGAAAAGTTTAGAGTTTTTGGCTGGGATGTTCTAGAAATTGAAAACGGGAATGATTTAGAGCAAGTGATTTCTGGTTTAAATGAGGCTAAAAGTAGAACTGGAAAAGGAAAGCCTGTTTGCGTTATTATGACAACTATGATGGGTAATGGAGTTGATTTTATGATGCACACACACGCTTGGCATGGAAAAGCCCCAAGCGATGAGCAACTAGAAACAGCATTAGCTCAAAACCCAGAAACTTTAGGGGACTATTAAGCCCCTCCAAACCTACCCAAGAGGGAGGCTTTAACAATGAATAAACAATAGAAAAATATAATCAAAACAAATTCCCCTCCTTCGGAGGGGTCAGGGGAGGCTTATGACAAAATATACAGACCAAGGAAAACAAGATACTAGAAGCGGATACGGAGCTGGAATGACCGAGTTAGGTAGAACCAACCCAAATGTTGTAGCATTGTGCGCAGATTTAGTAGGATCATTAAAGATTCAAACATTTATAGATGAAAACCCTGAGCGCTTTTTCCAAATTGGAATTGCAGAAGCAAATATGATGGGTATTGCAGCTGGTTTAACAATAGGCGGTAAAATTCCATTTACAGGAACATTTGCTAACTTTTCAACCGGTCGTGTTTATGATCAGATACGTCAATCCATAGCATATTCTGATAAAAATGTAAAAATATGTGCTTCGCATGCTGGTATAACGCTTGGTGAGGATGGTGCAACCCACCAAATTTTAGAGGATATTGGTTTGATGAAGATGTTACCTGGAATGACCGTTATAAACCCATGTGACTTTAATCAAACTAAAGCGGCAACTCTAGCTATTGCAGAACATCACGGACCTGTTTATTTACGTTTTGGTAGACCAAAAGTGGCCAACTTTACACCAGTTGACCAAAAGTTTGAAATTGGCAAAGCACTTATGCTTACTGAAGGTACAGATGTTACCATTATCGCTACTGGACATTTAGTTTGGGAATCGTTATTAGCAGCTGAAGCTTTAGAAAACCAAGGTATATCTGCAGAAGTAATAAATATTCATACTATAAAACCTTTAGATGAAGCAGCTATTATAAAGTCTGCAAAAAAAACAGGTTGTGTGGTATCTGCTGAAGAACATAACTTCTTAGGCGGATTAGGAGAAAGTATAGCTAGAACTCTTGCTGAACATCATCCAACACCTCAAGAATTTATAGCAACCAAAGATACGTTTGGAGAAAGTGGAACTCCAGAGCAATTAATGGATAAATATGGCTTAAACAATAAAGCTGTCCAAGCTGCCGTTTTAAAAGTGTTGAAAAGAAAATAATTTTTTTGGTATTGTATTTGATACCTCTTTTCGCATAATTAAAAAACGGAACAAAATGAAAAAAACACTTATGGTTATGGTTGTTGCTCTTTTTAGCGCAACAGCTTTCGCACAGAGCGGTTCAGGATTTGGTATTAAAGCTGGACTCAACTACAATGGTAACGGTGATTATTTTGAATCAGCTGGAGATGCAGCTAGAAATCCTGATAGAAATGTCGGCTTTCATGCGGGAATTTATGGAAAAATAGGTAATCGAATCTATTTAAGACCAGAATTGGTGTATACCAGTATTTCATCTGATTATGACAATGATGACTTTAAAATGAAAAAGTTAGATGTACCTGTTTTATTGGGTGCTAAAGTAATTGGTCCTCTGCATGTTTTTGCAGGACCAGCATTTCAATATGTTTTGGATACAGAATTTGATGGAATAACAATCAATAACGTAGAAAATGATTTTACAGTTGGCCTTAACATAGGAGCGGGAGTTAATTTAGGAAAAATTGGAATTGATTTGCGTTATGAACGTGGTTTTAGCGAGAATGAAGCTAATTTTATCAATACCAATATAACTACAGTAGGCGAGAGTAGAGTCGATACTAGACCAGATCAACTGATTTTAAGTTTCTCCTTAAAAATTTAATTACAATTAAAATATATCATAAAAAAAAGCCTCGATGTTTATCGAGGCTTTTTTATTTTAATTGTTGTCTTTATCCAAATGATCTGGGATACCATCCCCATCCCCATCGGGGAAAGTAATTGTACCATCACTATTAATTACAATCTCATCTCTTGTTGGTGTACCATCATCATCATCATCAACATCTAAAAAATTAACAGATTGTGGAAAACCTGCTGCTAATTCATCTGCTTCATCTGTATTATCATCATATAAATATCCATTTCCATTTAAATCTTCTTGTATAGAGGGAATACCGTCTCGATCATGATCGCTTTCGTTAACAGCAAATAGGTCTATCTCAAAAATTAGTGGACTATATTGCGGAATACCACCTGTAAGGGCATTAAAACCTCCCATACCAGAGGGAAAAATCATCATTCCAACTCCATAATCTTCCACAACAAAAGTGCCATCAGGATTCACAATTGCTGCACCTCCAGGTTTAAAGTGAACCATCCCCTCAGAAAAACCTCTAAAACCTTGAAGCGGAGCTTGTATTCTTGCCAAATCAAACCAAACGGGGCTAGTTGTAGACCCATCAAAAGAAGTTCCATTCAAAAGCTTTCCCTCGTATCTTACAAAAGTTGAATCAGCAACTGATGGATTATCTTTATTTTCAATACCAGGTCTAGCATTTAAATAATAATATTGATGCGGAATATCTTCTTCATTGTCGGGTAAAGAAAATTCTGAAGACGAAATGTTAATAATAGCAGAATCTACCTGTTGAATTAAAGGAATTTTGTCCGCATTATCACCAGCAATAGTATCTACACGAATTTTAAAATCGAAATCTGCAGGAGGTGCCTGAAATTCCTCATAATTATAAAAATGTGTTTTTAGGAACGCTATAATTTCCGCTCTATTCTCTGGCTCAACCTCGCTTAGTAGGCGTGGTGGCGTAATTTGAACATTATCATCATCATCGCTCGCACAAGAGGCAAGCAAAAGTGCAATACTCAATACACTTAAAATTCTTTTCATCTTCAATTTTTTTATTGATGGCGCAAGATACAATTTTCAGTTATTTTTGCTCTTTACCTTAACAAAGATTAGCATTATCTATGCGTATTGATAAATTTTTATGGAGTGTTCGGTACTTCAAAACCAGAAACATTGCTACAACCGCTTGTAAAAAAGGTCACATCAAGGTAAATAATCTTGTAGTAAAACCTTCTCGAGAAATTTACCCAACGGATAAAGTCATTGTACGCAAAAACCAGATTAATTATCAGTTTGAAGTTTTAGATATTCCTGAAAGTAGGGTTGGTGCAAAACTTGTAGGAATGTATCGAAAAGATACAACTCCAAAAGAAGCTTTTGAGCATAACGAATTATTAAAGCATGCAAAAGACCATTATAGAAAAAAAGGGACAGGTAGACCAACTAAAAAAGATAGACGAAATATAGATGATTATTTAGATGAATCAGAATAAATAGTATCCTTTATCTTTGAAAAAAGATAACTTAGTCTGTATGATTAACAAAATTCTTACTCACGAACAAATTCAACATAAAGTTAAACGCATCGCGTATCAAATATATGAAGCGAATGTTGATGAAACCGAGTTAATTATTGCCGGCATAGACGGCGGTGGACTTAGTTTTGCAAAGAAAATCAGTACCGTACTTGAAAAAGTCACCAAAGCCAAAATTACCCTTTGTAAAGTTATAATGGATAAAGAGAATCCTTTGCAAAGTGGAGTCAGCACATCTTTAAATGAGGAATTGTACAAAAACAAATCTATAGTACTTGTAGATGATGTTTTAAATTCTGGAACAACATTAATATATGGGGTACATCACTTTTTAAAAACACCTCTCAAGCAATTAAAAACAGCTGTCTTAGTGAATAGAAATCATAAAAAATACCCTGTTAAAGCAGATTATAAGGGTATTTCACTATCTACGTCTTTAAACGAGCATATTAAGGTAGAATTTAAATCTAAAAATGATTTGGTTTATCTAGAGTAGTAAAACTTCAATTTCATTCACAATATCCTCAGCAGAATTTCTATCACAATCAATTGTTTTTTTTGCCATAGCATAATACATACTTCGCTCAAATAAATGCTTACCTACAAACTCTGGTAGGTCGCTATCTTGGATATTAGCTACGATAGGTCGCCCACTTTTTTCTTTAATAATTCTTTCTACCAAAACAGGTATTGATAGTTTTAGGTAAAAAGAATACGTTGAATTTTCTTGAATAATATTCATATTATTACCATAACAAGGCGTACCACCACCAGTGGCTAGAATAAAATTCTGGTTACTATTAAGTAATTTTTCTAAAACTTTAGTTTCAGTTTTTCTAAAAAACAACTCTCCTTTATTTTTAAATATCTCGGGAATGGATGTGCCAACTTCTTTGGCAATTGCATTGTCCAAATCTATAAAGTCAATATCTAGAGAATTGGCTAAAATTTTTCCAATAGTAGATTTTCCACTAGCCATATAACCCACTAAAACTATCTTCATCTATGTTATTTATCGTACAAATAAGAAAAAAGACAAATTTATTATTAATTCAGGTTGAATAATGTAATTATTGATATTATATTTGCAGCCGCTTAAGGCGTAAGCCAAAAATTAAAAAGCGTATTTGACCTGATAGCTCAGTTGGTAGAGCATCTCCCTTTTAAGGAGAGGGTCCTGGGTTCGAGCCCCAGTCAGGTCACTTTTAAGACCTCTCAATTTTCAAAAAGTCTGTAAATCGCTGATTTACAGACTTTTTAATTTTTACTACATTCATCTGATATCATATGAAATCACCTAAATAGGTGCGTCATTCGGTGCGTCATTTTTGCATTCGCAAAACTTGAACCCAAACACTGTTAAAATCATGTATTTCAGCTTATTACGAAGGCGTTTTTAATCAATTTTAAAGAAAGAAATCATGAAAAAACAAATCAATTCGGTGCGTCATTCTTTTGCTGTTTTAACTTACCTAAGATTAGGAAAACACGGAAACCTCGGTAAAGCCACGATATACCTACGAATAACAGTAAATAGTCGTCGTGCAGAATTTAGTATTCAAAGGCGAATTATGCCCGAAAATTGGAACTCAAAAAAAAGTAGGGTCAAAGGTTCGAGCCCAAAATTTAAGGCTTTAAACCATTATATTGACGAATTAGAAACTAAGGCATATAATATTCACTCCAAATTAGTAGCAAAAAATAAACCCTTCACAGCTGAAACGATTAAAAACAAAATTCTAAATAAAGAAGAAACTCATAAGACCTTATTAGTTGTTTATGATGAGCATAATAATGAGATTGAACAATTAATTGGTCTGGAATATTCTTATGGTTGTTACAGAAGACATATACGAACAAGAAATCATCTTGAAAGTTTTATCAAAAAGGAATACAAACAGGGAAATATATTCATTAAGGAAGTGGATTTGAAGTTTATCAATAGATTTCATCATTACTTAAAAACTAAAAAAGTTGGAAATCAAAATACCGTCACCAAATATGTAGTTAACTTTAAAAAGATAATGCGAATTGCTTCCGCTAATAATTGGATAAACAAAGACCCTTTTCATCATTGGAAAGCAAAATGGAAAAAAGTAGAACGGGAAATTTTAAATGAGAATGAACTAAACATTTTAATTGAGCAAAAATTAAATTCTTCACGCCTAAAAGTAGTACGTGATATATTTATTTTTTCTTGCTTTACTGGGTTAGCATATATAGATGTCAAAAAACTAGCTGAAAATCATATTAGAACTGGTAAGGATGGCAAAAAACTGATTAACATTAACCGTACAAAAACTGATTCAAAAAGTATTGTTCCGCTACTCCCTGCAGCTGAAAGAATTTTACTCAAATATAAAAACCATCCGAGCAATAAGGAGAATGATTTATTATTGCCAGTAATAAGCAATCAAAAGATAAATACCTATCTCAAAGAAATAGCTTTAAACTGCGAGATAAAAAAGAAACTTACTTTTCATTTGGCAAGACACACATTTGCCACTACTGTAACTTTGGCTAATGGAGTGCCGATTGAATCAGTCAGTAAAATGTTAGGGCATCAATCCTTAGCCACCACTCAAATATATGCTAAGGTCATCAATAAGAAGTTGATTGAAGATATGGAATTAGTCCAAAATAAATTCAAGTATCTCGGTTCATAGCATGATTTGCCGTCTGCTTATATCTTGCTAACTCTTCCCTAGTAAGTTCAATTTTGAGATAATCTTGACCAAATCGACTATTGACTAATTCTACTTTATCAAGAACATATTTTAGTAGTTCATTTGTTTCTTGATATTTTCTTTTTAATCTGTCATGGGTGTATTTCTGAACCCTATTATCTTTGATAGAGTTTTCTTTTTGAACAGACTTCTCAACTAGCTTAGGTTTTGTTTCTTTATAAGTACCCTCGAATAGGGAGAGCAACATGGTCTCGATATTTATTAACGGAATGTTTTGAGATTTCTCAACGCTCTTTATAATTGCAATAACGGCATCAATACGTTTTCTAGTTTTCTTTTGATCTTCAATTATTTCCTTACCGAAACGTTGATGCGGTGAATAACCATGCCATTCAAAAAAGTCAATCATAACATTTAAAGTTTCCGTGTAAGATTTCGAAACTCTTTTAGAAAAATGCTTAAACCGCTGCGCTGTATTTCTATGAAATCGAATTGTGAAGAATCTTTCCATTTTAGCTACTTTTTCGTTAATTGGGTCAATCTTTTTCAATGTTTTCAATAGGTTTCAAAGGATTTGACCCAATCGGCTGTTCCTACCCTAATACATAATCACACTCAATTACCTTATTTTCAATAAGTTGTAAGCAAATCAACCATTATAACACCGCTTTAGCGTGTTATCCTCTTGCTAATCCGAATTTTCGCCAGAGGCGAATTCAAATTACTTTTCCCTTAAGTTAAAAGCACCGTTAAAAAAGGGTAGTATCTTCCTTTTATTTAAGATGGGTTTCGAAGTCATTTTATTAAAAATCTACCTAAAAGGGTAAATCCTTAAATATCCTTTAGGTAATATATTTAAGGATTGGAATTCAGAAAAGTGTTTTTTGTATTATAAATTGTCGGACTGGAAATAACTCCATAGAGTTATTCTATTTCGACAATGCCAGAATAAGTTTGACAACTATTTGATTTATGCTAAGTACTTTTCTTTTTGAGCAATACAAAGATCAAAAAAGAATCAACGAAAATTAATCATGATAGTATTTGAAAAAATATTAATGAAAAAAATGAGTTCCAAAACAACTGATTTTTTAAAAATCCAACTTAGAAATATTTAGAATTGAGATTTTAGAGCAAAGAATATCTCTATGATTCTACGCCTTCATAATGTGTTTTAAGAAATTTAATACCACCTTCAAATGCTTCTTCTTCTGTTTCATAAAGAGCATCTACTAAAGTGAAACAGCTTTTTGGATCTATTGGTCTCCTGCTATTTTTTTCTGAAGTAATTACTATAAAGCCTGTTTTTTCTGTATTAGGTATGTGCCCTGCCGAAACATTTAGCCAAATCCATCTTCTCCTTCCATTTAAATAGTAGAATATTTTCTTTACAGGAAATACTTTGTTTAGATTTTTGGGTTTTATAAAATACCAATTGGCACTGTCATTTGTCTCATAAGGTCTTCCCCAATTATCAAACTGATACGTATCTTGAATACGGCTAACCGTAATCCTAAAATCATATTGCCCCAAGCCTACGTTATCTACTTTTTTATAGTCAAATTCAAAAAGCTCCTCTAGATGATTAAAAAACTTATATTCCTGATAGTTGCTTTCAAACTTGATTAGATATGCTTTACCATCTGCACGATTTAGAACTTCAGGGTCTAAATCATAGTCCTTAGAAAGCCTAATAGTTTTATCCAGATCTTTTTCACTCTGTAATAGAATCTCAAAGAAAAATCTCATTCTATGGATTTTATGATGAGGAAATCATCGTATTCGCAACAGTTATAATCAAAATGTTTAATAATATCGTCTTTTAAATTAACTACATTGCTTTTATGAACAACTCGCCATTCTGATTCAGCGGGGTGAATTATCGGTTTATCTAACTCCTTTGAGTTAGGTCTGAATTTTAATTTCCATTCCCATTTTGGCCAGCTCTTCTCTGCTAAGTGTTGTCCAACATTCCACAAACTGATAGTTTCATCGTTTTCATTTGTTTTACTCCTCTCAAGAGTAGGAATGAGGGGTTTGTACATTCTAATTTTCTTGGTATTGCCGAAAACAGGAAAATTAATGAACCCTAGTTTTTTCCAAAAAGGTTCTGATTCTTGGGGTGAACAGAACAACTCAGCAACAACAATTCCTTTTGCTTTTAAGATTGAGAAAGATTTTTCAATTAATTTTCTACCCCACCCAAAACCCCTATGGGAAGGTTTGATTTCTGCCAACTTAATATCCATGACTAAATCCGAGACTCTGAATACTAAAAAGCCAACAACCAAATTATTATCTAAAATGAGTATAATTCTAGCTTCTTCAAATGCTTTGACAATCATATCCCAATGACAAAAAAAACCCTTACCGGTATCTTCATACTCTTGAAAAAGCCATGTTCGTATTTGAACAAGTGAATCGTTCATACTATCTAGTTAATTGTTCAGAAGAATAAATCTCAAATCTCTGTTTCATTTTTTGGATGTAAAAAATCGAGATGTAGAATTTTATCTTTACTTACATCTATCCATTCCGAAAGCTCAACACCCCATCTTCTTTCCATAAAATCCATCATTCTAAGGCCCCTAGTCTCTATACTATTAGCTGTCCATTTCTCAAAGGAAGAGACTTCTATTTCACTGTAAGAACCATTATAAAACCCTATCTCCTTTCCATCATTATTAACGTGGCACTTCTTAAAGGAAAAACATTTATTTTGTAATTCAGAATTTTTTGACTTGGCTATAATTACAAGGTTGCCAAGGCTATGTAACAAAACATTTTGTTGTTTTTTGGAAAAGGACGAAAAGTTGGAAGTCCAACATTCATCTTTCGGTGTTTGTGGATAAATATGCTCAATACTATCTTCTCTTTTTCTTTTAGTAAAATCATTCCAACTAACTTTTTGGTTACCCTTAGCGTTATCTTGTTGATAAAGCTCGTACTCAAAAAGGAAATACCTAAGACCATTCCAAGAATAAAACCCTTGATTCTTATCATATTGTTCCTGTAAATAGTTTTGAAATTGTTTTGGATTAAACCATCCGTGGTAAGCATAGTCTTCTCCTTCACCAGATTCTCCGAGAGTTAAGAAATCAACATTGTCAATTACGGATTGAAGCGTTGTATTGTCTTTGCAGAAATAATATGAATTTGCCAATCTATAGAAATGACTATTTTTTGTATTTGCTTGACGCTGTGTAAGGCGAAACACTAAAAAAATAAATTTTTCTGCGGATTTTAATAACGGTAAGAACTCCTCATTTTCTGATTTTGCCATACTTGCCATAAACAAAGGTGGAAATGCCGACATTGACAATCGGTTAAGTTTTTGAAGCCATTCTTTTGTTTCATCCGAATAATTAGAAAATTGTGGGTTAAACATAAAGAACCATGACTTCACACATTTAAAAAGACTATCAATGTAGTTCTTGATGTCGCCTAGTTTTAAATTACCCGAAATTGCATTTTTTGAGGTGAATTTCTTGTTGAGCAAGTACTTGGCATATGAGGCAGATTCCTTTCTATCATACTTGAAATACATTATCCAATGATTTCGTAAAAAATCATCGTCATCCATCCTATTTAGTTTGTTCTTTCCCAGGTATTCATAAATTGTTTTCCAAGTTTCATTAATATCTTTTCTTAATCGATTTCTAGATTCCTTGTCACAGTCAAGCATTGTAGAAAGATATATAAGCCGATTTTTTAACAATTCTAGATTTGTTAATGGCTTACCTCTATTATTCATGGTTTCAAACGTTACGTAAACGTCTAATTCATCATCAATTTCATAGAAATTATATTTGAATTTAGTTGTTAGTTTTTGAAACAAAACTTCTAACTCTTTCTTGCTAAAAGATTTCAAGTTATCAGTAAAGAATTCCTTTGCCTTATTTAGATTTGAAGTATAAAGCGTTTCTTCCGGTACTTTGTCTGACGTTGAAGACTCTTGGGTTAAAATTTTTGTTTTGAAATACTCATCACTTGGATTGTCTTTTTCATATCCAAAAACATAAGATTTATATTGGTTGTCATATTCCTTAAAAAGAAATTTGCTTGACCAGTATGTTTTATTTTCAAAATTAATACCCTCCGCGTCCTCAAAACAGTTCAGAATTTCGTTGATTAAAATTATGGAAGTTGTAAGTCTTTGTTGTCCATCAATCAGGTAATAAGCATTCATACTTCTTTTAAAAAGCCATAAATCATCTTGCCACTTCTCTATGTTTTGAATTGAGGATTCAGAAATAGGATCTACAGTAAGAAGTCCTGTGTAATGAATTTTGTTGTCTTTAAGGTTTATAAGGTCTTCCCAGAAGTCTTCAAGCTGAATTTCACCCCACGAATAGCCTCTTTGAAAGTCAGGAATTCGAAAAAATCTCTCATTAAACACCTCCGTTAAAGATTGTAATTTGTTTTTACCCATTTAGTTACTGCAATTAGTTCTTTATTGATTTATATTTAAAGATGATATTACATTTTTTGGTTTGACAATTAAGAACATATATACTTATTCTTTATAAACCTCTTACTATTTTTTTCGTTATCATATTCAACAACCCGATAGCCAAATTATAAATGAAGTAACTATCTTCTAATGTCACTAAAGGTGGGCTTTGGGGATAGCCTTTTGTATCTTGCTCATGAACATATTTAGAAGTGAAATCAAAAAAGTTTCGAACGCCATCATAAAAGTTTTTTATTGCACTTTCAGAGTAGTTTTGATACAATAAAACTTTATCCAATTCTTCTTTGAACTTCTTATTAGCAGGTTTTGATTTAACATCTCCAAACTTGAAGTTCTCAAAATACTTTCTTCCATGAATCATAGTTTTCTCCCAATCACCTGCCCTTAATGAGCTCTCCATTTTTTCTAAATTATTAACTAGTTCTGCATATTTATCCCTCCAAAAATCCGATACAAATTCCTTATCAGGGATTCGTAACTCCACTAAAATAAACTTTCCAATACCCAGACTTTCAGAAAAGTTATTAATCCATTCACTATGCCCAATCTTAATATTATGGTTTTGTCTTTGTTTCTTAACCTTAACAAAATCATGATACTCAGAATTAGTTTGGTCAACCTCCAACACCATAGTTTTAAAAAGAAGTTCAATATGAAGTGTTATCGACTTATCGGCATTTTGATTTCTCCTATTTTCGATAGCATTGACGGACAAAGGAGATAGATGAGCACTAAGTTCTAAATAAAAGGAGTCCTCTATTCTTCCTTTTTTGTATTTTTCCTTTTGGTTCCGGTTATATAATTTTAACCCAAAATCGCGGTCAGAACTTAATTTGTTTTCGTTAAGTTCGGCAATGGCTCTCCCATCCTGATTATTAAGTCGCCCAGAGACTGAAATTGGTATTTCAAGCCCTCTTTCGTATTCAAAGTTCAACTCAACTATCAGAGTGGGATTGACATTGTATTTATCTACTTTTAAATTTGCTTTTTTAATTCTCATTGATAGATTTTTAACTAATTATTTTCTGCCAATGATACTGGATCTTCTTGCATGGTACAGATATGAAAAAGGGGATTGCCGCAATTGTGCTCTTGTCTGATTTCGAATTTCAATGTATTTAGTGGTTAATTCAATAGCTCCTATTGTAGCGATACCGATACTGGTCAAATCCACTGGAAGGTGCAAGTAGTTATACTTATCGTTTATTACCGCTCCCATGGACGCAATAAGTGTTGGAGATTTCAAGTTAATTAACGCTTTAAAAGTCTTTAAGGAAGATTCTATCTTAGAGTCTCCAAGCACCTCTGTTAAGTCTTTAACCCCTTTTAAAAGATTTTCCTCAAAACTAATTGCAGTTTCCTTTAGTTCTGCATTGGATTGTGAGTTGGAAATTTTGGTTTGAAAAGTTGATAGGGTCTGTTTAAAATGAGTTAAGTTATCAGCTCGCCTTCTTTTAAACTTTATTATCTTTTCTAAAGGAACGTTGGGCTTTGGTGTAGGAAGAACACTATCTAAGTTGAAGGCGACCACGGGGAAACCATTTTGGTTTCTTGCTTTCTTGAAATTTAAACTTTCATAGGTCATCTTATCAGTTCCAATTGTTGTGCTTTGGTTATCAATATCCGCTAGATATTTAGCAAGTAATGACATATACAATAAAGCCGTGTTACGCTCAAATGAAATCCACTCGTAGCCATTTTCTCTAGTGGCTAATCCATGGCTTTCTAAATAATCATAAAGACCATCTGAGGTCTTATTATTGTGGATTTTAGAAAGATTCAGGCTACCAACTTTGTTTCTATGTATATTGTAATCTTTACCAATAGCCCTGTGAGCTGTTAAAACTCTTTTGAAATTTGGGCTCGATACTACCTCCTTAAATTCATTTTGAAATTCTTCAAAAGCCTTCCAGTTTTCTGATTCAGATATTAAACTTTCTGGTCTAATTGGCCTGAAATGTCCTTCATCCATTAAGTACAGAATATCTGGTGATAAGTCAATCAAAAATCTATCATTATCATCTTGTGGTATGATAGAACTAATTTCGTCCCAATACAATAAAGCATGCTTTAGCCATGCATTATTAGGAATGTTAATTGTTGGGTAATAGAGTATCGTCCTGTTCATGGTGTAACTATTTGGCTGGCTTATTTTGGTCTTTAATCTGTTCTAACTGCTCAATTTCTTCAGCATTAAATTCTTCATTATGTTCTATAAAATAATCATCGTCTTTAAGCTCCATAACTGAAATGAAAGCTTCATCATATTTTAGATTATAGCTTTCATTATCCTCCTTAAAATTTTTGAAATCTAAACCACTCCAAGACCATTGCTTTCTATTTGATTCTGTTGATGAAAAATAAAGTAGTAATCCTCCGATGCAATATATTTTGGCAACTTTTTCAGAAAACCCACATAATATAACTGCGTTTAAATCATGTTTACTCAAAAGATGCTTCTGCTTCAATATTTCATCGGTATGATTCTTGTCTATAAACTGATTCTTCACAACACCAAGTGTAAATTGATTTTTGGATTCTCCTTGAATTATGGATTCATAATGGTTTAGAAACATTTCTGTTTGCTTATATAATTCAATGTTTTTCCATCCTATATAGTCTTCTATAAATTTATCTCCATACCCTCTTGTCATTGAATCTCCAGTTTTAGCATAGACTTCTTCATCATTTAAAAGAACTGGGAATGGGTCAATTGCCAACCTAAAAACAGCTATTGCTCCAATACATTTCTTTAAATAGTTCTCATATTCAGTAATAAAACCTTCTCTGCTCTTATTTTGATTAAGTGGATGATTTTTAGAAACATAAAAAGTGTTAAACCCTTGTTTGTGGACATACTTATTAAGCTTATGCTTTACCGTGTTCAAAACATCGAAATAACTGCCCAATTTAGCCTTAATATCAGCAAAAACTAATTTATTGGCATCTAACATTTTAAGCATTTGGCTGTACATAGGAAATCTACTTTGCGCCTTCCATTTTGCCAATTCAGTTTCTCTAGTTCCTTCATCATTGTCTACCAAATATGTCATAACAGTTGAAACCTCCAACGATTGTCTTAGAGAATAGAAAGATGCGTCGAAATATCCTTGTTCAAATAAGCATATGGAATTGACGATTAGTTGCGCGGCTTCCAAAATAAAGGTGTTAGCAATTTGAGCATCTAAACGTCCTGTCCAACTCTCCTCGATATTGGTTAGGTCTTGATAATATTCCGCTTTTCTTTTTAACTCCAATGGAGTTAGATTATTTGTTTCCTTAAATTTTATAAAATCCAATAGGGTGCATATTTATGGTAGTCTCAATGTTTCTTTAACTATAGTTTCATAAATCATTTTTGCTGTATCTATACTAATAATTTGGGTGAGAATTAAATCATGAATTTTACCTTTTATAAGTTGACCAAGGTTCTTTTTACCTAGTATGGGTAGAAGTTCCTTTATTTCGTCCAACTCATTATAAAGTATTTCTTGACCTAGACCAAGTTTTTCCAGTTTTTGAATTATTTTATCAATTTTTGTAGTGATATCGGAATGATGTCCATCTAGATGTTCATAGTTAGGCTTAATTAATTTTTGTTTCTCTTCAACATATAATTTTCCTTCAACAGTTAATCTTGCATCCGCTTGGCTTCCTATATTATTACTTTCTACGAATCCGTAACCTTCTAAAACTCTCACATATTCATATTCCTCTCTTCGTCTGTTAAGAGTTATCCCATTACCTTCCAAGATTGGTCGTATGGGATATATGTTATCATCGTATAGCTCACAAAGTTTGGTAAGAATCAGTTCAAGTATTTCTTCCGACGTATATTTTTCACGTTGGGAAACATCAACTTTATAGGGTTTGGTAATTAAGTCGGAAACACTCAATAAATTAACCATATATTCTATGGAAACCAACTTATTATTCAAGTTTTGTTTTAGTTCTCCTACTAACTTATGAATTGGTTTACCATTTACTTCTGAAGTATATTTATACGCATTGGAAGCTTTAAAAGCTTGCACATAGCGATTGTTGGTCTCAAATGATTTAAGCAAAAAGTCCAAAACGACTGCTCGCCATTCATTATAATCCTTTTCGAATTTTTCAAACTGGCCTTGGTCTTTTGGACTTCTAGTGCTTATTGTTTTTCCCTTAGAATAGAATAAATAAATCTTGTCTTTGAATTCTTCCCATTCTACATTTAATTTGGTCATTTGCTTTTCTATTGGCTTGGTTGATTAGCAAACAATAAATATAAGAATTGCCTTCCCAAAAGAATTAGATTGTTTTAAGTTTTTGATTTAAAAGCTCTAATTTGATTATGAGATATAAGAGTAGTTTAGAATTCCCAAAACCAAAATTGAAACAGTTTATTTAAAATATTAATGAAAGTAATTTTTATCCTTATTTACAAAACAAAGGTAATTTTCATTTATATTTACCCTCGTATTAAGAACGAGTGTAAATTCGACCCTTAACATATGACCGCATTTAGTAAAGATATTCCTTATAATAATCTACCCCTACTTCCTCTAAAAAAGGAGTTAGAAACTACTGCCGTTTTAAGAAAAACAATAACTGCAAGTAGAGCATTATCGAAGTTAAATGGGGCTATTACCAATTTACCAAACCCGAGACTTTTTCTAGATACAATTCATTTACAAGAAGCAAAAGCAAGTTCTGAGATTGAGAATATCATAACTACAAACGATGATTTGTATCAAGCAGCAATAGCAGATAAAAAATTTGATAATCCCGCAGCAAAAGAAGTTATCAGTTACAAAGAAGCCTTATGGCATGCTCTAGAGCATTTAGAAAAAAAACCTTTTATAACTACTAATCTTTGTGTTGAGATTGTACAACGTATTAAACAGAATACTTCTGGCATTAGAACAACACCAGGCACTACCCTATCCAATACAAAAGGAGAAGTAATTTATACACCACCATCTGGAGAATCCGTTATAAGAGACAGGCTATCTAACTTGGAAAAATTCATTAATGAGCCAAGCAAGCTAGATCCACTTATAAAAATGGCTTTGATGCACTATCAATTTGAAGCTATTCACCCTTTTGCTGATGGTAATGGACGAACTGGTCGTATTCTACTCCTACTCTATCTAAAATTGGAAAAGCTTTTAGATGTCCCTGCTATTTATCTAAGCGAGTACATCATTAATAATAAAGCAGCGTATTATAATAAGTTAAGACTAGTAACAGAAAAAGAAGATTGGGAAGGTTGGATATTGTATATGTTAGATATGATAGAAA
>CAYTRI010000020.1:0-24407 GCA_964440105.1 uncultured Flavobacteriaceae bacterium
ACTTCTGCCATCATACAACGTGCTGAACCACCACCACAGGTTTCTATAGTTTCTAAGGAACTATGTATAATCTGGCAATGCTTTGTAATAGCATCTAACTGGTCTTTTCGTAAACTATGATATGCCGCAGAACTCATAACCATAAAACGTTGCTCGTTCTTTCCAAAAACTTGTAGCATGTTGCCTGCAAAATGATGCATCTGTTTTTCTGTAATCGCAATAATTTCCTTGCCGTCTTTTTTAAGATGATCTACTACATTTTTTCGCTCTTTTTTATCATCTATAGTTTCTAAACAAATAACAGTGAAAGTCTCTGCCATTGCCATCATTACATTGGTATGATATATTGGTAATCGCTCTCCGTTAACTGTTTGATTAGCAGTAAATAGTACAGGAAAGCAATCAAAATCTTCACAAAACTCAATAAATAACTCTTCATGAGCTCTCTCAGAAAGAGCGCAATATGCTTTTTGATTTACCCTATCCTTTAAAATACTACCTGTACCTTCCAAAAAAACACCTTCTTCTTCTGCCGAAGTATAATCAACAACGTTATCTATACGAAAACCATGCTCTTCTAACATATCAAAAATATCTTCCCTTCTTTCCTTCCTCCTATTTTCTGCAAACATAGGATACACTACTACAGTTCCACTAGCATGAAAAGAAACCCAGTTATTTGGGAAGATAGAATCCGGTGTATCTGTTTCTTTTCTATCATCAACTACTACTACATTCACTCCATTTTTTCGTAATACACTAACGAAATCATCAAACTCTTTTTGAGCTCTAGAGTTAATGGTTTGATTTTTAACATTCAAATCCTCTTGAAAATAGTTATTTACCGCTGTCTGCTCGTTCATACGAAAAGCTACAGGGCGAATCATTAAAATGGTATTTGTAATCTGCATTTGAATACTTTTTATTCTCGTATTAATGGTAATGTACTGCAACGAAGTAGTCCTTCTTGCTTTGCAATCTCAGCATAAGGGATTTCTTCTACAGTAAATCCTTGGCCTCTTAGCCAATTATTTAAACGGGTAAAGTTTTTTTCTGAAACTATTACTTCTGGTGATATTGAGAAAACGTTACTAAACATTTGATACATTTCGTCTGCAGTAATTTCAAAAATATTTTCTCTTCCAAAATAATCTACTAACCAATCGTATTCCTCCTCAATTAAAAATCCATTCTTATGTAGAATAGCTTTATCCTTTCCTATTGGTTGAAAGCAGCAATCTAGATGTAGAGCATTCTCTTTTGCATTTGTGTTAGATTTAAGTAACTCAAATGCTTTTACTTTTTTATTGGGAAACTGCTCTTTTAAAAATGTAACTGCTTCTTTATTAGTTCTCGCTGTAATGTATTCTGGATAATCTGCAGCAGTATAGGTACCAACAAAAATATAATCATTCCAAGGCATTACATCACCACCCTCAACATGTACTTCTTCTGGTGGATAGATAATATCATCTGGATTCATCTCATTAATAATATGTTGTATAGCTTGAAACTCTTTTTCTCTATCAGGTAAAATATTAGCATGGACTAATTTGTTATCTATTACAAAAGCAATATCTCTAGAGAATATTTGATTACAATTTATTAAAACAGATGGTCTATATACTTTAACTCCATATTTATTAAAAACACTCGCAAAAGCATCCATCTCTTTAATCATGTCTGCTTCTTTAGGATAAGTACCTGCCAAAATATGTTCTAAAGATTTTGGGTCATAGGCTTCATCCGGTTTTGGCGTTGGACCACAACTCTCCGCAGTTCCCAGAACTACAGCTTTTAAAGGTGATGTTTCATCATTAATATTAAGTTGAAGCATTACAATTTTTTTTTATAGAATGAACTCATTTTTTGATATAAAAAAAGCCCTTTTATAAAATAAAAGAGCTTTATTGTTTTTATTAAGGTAGCAATCTACCTCTTATCAACGCCAACAAAAGGGCGATGGTTTTCTCCAATATAAATTTGTCTTGGTCTTCCTATTGGCTCTCCACGCAAACGCATTTCTCTCCATTGTGCAATCCAGCCCGGTAGTCTGCCTAATGCAAACATAACCGTAAACATATCTGTTGGTATTCCCAACGCGCGATAGATAATTCCTGAATAGAAATCTACATTAGGGTATAATTTTCTTTTCACGAAATACTCATCTTCTAGAGCTTCTTTCTCTAGACCTTTAGCAATTGCTAAAATAGGGTCATCAATACCTAAGTCATTTAAAACTTCATCTGCTGCTACTTTAATAATCTTGGCACGAGGGTCAAAGTTTTTGTAGACTCTATGACCAAAGCCCATTAATCTAAATGGGTCTTCTTTATCTTTAGCCTTAGCCATATATTTTTTAGTATCACCACCGTCGGCTTCAATAGCTTCTAGCATTTCTAAAACCGCTTGGTTCGCACCACCATGTAATGGGCCCCAAAGCGCAGAGATTCCTGCGGAAAGTGAAGCAAATAATCCTGCATGAGATGAACCAACTATTCTTACTGTTGATGTTGAGCAGTTTTGTTCGTGATCAGCGTGCAAAATAAGTAGCTTATCTAATGCATCTATTACTACTTTATTTCTTTGATACTCTTGACTCGGCTTTTTGAACATCATTTTATGAATGTTCTCAACGTAACCTAATGTGTCATCACCATAATCTAATGGAAGCCCCATTTTCTTTCGCATAGCCCATGCAACTAACACTGGAAATTTAGCAAGAATACGAACTATGGAATTGTACATGGCATCTGCAGATGCAACATCAACAGAATTTGGATTAAATGCAACTAACGCACTTGTAAGTGAAGATAAAACACCCATAGGGTGTGCAGACTTTGGAAAACCGTCCAAAATCTTTTTCATCTCTTCATCTACATGAGATTCATTCTTAATATCTAAATGAAAAGCAGCTAACTGCTCTTTATTTGGCAAATCACCAAATATTAGCAAATAAGCAACTTCTAAAAAGTCTGCTTTTTCGGCTAGCTCTTCTATTGAATACCCTCTATACCTTAAAATTCCTTTTTCGCCATCTAAAAAGGTAATAGCACTTTCACATGAGCCCGTGTTTTTATACCCAGGATCAATAGTAACTAATCCATTAGTGCTACCTCTAAGTGTTTTTATATCGATTGCCAACTCATCTTCGGTTCCCTTAATAACCGGGAATTCATATTTTTTTCCTTCAAACTCTAGTGTTGCTTTATTCGACATTTATATGATTTATAGTTAATTTGACAAGATGTTAAAATTACAAAAAAGGAAAGATTTTAACAATAACAAACGTCAAATTTGGTTAATTCTTAACACAACTTCCTCTAAAAAATAAAATTACATTTTATAAAGTACCTTGTAGTATTCATTTACTGACTTTTCCCAAGTAAATCGTGCTTTTTTTGCATTTGTTTGAATCTTCTTCCAAGTAGGTTTATCATTAGAGAATGTATCTAATGCTAAATCAAAAGTAGAAAGCATATTCTTAATCTTTTCATCATAGGTTTTACCATCAAAACCAAAACCAGTTTTCATATGCTTAACGGTATCTATAAGACCTCCTGTATGATGAACTAAACATGGGTTTCCATTTCGCATAGAAAGCATCTGACTTATTCCACAAGGCTCAAAAAGACTTGGCATAAAATATAAGTCAGATTCTAGATACATAGAATCAATTAAGTTTTCAGATTGACCATTGGTAAAAATAAAATTCTTGTGTTTGTAGCTTATATCTCTAAATAACTCTTCATACTCTGGCGCTCCAGTACCCAATAAAATAAAAATACCATCTATTTTTTCGAGTTTTTTTAGAATTTCGGCAAATGCTTCTGGAGAACGCTTAAAAAAGTAAAATTTCTGCTCTGTTAAGCGAGCTACACTTGAAACAATAAACTTGGGTCTGTTACCAACATACTCCATTATTTTTTCTCCTGTATGTGCTAAAAAATCGGCTTTATACTTTTTAGACTCTTCTTGAAGCCATCTAAATATTGCTTTAACCGTATTTCTGTAAATAAACCCTTTTTCTTCTACATTAATATTTTTATAGTTACAACCATTTAAAATTCCGAAGAGTCTTTTCTCTTTATCAGCCAATTGTAAGTCTTTTTCCAATCCTTCACCACCTATAAATTCTGGAGGAGAACTCGGTTTCATAACGTCTTCTTTATAAGAAGGGGAAACTGTATGCACCGCATCTGCAAGACGAATACCTACTGCCATTAAATTAATACAATCTTTATATCTATAATCATGTAATCCTTTTTCATCAAAAGGAACATCTGGAAACCAATTTCTTAAAGAAGAATAGTTATCATTAAAAGGACGAATACCTTGAATTGCAAGGTTATGAATACTGTAAACAAATCTGATTTTTTTAAGGCTTTGATATGTTCTATGGTATTCTCTTAAAAAGAGGATTAAACTAGAATGCCAATCATGTAAATGAACAATATCTAACTTACCAAAAGCACCTTTTTTAATTGCTTCTGCTACAGCAGTACAAAAAATAAAATACTTAATAGCATCTGTATAAAAAGGCTCTTCGGGGTCATCATGATATATATGAGCAATTCCACCTGCTTCTATTTCAGGGTGATGAATTACATAATGATATATATTAGGAAATTCTTTTTTTGGTTTAACTTGATAGAGCTCTGCGGTATAATTCATACCGCGAAGTGAAAAATTTAAATTTGCCTTTAAAATTCCTTGTTGATGCAATCTTCCATAAGATGGTACAACAACATAAACCTTATCACCCTTCTCTGAAATTTGTCTAGGGACATCTCTTACTACATCTCCCATCCCACCAGCCTTACAATTTGCTATTCCATCATTTTCAGCTGCTGCAAAAAGAAAATTATTCATGCACTTATAGTAATTAGTTAGTCTAAAACCTTAATATACATTATCTAATTATCAAAAAAAAGCCTTTCTAAATATTAGAAAGGCTTTTGTATAAATATTCTAAAGTATGATTACTTTATTTTAAACGCTTTTTCTTGAGGATAATAAGCAGTATCACCCAATTCTTCTTCTATACGTAATAACTGATTGTATTTAGCCATACGATCACTACGCGAAGCAGAACCCGTTTTAATTTGCCCTGTGTTTAAAGCAACCGCCAAGTCTGCGATAGTGTTATCTTCTGTTTCACCAGAACGGTGAGACATTACTGAAGTATAACCTGCATTTTTAGCCATATTTACTGCTGCAATAGTTTCTGTTAAAGTACCTATCTGATTAACTTTTATTAGAATAGAGTTTGCAATTCCATTTTCAATACCTCTAGAAAGACGCTCAACATTGGTTACAAATAAATCATCACCAACTAATTGTACTTTATCCCCAACTTTATCCGTTAACATTTTCCAACCATCCCAATCATTTTCATCCATACCATCTTCAATAGAAATGATAGGGTATTTTTCAGATAAGTCAGCTAAATACTGTGCTTGCTCAGCCGATGTTCTTATTTGCCCTTTATCGCCTTCAAACTTGGTGTAATCATATTTGCCATCCACATAAAACTCAGCTGCAGCACAATCCAATGCAATCATTACATCATCTCCTAATTTGTACCCCGCTTTATCAACAGCTTTTGCAATAGTGTCTAGCGCATCTTCTGTTCCACCTTCTAGGGTAGGTGCAAAACCACCTTCATCACCAACAGCTGTGCTCAGACCTCTGTCATGTAATACTTTTTTTAGGTTATGAAAGATTTCAGTTCCCATTTGCATAGAGTGACTAAAATCTTTTGCCTTTACAGGCATTACCATAAATTCTTGAAAAGCTATCGGAGCATCTGAATGCGAACCTCCATTAATAATATTCATCATTGGAACAGGAAGTGTATTAGCACTTACTCCACCAACATATCTATACAAAGGCATTCCTAATTCTTCTGCAGCAGCCTTCGCAACCGCTAAAGAAACACCTAAAATTGCATTAGCACCTAATTTTGATTTGTTTGGTGTACCATCTAAATCAATCATTGCCTGGTCAATAAAGTTTTGTTCAAAAACCGAAGTGCCAACCAATTCTTCAGCAATAAGTGTGTTTACATTATTTACTGCTTTACCAACACCTTTGCCCATAAATGCATCTCCACCATCTCTAAGTTCAACTGCTTCATGCTCACCCGTAGATGCTCCTGATGGAACAGCAGCACGGCCTAAAACTCCGTTTTCGGTAACTACATCAACTTCTACAGTTGGATTACCTCTAGAATCTAAAATTTGTCTTGCATGAATATTGATAATAATGCTCATCGTCTCTATTTATTTGTGATTGGGTTTAATAAAACGAATATACAAAAGGACACTCTTTTAACAGTACAGAAATTGATATAACTGTCTGAAAATAACCTAAAAATATACTACAACGTTTTAGTTAGCGCTAGTTTTTATTGCATCAAAAAATTGATCAAAAAGATAATCAGCATCATGTGGTCCTGGACTAGCCTCTGGGTGATATTGTACTGAAAATACACTTTTATTTTTCATCCTTATTCCAGCAACTGTATTATCATTTAAATGGGTGTGTGTAACTTCTAGATTAGGGTTTGTCTCAGTCTCTTCTCTATTGATTGCAAAACCGTGGTTTTGAGAAGTTATTTCACCTTTGCCTGTGATTAAATTTAAAATAGGATGATTTATACCTCTGTGACCATTGTGCATTTTATAGGTAGATACTCCATTAGCCAAAGCTAATACCTGATGCCCTAAACAAATTCCAAATAAAGGCTTGTCTAATTCCAGAAGTCCTTTTGTAGTTTCAATAGCAGCTGTTAAAGGCTCAGGATCTCCAGGCCCATTAGAAATAAAGTAGGCATCTGGATTCCAAGCAGCCATCTCTTCTTTGGATGCATTGTAGGGAAATACTTTTACGCAGGCTCCTCTTTTAGCTAAGTTTCTTAGAATATTCTTTTTTATACCAATATCCAAAGCAGATATTTTATAATCAGCATTTTCATCACCATATACATAAGACTCCTTAGTTGAAACTTTAGAAGCAAGCTCTAAACCCTTCATACTTGGAACTTTTTTAAGTTCTTCTTTTAGCGATGCTACATCGTCAACTCTAGTTGAAATAACAGCATTCATAGCACCATTGTCTCTTATATAACTTACTAGCGCACGAGTATCAACATCTGAAATGGCCAATAGATTGTTTTTTTCTAAGAATTCTAACAAACTCAAATTAGCACTTGGTCTGGAATAATTATAACTGAAATTTTTCACTATTAAACCTGCTATTTTTATGGAGTCAGATTCAACTTCATCTTCATGAGTCCCATAATTACCAATATGAGCATTTGTAGCAACCATTAATTGTCCGTAATAAGATGGGTCTGTAAATATTTCTTGATAACCGGTCATTCCAGTATTAAAACATACTTCGCCAAATGCCGTTCCTTCTCTATCGCCTACAGCTTTACCGTAAAAAATAGTTCCATCCTCTAATAATAAAAGTGCTTTTTTTCTTGTCTGATACTTCATACGCTGAGTAAACTAATTTTAATTTTTGAGGCAAGCCTCTAAGTTATAATTATCGATTATCAAATAAAATTTCACAAAAAAACATAAAAAAAGGATACGTTTTAGCGTATCCTTTAATCTATTTTCAACTAGTAATTAACATACTATTCTTCTGAATCGTCAGTTGCCTTTGTTTCTACTGGTGCTGGAGTAGCTTTCTTAGCTCCACCTCTTCTACTTCTTCTAGTAGTTTTCTTAGCAGGTTTATCAGCATTATAAATCTCGTTATAATCAACAAGCTCTATCATTGCCATATCAGCATTATCACCTAATCTGTTACCTAACTTGATAATTCTAGTGTAACCACCTGGTCTATCACCAATCTTTTCAGCTACATTACCAAATAATTCTGTTACTGCGTGTTTGTCTCTCAAATTACTAAAAACCACTCTACGATTGTGAGTTCCTTTTTCTGTAGTTTGATTATTTTCAACTTTTGATTTTGTAATCAAAGGCTCAACAAATTGCTTTAACGCTTTTGCTTTAGCAAGGGTAGTATTGATTCTTTTGTGCTCAATTAAAGAACAAGCCATGTTTGCTAACATAGCTTTTCTATGAGCTGCTGTTCTCCCTAAATGGTTAAATTTTTTACCGTGTCTCATTTTTCTATATTATCATCTTGCTACCAAATCCGCTTTGCGGAGAGCAAAATATGATTATTTAATCTTTATCTAATTTATACTTTGCTAAATCCATTCCAAATTGAAGTCCTTTGTTAATAACTAGTTCTTCTAATTCAGTTAATGATTTTTTACCAAAGTTTCTAAACTTCATTAAGTCGTTCTTATTGAAAGAAACTAAGTCTCCTAAAGTATCAACTTCTGCAGCTTTTAAGCAGTTTAATGCACGAACAGATAAATCCATATCAACCAATTTGGTTTTCAATAGCTGACGCATGTGCAACGACTCTTCATCATAAGTCTCAGTCTGTGCTATTTCATCTGCCTCTAGCGTGATACGCTCATCAGAGAACAACATAAAGTGGTGAATCAAAACCTTAGCAGCTTCTGTCAAAGCATCTTTTGGATGAATTGAACCATCTGTTACGATTTCAAAAACCAATTTTTCATAATCGGTTTTCTGTTCTACTCTAAAGTTTTCAATACTATACTTTACATTTTTTACTGGAGTGTAAACAGAATCAACCGCTATACTTCCTAGTGGAGCATTAGATTTTTTGTTTTCTTCTGCTGGAACATAGCCACGACCTTTCTCAATAATAACTTCTAAATTGATTGAAACTTTAGAATCCATGTTACAAATCACCAAATCAGGGTTTAACACCTGATAACCTGAAATGAATTTCTGGAAATCACCAGCAGTCAATTTATCTTTTCCGCTTAGAGAAACAGAAACTGTTTCGCTCTCAACATCATCAATCTGTCTTTTAAAACGGACTTGCTTTAAATTCAAAATTATCTCGGTAACATCTTCAACAACGCCTGGGATAACAGAAAATTCGTGCTCAACTCCATCAATTCTTACTGATGTAATTGCAAAACCTTCCAGGGAGGAAAGTAATACTCTTCGTAATGCGTTCCCAACAGTTAATCCGTAACCAGGTTCCAAAGGGCGAAATTCGAATTTACCCTCGAAATCTGTCGAGTCTATCATTATAACTTTATCGGGCTTCTGAAAATTAAGTAGTGCCATATTGGATTAGTGTTGTTTTTATTTAGAATATAACTCGACGATTAACTGCTCTTTAATGTTCTCAGGAATTTGAAGTCTTTCAGGTACACTTACAAAAGCACCTTCTTTCTTTTCACTATTCCATGTAATCCATTCGTATACGCTACTATTATTCGCTAAGGAATCATTGATAGCTTGAACAGATTTAGACTTTTCACGAACACCAACTACATCGCCAGGTTTTAATGAATATGATGGAATGTTTACTAAACCACCATTTACTGTAATGTGTCTATGCGAAACCAATTGTCTTGCACCTCTTCTTGAAGAAGAAAGCCCCATTCTGTAAACTACGTTATCTAAACGAGATTCACATAATTGTAAAAGCACTTCACCAGTAACACCTTCTTTTCTTTTGGCAGTAGCAAACAAGTTTCTAAACTGTTTTTCTAAAATACCATAAGTGTACTTAGCTTTTTGCTTCTCCATTAACTGGATTGCATATTCTGATTTTTTACCACGGCGACGGTTGTTACCGTGTTGTCCCGGAGGGTAATTTTTCTTTTCGAAGGCTTTATCGTCTCCGAATATCGCTTCGCCAAATTTACGAGCGATTTTTGATTTTGGTCCTGTATATCTTGCCATCTTCTAAGTTTATGAAAGTGTGATTATGAATTAAGGCTTATCCTTCGATAATCTTTAGTACACCTTCGGTGAAAATCCGCCATTGGCGGACCATATTAATTAATTATACTCTTCTTCTTTTTGGAGGTCTACATCCATTATGTGGCATTGGTGTAACATCAATAATTTCTGTCACTTCAATTCCAGCATTATGTATAGAACGAATAGCAGATTCTCTACCATTACCTGGTCCTTTAACGTAAACTTTTACTTTACGCAAACCAGCTTCATGAGCTACTTTAGAACAATCTTCTGCAGCTACTTGAGCAGCATAAGGAGTATTCTTTTTAGAACCTCTAAACCCTAGTTTACCAGCAGAAGACCATGAAATAACGTCTCCCTTTTTATTCGTTAAAGAAATAATGATATTATTGAAAGATGCTGTTATATGAGCTTCTCCATTAGAATCAACTATAACTTTACGTTTTTTTGTTGTTTTAGTACCTGCTTTTGCCATAATACCTAACTATTATTTAGTTGCCTTTTTCTTGTTAGCAACTGTTTTACGCTTTCCTTTTCTTGTCCTAGAGTTATTCTTAGTACGTTGACCCCTTAATGGCAAACCAGATCTATGACGAATACCCCTATAACATCCAATATCCATTAGACGTTTGATATTCAACTGAGTTTCTGAACGAAGCTCACCTTCTATTGTATAAGAAGATACCGCTTCACGAATTTTACCAATTTCATCATCGTTCCAATCAGACACCTTAGTGTCTTCACTTACACCTGCTGTTGATAAAACCTCCTTGGCACGGCTCCTACCCACTCCGAAGATATAAGTAAGTGCAATTACACCTCGCTTTTGTTTTGGGATGTCTACCCCTGCAATTCTTGCCATAACTACCCTTGTCTTTGTTTAAATCTAGGATTCTTTTTGTTGATCACGTATAATCTGCCTTTTCTGCGAACAATCTTGCAGTCGGCACTTCTTTTCTTTACTGATGCTCTAACTTTCATCTTAGTATCTATATGTAATTCTTGCCTTAGTCAAATCGTATGGGCTCATCTCAAGTTTAACCTTGTCACCTGGAAGTAATTTAATATAATGCATACGCATCTTTCCAGAGATATGAGCTGTCACAACGTGACCGTTTTCTAATTCAACACGAAACATGGCATTTGATAATGCTTCAATTATTGATCCGTCTTGTTCTATTGCTGGCTGCTTTGCCATAAATTATGCTACTTTTCTATTTTTACCGGTTTTCATCAAACCGTCGTAATGTCTATTTAATAAATAAGAATTCACTTGTTGTACAGTATCGATAGCAACTCCTACCATAATCAACAATGACGTTCCTCCATAAAACAATGCCCAACCTGCTTGTACATCCATTAACTTAACAACTACTGCTGGTAAAACCGCTAGTAATGCTAAGAACACAGAACCTGGGAATGTTATTAATGACATTATTTTATCTAAATAATCTCCTGTTTCTTTACCTGGACGAATGCCTGGTATAAAACCTCCACTTCTTTTTAAATCATCAGCCATTTTGTTCGTTGGAACTGTAATAGCCGTATAGAAATAGGTGAAAATTATAATTAATACTGCAAAAAGAATATTGTAAGCCAATCCGAAAATATCAGCAAACTGTACCTCCATCCATTGACCAATTGCCGTATCATTAAATGTTCTACCTATTAGACTTGGAGCAAACATAATCGCTTGAGCAAATATGATAGGCATTACCCCTGAAGCATTTAGTTTCAATGGTATATATTGTCTTGATCCTGTGATGTTCTTTTCATAACCTCCTGAAGCACTTCTTCTAGCATACTGCACTGGAATCTGACGAATTGCCATTACTAACAATACACTGGCTAGAATTACTAAGAACCAAATAACTACTTCAACAATAATTAACATTGGACCACCAGTACCATTCCATCTAGATACTGCTTCTTGAGCAAATGATTGTGGCATTGTTGCAATGATACCTATCATTATTAATAATGATATACCATTACCAATACCTTTATCTGTTATTTTTTCACCAAGCCACATAGCAAATACACAACCAGTAACTAAAATAATTACTGCTGGCACTATAAAGTTTAAACCTTTACCAAGAACAAAAGCGCTATCTGGAACACCTAAAGCTCCTAATCCATATAAATAAGCTGGTGCTTGTACAACACATATTGCAATTGTTAACCAACGTGTAATTTGGTTTTTTGTCTTACGACCACTTTCTCCTTCTTTATCTAATTTCTGCAGGTAAGGAATAGCAATACTCATCAACTGTACAACAATTGATGCAGATATGTAAGGCATAATACCTAAAGCAAATACTGAAGCCTTAGCAAAAGCTCCACCCGTAAATGCATTTAAAATACCTAAGATACCTTGTCCTGTATTTGATGTTAATTCTGCTAATTGATTTGTATCGATACCAGGAAGTGCTACTTGGGCACCAAAACGATACACCAATAACAAGCCAAGCGTAATTAAAATACGTTGCCTTAGCTCTTCTATTTTCCAAATATTGGATATGGTCTCAATAAATTTCTTCATAGTAAAATAATGTTATAAACTTATTGCTTCACCGCCAGCTTTTTCAATAGCTGCTTTAGCTGATGCACTAAATTTATGAGCTGAAACTTTAAGTTTTGCCTTTAATTCGCCATCACCCAAAATTTTAACCAATTCGTTTTGTCTAACCAATCTGTTTTCAACTAAAGCCTCAAAAGTAACTTCGCCTTTAACCACTTTATTATCAACTAAAGTTTGTAACTTATCTAAGTTAACAGCCTGATATTCTTTTCTGTTGATATTCTTGAAACCAAATTTAGGAACACGTCTTTGTAATGGCATTTGACCACCTTCAAAACCAATTTTCTTAGAATAACCAGACCTAGACTTAGCACCTTTATGTCCTCTAGCCGCAGTTCCACCTTTTCCTGAACCTTGTCCTCTTCCAAGACGTTTTCCATCTCTATTTATAGCTCCTTCTGCTGGTTTTAAACTACTTAAATCCATTCTATCTATTCTTTAAGATTTCTCGGTAGAAACCAAATGTTCAACTTTCTTTATCATACCAAGGATATTAGGTGTTGCATCATGCTCAACAACATGGCCAATTTTCCTTAGTCCCAATGCTTCAAGAGTTCTCTTTTGATTCTGAGGTCTCTTGATGGCACTTTTCAATTGTTTTACTTTAATCTTCGCCATTGCTTACTATCCTTTAAAAACTTTTTCTAAACTAACTCCTCTTTGCTTAGCTACAGTTCCAGCATCACGTAATTGTAATAATGCATCAAATGAAGCTTTTACTACGTTGTGAGGATTTGAAGAACCCTGAGACTTTGAAAGTACATCATGAATTCCAACTGCTTCCAATACTGCACGAACAGCACCACCAGCGATTACTCCTGTACCTTCAGATGCAGGCTTAATAAAAACTCTAGCTCCACCAAATTTACCTTTCTGCTCATGAGGAATAGTAGCTTTAGTTAGTGGTATTCTCACTAAATTCTTTTTAGCATCTTCAATAGCCTTAGCAATTGCAGTTGCTACATCTTTAGATTTACCTAAACCATGCCCTACAACTCCGTTTTCATCACCAACAACTACGATTGCAGAGAATCCAAACGCTCTACCACCTTTAGTTACTTTAGTTACTCTTTGAACACCAACAAGACGATCTTTTAAATCTAAACCACCTGGTTTAACGAGTTCTATATTTTTGTATTTCTGGTACATATTGATTTAGAATTTAAGTCCTGCTTCTCTGGCACCTTCTGCCAATGATTTTACTCTTCCATGGTACAAATTACCACCTCTATCAAACGCTACAGTTTCTATACCAGCCTTTTTTGCTTTCTCAGCAATAGCCTTACCAACAGCATTTGCAACTTCAGTTTTTGTTCCTTTTGCATCTACTCCTTTATCTCTAGATGAAGAAGAAGCTAATGTCTTCCCATTAACATCATCTATCAATTGAGCATAAATTTCTTTATTACTACGGAAAACAGACAAACGAGGTCTTGTTTCAGTCCCAGAAGAAATCTTTCTGATTCTTCTTCTGATTCGTAATTTTCTATCAGTATTAGACAATCCCATAATTCGTTCTTATTAAGCTGATTTACCTGCTTTTCTTCTTATTTGTTCTCCAACAAACCTAATACCTTTTCCTTTGTATGGTTCTGGCTTGCGGAATCCTCTAATTTTAGCTGCTACTTGACCTACCAATTGCTTATCAAAAGAAGTCAACTTTACAATAGGATTTTTACCCTTTTCAGAAATAGTTTCAATTTTTACTTCTGGAGCGATATCAAGCACTATGTTGTGTGAAAAACCTAAGGCTAAATCTAATTTCTGACCTTGGTTGCTAGCTCTGTAACCTACACCAACCAATTCCAATTCTTTAGTCCATCCTTTAGAAACACCTTCTACCATATTCAAAAACAATGATCTGTAAAGACCATGCTTCGATTTATGCTCTTTGGAGTCAGATGGTCTTTTGACCATTAAACTTCCATCTTCCATTGCTACTTCAACTCCTGAAAATTCTTGGGTTAATTCGCCAAGTTTTCCTTTTATAGTAACCTCGTTGTCCTTAAGTTCAACTGTCACTCCTTCTGGAACTGAAACTGGATTATTACCTATTCTAGACATTCTCTAAAACTTTACTCTTATTAATATACGTAGCACAAAATTTCGCCACCAACATTTTCTTGTTTTGCTTGTTTACTAGTCATCACTCCGTGAGAAGTAGATATTATAGCAACTCCTAAACCATTTAATACTCTTGGCAAATCTTCAGAACCAGAGTACTTTCTTAGACCTGGCTTACTTACACGTTGTAACTTTTTAATTACTGGTGCTTTAGTAAACTTGTCATATTTCAAAGCAATTTTAATATTACCTTGAACAGTGTCATCTTCGAACTTGTAACTAAGGATATAACCTTGATCAAAAAGTATTTTAGTCATCTCCCTTTTTAAGTTTGATGCTGGAATATTTACTACTCTATGGCCAGCTCTGCTAGCGTTACGAACTCGTGTTAAATAATCTGATATTGGATCTGTAAGCATTTCTACTACTCTTTAATTCTATTTACCAACTAGCTTTTTTGACTCCAGGTATTAACCCTTGATTTGCCAACTCTCTAAACGTTACCCTTGAAATACCAAAAGTTCTCATATACCCTCTAGGTCTTCCCGTTAACTTGCAACGATTTCGCATACGAACAGGTGAGGCATTCTTTGGCAATTTTTGCAAAGCTTCATAGTCACCAGCTTCTTTTAAAGCTTTACGCTTTTCAGCATACTTAGCTACTGTTTTAGCTCTTTTACGTTCACGAGCTTTCATTGATTCCTTAGCCATACTAGTTCTTTTTAAAGGGAATTCCCAATTCGGTTAACAATGATTTTGCTTCTTTATCTGTTTCGGCAGAAGTCACAAATGTGATATCCATACCGTTAATTCGATTTATCTTGTCAATATTGATTTCTGGGAAAATGATTTGCTCAGTTACACCAAGGCTATAATTTCCTCTACCATCAAAACCTGTAGCACGTACACCTTGAAAGTCTCTTACCCTTGGTAAAGCCGTAGTAATTAGACGATCTAAGAATTCGAACATACGTTCTCCTCGTAAAGTAACTTTTGCGCCAATAGGCATTCCTTTACGAAGTTTGAATGCCGCAACATCCTTTTTAGACATTGTTGCAACTGCTTTTTGACCAGTAATCATAGTCAATTCATCAACAGCGTGATCAATTAATTTCTTATCAGCTACTGCAGCACCTACACCTCTACTTAAAACTATCTTCTGTAGTTTAGGAACCTGCATTACATTTTTGTAACCAAACTCATCAGAAAGTGCTTTTACTACACGCTCTTTATATTCTTGCTTTAATCTTGGAATGTAACTCATAACTAGATTATTTCTCCAGATTTTTTAGAAACTCTTACTTTTTTACCATCTCTTACTTCATAACCTACTCTTGTAGCATCACCTTTGGCATCTACCAAAGAAAGGTTAGAAATATGAATAGGAGCTTCCTTTTTAACAATACCACCTTGAGGGTTTTGTGCACTTGGCTTCTCATGTTTAGAAACCATATTAGCACCCTCTACAATAGCTTTATTTTTTTCAGCATCAACACGCATCACCTTACCTTCTGTTCCTTTGTGGTCTCCAGTGGTAATTCTAACCGTGTCTCCTGTTTTAATTTTCAACTTTGTCATCTTCTCGTTCAATTACAATACCTCAGGGGCTAGTGAAACTATTTTCATAAACTGTTTGTCACGCAATTCTCTTGCAACAGGTCCAAAAACACGAGTACCTCTCATCTCACCAGTTGGATTTAACAATACACATGCATTGTCATCAAAACGGATATAAGAACCATCAGGTCTTCTAACTTCTTTCTTAGTTCTAACTACTACTGCAGTAGAAACAGAACCTTTTTTAATAGCTCCATTAGGTGTAGCTTCTTTTACAGTAACCACAATTTTATCACCTACAGAAGCATATCTTCTTTTTGTTCCCCCAAGCACACGAATGGTAAGCACTTCTTTAGCACCTGTGTTATCCGCAACTTTTAATCTAGATTCTTGCTGTAACATAATTATTTAGCTCTTTCAAGGATTTCAACCAATCTCCAACATTTTGTCTTACTCAATGGTCGGGTTTCCATAATTTTTACGGTGTCACCTTCGTTGCAGTCATTTTTTTCATCATGAGCAACATACTTTTTGGTTTTCAAAACGAATTTACCGTACATAGGATGCTTAACACGCTTAACCTCAGCTACAACTATAGATTTCTCCATTTTGTTACTGGTTACTACGCCAATCCTTTCTTTTCTTAAATTTCTTACTGTTGTTTCTTCCATAAGGCCCAACCCGTTATTGTAATTCCCTTTTAGTTAACTCTGTCGCCAATCTCGCCACCGTTCTTCTAGTCTTTCTTATCTGTAATGGATTTTCAAGTGGTGTAACTGAATGCGCCACTTTTAAATCAGCATGTTCTTTTTTGGTTTCAGCTAATCTTTGCTGAAGCTCTTCAACCGATAGTTCTTTTATTTCTGCTTGTTTCATCTATTATCAGTTTTTTAAGAAGCGTCGTAATCTCTTGCGACAATAAATTTTGTTTTTACAGGTAATTTTTGGGCAGCTAATCTCAAAGCTTCTTTTGCCACATCATGTGGTACACCACCAACTTCAAACATAATCCTACCTGGCTTTACGACGGCTACAAAATATTCTGGTGCACCTTTACCTTTACCCATACGAACTTCTAAAGGCTTTTTTGTAATAGGCTTGTCTGGAAAAATTTTAATCCATAACTGACCTTGCCTTTTCATGTATCTAGTTGCTGCAATACGAGCCGCTTCAATTTGTCGAGAGGTAATAAAATGAGCATCTAAAGTTTTGATACCAAACATTCCATTGGAAAGTGTGTGACCACGCTGTGCTATCCCCTTCATACGCCCCTTCTGGGCTTTACGATATTTTGTTCTTTTCGGCTGTAACATCTTACCTTATCTTTACCTTAATTATTTTCTACGACGGGGTTGTCTCTTACCACCATCTTTTTTACCTCCTTTATTTCCAGTAGAAAGACCCACTAGAGGAGAAAGTTCACGTTTACCATATACCTCACCCTTCATAATCCAAACTTTAATACCAAGTCTTCCATAAGTAGTATGGGCTTCAACAAGAGCATAATCAATATCAGCTCTAAATGTTGATAGTGGTATTCTTCCATCTTTATATGATTCCGAACGCGCCATTTCTGCACCGTTTAAACGACCAGAAATTTGGATTTTTATTCCTTCAGAATTCATACGCATTGCAGCAGCAATCGCCATTTTAATAGCTCTACGATATGAAATTCTACTTTCAATTTGTCTTGCAACACTGGCTGCAACTAAATGAGCATCTACCTCTGGTCTTTTAATTTCATGAATGTTGATTTGAACCTCCTTATTGGTGATTTTCTTCAACTCTTCTTTTAATTTATCAACCTCTTGACCGCCTTTACCGATAATAATACCAGGTCTAGCTGTGGTAATAGTAATAGTTATCAATTTTAGAGTTCTTTCAATAATAACTCTAGACACACTAGCTTTTGCTAGACGAACATGGATGTACTTTCTAATCTTATCATCCTCTGCTAGTTTATCTCCGTAATCGTTTCCACCGTACCAGTTAGATTCCCATCCTCTGATAATTCCTAAGCGATTTCCTATCGGATTGGTTTTTTGTCCCATATTATGCGTTAGCTTCTACGTTATTATTTGCTCCCAAAACCATTGTTACGTGGTTAGAACGTTTTCTAATTCTATGTGCACGACCTTGTGGAGCCGGTCTTAATCTCTTAAGCATTGTTCCACTGTCAACGCGAATTTCTTTGATAATCAAATCAGCATCTTCAATGTTTCCATCTTCATTCTTAGCCTCCCAGTTAGCAATTGCAGATAACAATAATTTTTCTAACTTTCTAGAAGCTTCTTTAGGGTTAAACCTTAAAATAGCCAGTGCCATTTCTATTTGCTTTCCTCTAATCAAATCCGCTACTAAGCGCATTTTACGAGGTGAAGTAGGGCAGTTATTCAACTTTGCAAAAGCAAGTTCTTTTTTTTCTGCCTTAATTCTTTCAGCCATCTGTCTTTTTCGAACTCCCATAGCTTACTTTTTACCTTTATTTTTAGCACCAGCATGCCCTCTAAAAGAACGGGTTGGTGAAAATTCTCCTAATTTATGTCCTACCATATTTTCAGTTACATATACAGGAACAAATTGTCTCCCATTATGCACTGCTATAGTTTGACCAACAAAATCAGGTGATATCATCGAGGCTCTAGACCAAGTTTTGATAACAGTTTTCTTTCCTGACTCAATATTTACTTGGACTTTCTTTTCTAAACTATGCTGAATGTAAGGTCCTTTTTTTAATGAACGTGCCATTTGCTTTTTCTTTTATTTCTTTCTACGTTCGATGATATATCTATTACTATCCTTAGTCTTAGAACGTGTTCTAAACCCTTTTGCAGGAATACCATTTTTAGATCTTGGATGCCCACCAGAAGATTTACCTTCACCACCACCCATTGGGTGATCAACAGGATTCATTACTACTGGTCTAGTTCTTGGTCTTCTACCTAACCATCTGCTTCTACCTGCTTTACCTGAAACTAATAATTGGTGATCCGAATTAGAAACCGCCCCGATAGTTGCTAAACAATTAGCTAAAATCAATCTTGTTTCTCCAGAAGGAAGTTTAATGGTTACAAACTTTCCGTCTTTTGCCATTAATTGAGCGAATGTTCCTGCACTTCTTGCCATTACAGCTCCTTGACCAGGTCGCAACTCAATACATGAAATTATTGTCCCTAAAGGAATATCGCTCAAAAACAAAGCATTACCTATTTCTGGTGCAGCTTTCTGACCAGAAACTACTTTCTGACCTACTTGCAAACCGTTTTGGGCAACAATGTATCTTTTTTCACCGCCTTTATATTCTAAAAGAGCAATAAAAGCTGTTCTGTTTGGATCATATTCAATTGATTTCACTTCAGCAGCAACTCCTTGCATATCTCTTTTGAAATCGATAACACGATACCTTCTTTTATGACCACCACCTCTATGGCTTGTAGTCATTTTTCCTTGACTATTCCTACCACCCGTCTTTTTTAACGGAGCGAGTAAACTCTTCTCCGGCTTATCAGTAGTAATGGCGTCAAATCCATTTACTACTCTAAAACGCTGTCCGGGGGTTATCGGTTTTAATTTTCTAACTGACATTACTTGTCTTTATAGATTACTGTAAAAATCAATGATATCTCCTTCTGCAACATCAACAATTGCTTTCTTACGAGAATTTGTTTTTCCGTGTTGAATTCCGGTCTTTGTGTATCGCGTACGACGCTCAGGACCATAATTCATAGTTCTAACTTTTTCAACAGAAACTCCATAAGCCGTCTCAACTGCTTCTTTAATCTGTAACTTGTTGGCCTTTGGGTCAACATAGAAACCATAACGATTGAAAAGCTCGCTGTCTGCGGTCATCTTTTCTGTAATGATTGGCTTTATCAACACACTCATGTTCTGCTTATTTACTTAAGTTAGATTCAATTCCTTCAACCGCGCTCTCTAAAAGAACAACACTACTAGCATTTAATATCTTGTAAGTGCTTAATTCTGAGTTTTTTACAACTTCAGACCCTTTAAAATTACGCGACGACAAATATACGCTATTATTCGAGTCGCCCAAGACGATTAAAGATTTTTTGTTTTCAATCCCTAAAGACTTTAAAACATTTACAAAATCTTTAGTCTTTGGAGTGTCGAAATTGAAGTCTTCTACAACTAATAATTCCTTTTGTTTAGACTTTAAACTAAATGCAGATTTACGCGCTAAACGCTTAACATTCTTATTTAGTTTTTGGCTATAATCTTTTGGTCTTGGACCAAAAATTCTACCACCACCTCTAAAAATAGGAGATTTGATACTACCCGCTCTCGCAGTACCAGTACCTTTTTGCTTTTTAATCTTTCTGGTACTACCAGCGATTTCAGCTCTTTCTTTTGCCTTATGCGTTCCTTGTCGTTGGTGTGCTAAATACTGCTTAACATCCAAGTAAATGGCATGCTCATTAGGCTCTATTGCGAAAACATCATTAGAAAGCTCTACCTTTCTACCTGTTTCTTTTCCTTTTATATCTAAAACTGCTACCTTCATTTTCTTACTTTTCTACAGTTACGTAAGCATTTTTATGACCAGGTACAGCTCCTTTAACAACAATGATGTTCTTATCAGCAACTACCTTTAAAACTTTCAAGTTCTGCACAGTAACTCTATCACCACCCATTCTACCTGCCATCTTCATTCCCTTAAATACTCTTGCAGGATATGATGCAGCACCAATAGAACCAGGAGCTCTTAATCTGTTATGTTGACCGTGAGTAGCTTGACCAACACCAGCAAAGCCATGTCTTTTAACTACACCTTGAAAACCTTTACCTTTTGATGTACCTACTACATCAACAAATTCTCCTTCTTGAAAAAGATCTACACCTACTGTGTCACCTAATTTAAACTCACCTTCAAAATCACGGAACTCAACGACTTTCTTCTTAGGAGAAGCGCCTGCCTTCTTAAAATGACCAGATTCGGCCTTATTAGCACGCTTTTCTGCCTTGTCATCGAAACCAAGCTGAAGGGCACTATACCCGTCTACCTCTTCGGTTCTGACTTGGGTAACCACACATGGTCCAGCTTGAATGACAGTACATGGAATATTCTTTCCATTTTCGTCAAAAATGCTGGTCATGCCGATTTTCTTTCCTATTAACCCAGACATATTTATTCTTTAATTATTTACTTTACTAATTTGTCAAATTAATGACATTAAAAAAGGGTCAAGAAAACCTCTGACCCAGATTTTTTCTTTCACCGTTTTTCCCTCGCACGCAGCTTAGGACATGTAACTCTTTTTTCAAAGAGCGTGCAAACTTACACTTTTATTTCCACTTCCACACCACTTGGTAGCTCTAATTTCATTAAAGCATCAATTGTTTTTGAAGAAGAACTATAAATATCCAATAACCTCTTGTAAGAACTTAATTGAAATTGCTCTCTAGACTTCTTATTTACGTGTGGAGAACGTAAAACTGTAAATATCTTTTTATTAGTTGGTAAAGGAATTGGCCCAGTCACTACAGCACCTGTTGTCTTTACCGTCTTAACAATTTTCTCAGCAGATTTATCCACTAAATTGTGATCGTAAGACTTTAATTTTATTCTAATTTTTTGACTCATTTTCTACTAATTAAGCGGTTACACCTTTTGCTGCCTTAATAACTTCTTCTGAAATATTTGATGGGGTTTCTGCATAATGAGAAAATTCCATAGTAGAGGTTGCTCTACCAGATGACAATGTTCTTAATGAGGTTACATAACCAAACATTTCTGATAGTGGCACAGTACCTTTTACAACTTTGGCACCTGCTCTATCACTCATATCAGAAATTGTACCTCTTCTACGGTTCAAATCTCCAACAATATCACCCATGTTTTCTTCAGGGGTTAAAACCTCAATCTTCATGATAGGTTCCATAATAACAGCTCCTGCTGCTTTACCAGCAGCTTTGTAACCCATTTTTGCTGCTAACTCGAAAGAAAGTGCATCTGAATCCACAGGGTGGAAAGAACCGTCTTTCAATACAACTTTCATAGTATCCATCTCAAATCCTGCTAAAGGCCCACTCAGCATAGCTGCTGCAAATCCTTTTTCTACAGACGGGATAAATTCTTTAGGTATACGACCACCTTTTATTTCATCAACAAACTGCAATCCATTTCCTTCAAAATCTTCATCAGCTGGGCTCATTTCGAATACGATATCACCAAACTTACCACGACCACCAGATTGTTTCTTATATGTTTCACGATGTGCAGCAAGTTTAGTAAGAGCTTCCTTGTACTCAACCTGTGGCTGACCTTGGTTAACTTCAACTTTAAACTCACGACGCAATCTGTCTACAATAATATCTAAGTGAAGCTCACCCATTCCAGAAATAATTGTCTGACCTGAAGCTTCATCAGTTTTAACTTGAAATGTAGGATCCTCTTCAGCTAATTTTGCCAAAGCCATTCCCAATTTTTCAACATCAGCTTTTGTTTTCGGCTCTACAGCAATACCAATTACTGGATCAGGGAAATCCATACTTTCCAAAACAATTGGATGTTTTTCAGAAGACATAGTGTCTCCCGTCTTAATATCCTTAAACCCTACAGCAGCACCAATATCTCCAGCTTCGATAAAATCGATGGCATTTTGTTTATTAGAGTGCATTTGGTAGATACGTGAAATACGCTCTTTTTTACCAGAACGGTTATTCAAAATATAAGAACCAGCATCTAAACGACCAGAATACGCTCTAAAGAATGCTAAACGACCAACAAAAGGATCTGTAGCAATCTTAAATGCAAGAGCAGCAAACGGTTCTTTAGCATCTGGTTTTCTTGTTATTTCAGCACCCGTATCTGGGTTAGTTCCTACGATATCATCCTTATCTAAAGGAGAAGGTAAATACCTACAAACCGCATCCAATAAAAACTGAACACCTTTATTTTTGAATGAAGAACCACATATCATAGGTATGATTGCTCTATCCATAACAGCAGCTCTTAAAGCAGCGTGAACTTCTTCTTCAGTTATAGAATCTTCATCTTCGAAGAACTTCTCCATCAATTCCTCATCATATTCAGCAACAGCTTCAATTAAGGCAGCTCTATACTCCTTAACTTCTGCTTTCATTTCTTCTGGAATATCAATAACATCGAAAGTAGAACCAAATCCTTCATCATGCCAGACAATAGCTCTATTCTTTGCTAAATCTACTATACCTTTAAAGTCAGCTTCTTCACCAATTGGTAAAACAATAGGAACTGCATTAGAACCAAGCATTGTTTTTACCTGCTTACAAACCATCAAGAAATTTGACCCTTGACGATCCATTTTATTAACGAAACCTATTCTAGGTACTTTGTAGTTATCTGCTAATCTCCAGTTAGTTTCAGATTGTGGCTCAACACCATCAACTGCACTAAATAAAAATACCAAACCATCTAAAACACGAAGTGATCGGTTTACTTCAACTGTAAAATCAACGTGACCAGGAGTATCAATAATGTTAAAATGATATCCTTTTGCATCTGCAGTTGGTTTCCCATTTTCCGTTGGAAAGTGCCATTCACAGGTTGTAGCTGCAGAAGTAATTGTAATACCACGTTCTTGCTCTTGCTCCATCCAATCCATAGTCGCAGCACCATCGTGCACCTCACCTATCTTGTGACTAACACCGGTATAAAACAATATACGTTCTGTAGTAGTTGTTTTTCCAGCATCAATATGTGCTGCAATACCTATATTCCTTGTAAATTTTAAATCTCTTGCCATTTTGGTTCTTAGAATCTAAAGTGGGAAAATGCTTTATTTGCTTCGGCCATCTTGTGAGTATCAACTCTTTTCTTAACGGCAGCGCCTTCTTCTTTTGCAGCAGCTAAAACCTCTGCCGCTAATTTTTGCGCCATAGATTTTTCATTTCTTTTTCGTGCATAAAGAATTAACCACTTCATAGCAGTTGAAATCTTTCTGTCTGGACGAATTTGCATTGGAATTTGAAATGTTGCTCCACCAACTCTTCTACTTCTTACTTCAACGTGTGGCATTACATTGGATAGTGCATCTTTCCAAAGCTCTAAAGCTGTTTTCTCTTCGTCAGTATTCTTTTCTTCTACAATATCTATTGCATCATAGAACACTTTAAATGCTGTGGACTTTTTTCCATCCCACATCATCATATTTACAAAACGTGTAACCAATTGGTCACCAAATTTTGGATCTGGTAACAATGGTCTTTTCTTTGCCTGTCTTTTTCTCATCTCTTCTTTCTAAAAGTTTTGATTACTTTTTAGGGCGTTTAGCACCATATTTAGATCTTCGTTGTGTTCTACCTGCAACACCAGCTGTGTCCAGCGCTCCACGAACGATATGATATCTAACTCCTGGCAAATC
>CAYTRI010000021.1:0-21753 GCA_964440105.1 uncultured Flavobacteriaceae bacterium
TGATTTTCGTTTGTATATATATCACAAAAGACTTTTCTTTGTTTAAAATCATTCTAAATAATGCAAAAACAAAGAGAAGTTTCTAATAAAATGCGAATCTATCACAGATATCTAGGTTTTTTTCTAGCTGGAATTATGGGGGTATACGCGTTAAGTGGTATTGTTCTAATTTTTAGAAACACCGATTTTCTTAAAATTGAAGAAATTAACCAGAAGCAAGTTGCGGTTAACTTAAATGCAGAACAACTAGGTAAAGAGGTTAAAATAAAAAGATTGGCATTTACATCAGTTGAAGGTGATATCGCTAGTTTTAAAGACGGTACTTACAACAGCAAAACAGGTGAGGTTAGTTATGTTACCAAGAAACTTCCATTTCTATTAGATAAAATGACTCACATGCACAAGGCAACTTCAAATGACCCCTTGTTTTTTCTTAATATATTCTTTGGCGTAGCACTTTTATTTTTTGTGGTTTCCGCTTTTTGGATGTTTTTACCAGGGAGTACAATTTTTAAAAAGGGATTATATTTTGCCGCAGGAGGAATGCTTTTAGTATTAATAATGCTTTTCGTTTAAGATTTCTACAAAATATGTAACTTACTAGGGTAGAATCTTTAAACTAGAAAATGAAAAGAATTACCCTATTTGTATTCGCCTTTGCGTGTATTAGTTCTTATGCTCAACGTGATTGGAGTTCCATTCAAATCACCTCAGAAAAACTATCAGACAACATTTACGTTTTATTTGGATCTGGTGGTAACATTGGACTAGCTATTGGTGAGGAGAACGCCTATTTAATTGATGACCAATTTAGTCCTTTATCAGAAAAAATACTAACCCATGTTAAGACCCTTACAGATAAACCAGTAAAATGGGTGTTAAACACGCATTGGCATGGCGACCATACTGGTGGTAATGAGAATATGGCAAATCAAGGTGCAATAGTAATTGCTCACGAGAATGTTAGAAAGCGAATGTCTACTAAGCAAGATAGAGGTGGGGGGCGTATTGCGGAACCATCGCCAGAATCAGCATTTCCGGTTATTACATTTAATGATAAAATGACCCTGTATTTAGGCAATGGAAATAGCATGCATGCCATGCATGTTAATGATGCGCATACAGATGGTGATTCTTACTACTATTTTCCAGAAGATAATGTTTTGCATATGGGAGATAACTTTTTTGTTGGTCGCTACCCTTACATAGATTTAAACTCTGGAGGTGATATCGATGGTTTAGTTAGCAATGTAACTATGGCTTTAGGTATTGTAGATGATGAGACTAAAATAATCCCTGGGCATGGAAAAGTTGCAACTAAGAGCGATTTAGAAAGCTATAAAGAAGTAATTACAAAACTTAGGGAGCTAGTTGTAAAAGCTAGAGCAGCAGGTAATTCACTTGAAGAAACACAAAAATTGGGTTTATCTAAAGAATGGGACGCGACTCATGGTCAAGGCTTTATTAGTGCTGACCGCATTATTGAGTTTATTTACAAATCTGCGGATTAATTACTAGAATCATGAGAAAATTAAACAGACGTCATTTTCTAAAGAAAACTTCACTATCAGCGGCAGCGGTATCTATTGCTCCTAATATTTTAACTGCGCAACCAGAAAGACCTATTAATTCTGCCTATATGGGCGATTTTGCAGCTCCAAAACTAGAAAAGGTTAGAGCTGCATTTATAGGCGTTGGAGCTCGTGGTGGATATCATTTAAAATTCTTAGCTGCTTTGCCAAATACCGAAGTAGTTGCTGTTTGCGATGTATATGAAGATTTGGTGAGAGAAAAAGTGAGTTGGGTTAGAGAAGTTACCGATGAAAGTCGTCATAAGAATATTGCTGAATATTCAGGTGATGAAAACCAATGGAGAATACTATTGAAGGAAGTTAAACCAGACATAGTTTTTATTGCTACAAATTGGCATAATCATGCACCAATGGCAATTGAGGCTATGAAACATGGTGCACATGCTTTTGTTGAGGTGCCTATTGCTGTAACGCTTCAAGAAATGTGGGATATCGTCGATACATCAGAACAGACAAAAAAACACTGCATGATGCTTGAAAACGTAAACTATAGCAGAGATGAACTCATGTTCCTCAACATGTGTAGAAAGGGTGTAATTGGAGAAGTAATGCATGGTGAGGCATCATATATTCATGAATTGCGCTGGCAAATGAATGAGGTAGATAGGGGCACGGGTTCTTGGCGAACACATCATTATGCAAAAAGAAATGGAAATTTATACCCAACCCACGGATTAGGACCGGTAGCACAATATATGAATTTGGGAAGGGGAGATGACACCTTTAAAAGTTTGGTTTCTTTTTCAACCCCCGCAAGAGGAAGAGCATATTATGCTGAAAAGAATTATGAAGAAAATCATAAATGGAATAAGTTAGATTTTAAGGGGGGAGATATGAACACCTCAATCATTAAAACTAAAATGGGTAAAACGGTTATGGTGCAATGGGACGAGACTAGTCCCAGGCCTTATTCCAGGTTAAATTTGATTCAAGGTACAAAAGGAGTCCTGGCAGGTTTTCCTACCCGAGTTGCATTAGAAGGCGGTATTGAGGGAATAACCAAAGACCATCATTCATGGGTGCAAGGAGAACAATTACAGGCTCTTTATGAAAAATATGACCATCCTTTATACAAAAGACTCAACCAAGCGGCTAAAGGCAGTGGTCATGGAGGAATGGATGGTATTATGGTATATAGAATAGTAGAATGCTTGCAAAAAGGATTGCCTTTAGACCAGAATGTTTATGAAGGTTGTTTTTGGAGTGCCGTTGCTCCTTTGAGTGAGCGCTCTGTTGCAAGCGAAGGTTCACCGCAACCATTTCCAGATTTTACAAGAGGGAATTGGGAGAATACTAAGCCTCTTTCTGTCATAAGCTAAGCGATAATGATTAGCATTAAAGTACCAGCAAGAATTTGCTTTTACGGTGACCATCAAGATTATTTAAGACTTCCAGTAATTGCAGGAACAATTAATCGCTTTATACAGTTAAAGGCAAAACCCAATAATTCAACAAATTTTAAAATTGAACTTCTCGATTTAAAAGAAACTATTTCTATTGCTGTAAATGATTCCTTGGAAGAAATAGAGAACGGAGACTATTTCCGATCCTGTTTAGCTATTCTTAAGGAGAAAAATTTGGAATTCCATCAAGGTTATGACATTGAAATTTCAGGAAATATTCCCGTTAATGCTGGTTTATCTAGTTCTTCTGCTTTAGTAGTATGTTGGCTTCGATTTTTAATTGAAATTCAAGCAAAATCAATTTCTATTACTGATGCAGAGATTGGGCATTTGGCTTATGAAGCTGAAGTTGAATATTTTAAGCAACCCGGTGGTCTTATGGATCAATACACCATTGCCCAAGGTGGAATGTTGTTTATAGATACAAATACCGGAAAAAGTAATTCGCTAAGTAAAGAAATAGGAACGCTAATAGTTGCAGAATCTGGTATTTCTAAACAAACTTTAGAGGTGTTAGGTAATGCTAGAGCATACGCCCAAAACGCTGTTGAGGCAATTAAAAAATCAGCTCCTGACTTTAGTTTGAAGCAAGCTACGCTAGAGGATTATTTAAAGTATAAGGATGTAGTTCCTGATAAATTACAGAATCATTGGTATGCAACAATTCATAATTACGATATTACTAGAAAAGCAAAATCTGAATTGGAAAAAGTAAAACCAGATATTACTATATTGGGAGAATTGATGAATGCGCATCAAAAGATACTTGAGGAGCAAATTCAGAATACGCCTAAAGAAATGATTGTTATGATGAATGCTGCAAGAAATGCAGGAGCATTAGGAACTAAAATAATTGGATCAGGAGGCGGTGGTTGTATGGTAGCTATCGCAAACAATAATATAAAAGATAAGGTTATTGATGCATTTTTAGCTTTAAATGCTGTTAATGCCTATGAAGTTCAATTAACATAAGCTGCGAAATGAAAAATGATAGTCTAGTAATTATGGCTGGTGGAGCTTCGTCTAGAATGAAACGTAGTTTGGTATCGTCCGGTTTAGATGATAAAACTTTAGCTATTGCTAAGAACCTACATAAGTCATTAATTCCATTAGGAGAAGCTCAAAAACCATTGTTGTTTTATTTGCTAAAAAATGCTTTAGTAGCTGATATAAAGAATGTTTACGTAATTACGTCTCCTAGCAACGAAGCTTTTAAAGACTTTGCAAGGTCATTTTTTAGTGATGAATCACATAAGGCATTAACTTTAGATTTAGCGGTACAGCACGTGCCAGAAGGCAGGGAAAATCCTTTAGGTACAGCCGATGCATTACAGCAGTGTATGGACCAATACCCTAAATTGTTAGAAGAACGATTTACAGTTTGTAATGGTGATAATTTATATTTAGTTGGAGCATTACAAGATTTAAAGAAAGAGCGTCGTGCGCCTAATGCTTTAATAAGTTATAGTAGTGCAGGTCTTAATTTTTCTGATGAGCGCATAGCTAAGTTTGCCCTTATGGACATTGATAGTGACGGTTTTTTAAATGGTATCATTGAAAAACCAAAATTAGAAGAGGTTGATGCTTTTAGAGATGCTGACGGAAATTTGAGAGTAAGTATGAATATTTTCAATTTTTCGGGGAATGTTGTTTATCCTTATTTAAAAAATTGTGTTTTACACCCCATTCGTAACGAAAAAGAACTACCAGAAGCAGTAAAATTAATGGTGAAAGATAATCAACAAAGTGTTTATTGTTACCCAAGATCAGAAAGCATACCTGATTTGACTGATGCAAATGACATAAAAAAGTTTATTGAATAGTTTCTTGATTTTCTATCTTTAACGAATGGAGACTTATGCTAACGCACTTCTTTATGCAATCCCTTTCTTTACTGGTTTAGTTCTTGTTGAGGTACTTTACGGTGCTTTTGTTAAGAACCAAAAGCATAACGTAATGGATACTGTTAGCAGCCTTAGTTCTGGTCTTACTAATATAATTAAGGATTCTTTAGGGTTAGTTTTGGTATTAGTTAGCTATCCTTTTTTAGTAGAAAATTTATCCCTTTTTAAAATTAAGACAACCTGGTTGGTATGGGTACTTGCTTTTATAGTTATTGATTTTGCAGGATATTGGAATCACAGATTAAGTCATCATATTAATATTTTTTGGAATCAACACGTAATACACCATAGTAGCGAGGAATTCAATTTAGCTTGTGCATTGCGACAATCAATTTCTAATCTTGTTGGATACTTTGCCATCCTTCTAATTCCTGCTGCAATATTGGGAGTTCCTAATGAAGTAATCGCCATTTTAGCGCCATTACATCTATTTGCTCAATTTTGGTATCATACCCAACATATTGGCAAGATGGGATGGTTAGAATATATATTCGTGACACCCTCACAACATCGAGTACATCATGCAATTAACCCTGAATATATTGATAAGAATTTAGGCCAAATATTAAGTATTTGGGACAGAATATTTGGCACTTTTCAAGAAGAGCTAAATGAAGTTCCTCCACAATATGGGGTATTAAAACCAGCTGCTACTTGGAATCCTATTTTAATAAATTTTCAGCATATATGGCGATTGTGCAAAGATGCTTGGAGAACAAGAAGCTTGTGGGATAAAGTCCGAATCTGGTTTATGCCTACTGGTTGGAGACCTACTGATGTTAAAGAAAAATATCCAATTCCAATAATTGAAGATGTTTATAATTTTAAACGATATAAACCAAATAGTTCTATTAGGCTAAAGGGTTATGCGATTTATCAGCTATTAGCAAACACTACTTTGTTATTATTTTTGCTCTACAATTATTCTGAAATTGGTTTTAAAGGACTGTTGCTTTTTGGTGGTTTTGTCTTTGTAGGAATTTATTCTTACACAAGTTTAATGGACAGAAAGCAATATGCTTTTTGGGTTGAAATGATAAGAGGTTTAGCTGCTCTAGTTTTATTATTTTATACAGGTGATTGGTTTGGGTTGAATGCAATAATAACCTACGGGAGCTATTATGTTATCTTATATTTTGGTACTAGTATTTTATTGAGTTTTTATTTTACTTATTCTGAAAGGGAAAAAGTTGAGGTAAGTACTTTAGTTCCTTAAAGAGGTATTAACCAATTCAATATACTTTTTCATAGCTTCTTTACGGCTTATGTCTTTAGCTTGAATAAGCGCATTAGCTTTAAAAGCATTTATCAAAGGAGTTTTGCTGCCTGGGTTGTCAAAGTTTTTTTTTGCAATTTTATAATAAGCATATAGTTTAAGAAGTAAATCTGCGGGTATTGGTTCTGAGTATTTGTTCACAAAGGAGACTGCCTCTTCAAACTTACTATGTGTTTTTTCACTACCCATTTTCATTTTTAAGGGTTGCAATACAAGTTTTAGCACCTATTACTTTTTCGTTAAGATTAACCGTAATTTGAGCATCTAGGGGTAGAAATAAATCTACTCTAGAACCAAATTTTATAAAACCAGCGTCTTCTCCTTGAGTAACTTGTTCTCCTTCTTCTGCATAATTTACTATGCGCCTAGCTAAGGCACCTGCAATTTGCCGGTATAAAATTTCTCCAAATTTTGGAGTATGGATAACAACTGTGGTACGTTCATTTTCCGTACTTGACTTTGGATGCCAAGCGACTAAATATTTACCTGGATGATATTTGGAATACGTAATTGTACCGCTAGATGCATATCTTGTAACATGAACATTAAGTGGAGACATAAAAATAGAAACTTGTTTTCTTTTTTCTTTAAAGTATTCTGTTTCCTCTACCTCTTCTATTACAACAACCTTTCCATCGACAGGAGCTATAATCTCATCAAAATTAGGCGTAACTAATCGTTTTGGATTACGAAAAAACTGAAGAATTAGCACTAATATAATAAGAGCGGTTATTTGTAATAGTATTCTTAACCAATCAATTTCAATATAAAATTGAGAAGAAAGTATAATGGCAACAGTAACGAAAAATGTGACAAGAATTATAGTTTGTCCTTCTTTATGAAACATAAGAAAATAAGTTTAATGTCAAATATGCGAATGGTGCCGCAAAAACTAGACTATCTAATCTATCTAACATTCCGCCATGGCCTGGTAAAATAGCACCACTATCTTTAACACCCGCTATACGTTTGAATTTAGATTCTAATAAATCTCCTAAACCACCAGCCACTACAATTACTGTTGCTAAAATTAACCATTGATTTAAGCTTAAAGTAGTTTCGTACTGTGCTAAAAAATAAGCTGCAATAAGAGCAAAAACTAGACCTCCTAAAGAACCCTCTATTGTTTTTTTAGGAGAAACCGATGGATATAGTTTAGTTCTACCAATAGTTTTACCTACAAGATATGCAAAAGTATCACTTACCCATATTAAAATGAAAATACCCATGATTAAAAATTGAGCAAATTCGTTGTCTTTATATGGAATCATAGTTAGAAAAATACAACCTCCACCGATATAGAATAGTGCAATAATAAATTTTTGAATAGTAGTAAAAGACTTTTCTTTCTTAGAAAATAGAAAAGCTAATAAAGCTAAATTGATAGTTAAGGTAAAAAGCATTAATAGCGTAATTAAAGCTTTGTCAGATACTAAATAAATATAAGCCCACCATAAAGCTAAATAAGCAATAAATATGTAATACCCTTTTAGATGAGTTAATCTCTTAAATTCATAAAGACATGCTAAGCCAAAAACCATGAACAAAAAGTCAAAGGCGTCCGAATTTAAAAAAATAGCTGAAAGTAGTAAGACAACATAGAGAATACCTGTTAACCCTCTTCTTAAAATTTCCCTCATTTACTAGTAATCTTCTAAGAGTAAAAGATATACATTTTTTGTAGCACTACCGTAAGAAAGAAAATCATTTTTATTTTCTGTTGTTAATTGAAAGTGTTTTAAAGTAGTGATGTTATCAGGAATTTGTTGCGGGTATTTCTTTTTAATGATTTTTAGAGCTTCACTTATAGAGTCTACTAATTGACTTGTAGTGGCAAAGATGATAAGATTAGACGGAAGTTCATTCAATTTCTTCTCTTCAATCTGATTGGAACAAACGAGAATAGACCCGTTATGAGCTATTAAATGTTCGCATGTAGTAAAGAATACATCACTATCCTTTCGGTTTTTTGTAAACAACATTTTTTCTGATGAAAAACGTTCTTCTAATCGCTTATCTATAGAATAGAAATATTTATTTTTCCAATCATTTTCAGAAATAATATTGGCAAGTGTAGCTTGTATTTCAGCAAAATTTTCACAATAAATAAACTTACCTCCATTCTTCTTAAAATAGATAGTAAATTTTTCATCTACAGGTATTTTCAAATCAGGCATATGTTCTCCTCGAGTTTCTGTAGTTTCTTTAGAAACCTTCTTACCTCCTCCAAAAAGTTTACCAAATATGCCCATATTAACTTGGTAGAAACAAATTATCTATGATTTATTTACTTTCTTCACTTGTAGCAGTTTTAACTTCCTCGGCTACCAATGTTTCTTTCTCAAATGGTCTTTTTCCAAAGATTTTTTCTAAATCATCTTTAAAAATAACTTCTTTTTCTAAAAGCCTTTCAGCAAGTTCCGTTAATTTATCCTTGTTCTTTTTGAGTAAATCTATGGCGCGCTTGTATTCCTTCTCTATAATCTTAGAAATTTCTTCATCGATTTTTTGAGCTGTTTCTTCACTATAGGGTTTAGAAAATCCATACTCATTTTGACCAGATGAATCATAATAAGTAATATTACCTAGCTCTTCATTAAGCCCATAAATAGTTACCATGGCCCGAGCCTGTTTAGTAACTTTTTCCAAATCACTTAAGGCTCCAGTAGAAATTTTGTTAAATATAACTTTCTCAGCAGCACGCCCACCCATGGTAGCACACATTTCATCTAACATCTGGTCGGGTCTTACAATTAATCGCTCTTCAGGTAAATACCAAGCAGCTCCTAGAGATTGACCGCGAGGTACTATAGTTACTTTCACTAAAGGTGCTGCGTGTTCTAGCATCCAACTTACAGTTGCATGACCAGCTTCATGAAATGCAATAGTTTTTTTCTCCTCTTGAGTAATGATTTTATTTTTCTTTTCAAGACCACCAACAATTCTATCAACGGCATCTAAGAAATCTTGCTTGTTAACTGCTTTTTTCTCTTTTCTAGCAGCTATTAAAGCAGCTTCATTACAAACATTTGCTATATCTGCACCAGAGAAACCAGGAGTCTGTTTTGCTAGAAAATCTAAATCTAAGGTCTCTGAAGTTTTAATAGGACGAAGGTGCACTTCAAAAATCTCTTTTCGTTCTCTAATATCTGGTAAATCCACATAAATCTGTCGATCAAAACGACCAGCACGCATTAAAGCTTTATCTAAAACATCGGCTCGGTTTGTAGCAGCCACAACTATAACATTTGTATTGGTGCCAAAACCATCCATTTCAGTTAGTAACTGATTCAATGTGTTTTCGCGCTCATCGTTAGAACCTGTAAAATTATTTTTCCCTCTTGCACGACCAATAGCATCTATTTCGTCAATAAATATAATCGCAGGCGATTTATCTTTTGCTTGTTTAAATAAATCACGTACTCTAGAAGCACCTACCCCTACAAACATTTCAACAAAATCTGAACCAGAAAGTGAAAAGAAAGGAACCTTAGCTTCACCAGCAACAGCCTTTGCAAGAAGTGTTTTACCTGTGCCAGGAGGGCCAACTAAAAGAGCTCCTTTTGGTATTTTTCCACCTAATGAAGTATACTTATCTGGATTTTTTAAGAATTCTACAATCTCTTGTACTTCTTCTTTAGCACCTTCTAAACCTGCTACATCTTTAAAAGAAGTTCTTGTATCTGTTTTTTCATCAAAAAGTTTAGCCTTTGATTTTCCTATATTAAATATTTGACCTCCTGCACCGCCGCCAGCACCACCAGACATTCTTCTCATAAGATAGATCCATATACCAATGATTAGAATAAATGGAAGAACAAAAGATATTACATCTCCAAAATAGTTGTGTTCAGTATCAAATTCAAGAATAGTTTCAAGACTGTTCTCTGCTTTGATTTCATCTATTTCATTTTGAAAAATCGTTAAATCTCCATATTCTAATATGTATTGAGGAACTATACCTGTGTATGGAATTAATGGTTTTTCGGTAACCTTAGCATGAACTTTTTTTGCAAGTGCAGCTTCAGTTAAAAAGACTTTTGCTTGACCTAAGTTTTTTATGACAATTATCTTTTCGATATCACCATTTCTTAAATACTCTCGTAATTCTGATGTGGTCGTTTTTTCAGTGCTAGAAAAAGCACTATTTCCAATTAATTGGAAACCAATTATTAGTGCTAGTACTATTCCGTAAATCCACCATGAACTAAAACGAGGTTTTTTTGGGGTATTTGTATTATTGTCTTTTGCCATTTTTTTCTATTGATTATAGCTACTCTCTACAAGGGTTACTTTAGCGTCTCCCCAGAGGCCTTCAATGTCGTAGAAGTCCCTAATTTGTTTTTGAAATACATGAACTACTACGTTAACATAATCCATTAAGACCCATTCAGCGTTTTCAGAGCCCTCAACATGCCATGGTTTATCTTTTATTGCTTTACTTACTGTCTTTTGTATTGAAGATACGATTGCGTTGACGTGTGTGTTAGATGTACCGTTACAAATAATAAAGTAGTCGCAAACTGTATTTTCTATTTCCCTTAAATCAAGTAGGTTTATGTCTACCCCTTTTACTTCTTCTATACCGTGTAATATTAAGGATATTAGTTCATCTGCGCTAGCCTTGTTTTTTTGCATTCAATAATTTTAGGTTTCTACAAAGTTATCGTTTTTTTGTTTTGTCGCACTGCGATTTTAACATTACATTCAACATTAAGATTTTAAGCGCTCCTATGTCAATAATCAAACTTAATGCCACGGACTCTACCAATACGTATTTAAAGCAATTGGCATTGTCTCAAGTACTTGATGATTTCACTGTTGTATCTACTGATTTACAGTTTAAGGGTAGGGGCCAAATGGGTGCTGAATGGGTGTCTGATAGTGGTAAAAACTTAACCATCAGTGTTTTAAAAAAGTTAAAAAATTTTCATATTCAGAACCAGTTTAACTTAAACTGTATAGTGTCTCTAGCCTTATATGATGTCTTATACGAATTAAAAGTGCCAAATTTAAGTGTAAAATGGCCTAACGACATTCTGTCAGGAAACCAGAAAATATGTGGTATTCTGATAGAAAATATTTTAAAAGGAAAGTTTATTCACATGACTATTCTTGGAATTGGTCTTAATGTAAACCAAATAGATTTTAGTAATTTAGAAAGAGCAAGTTCGCTAAAACTGCTATTAGGGTCGGACTTTAACTTGGATGAACTTACAACTAAAACATTAGATAAGTTGAAGTCTTATTTTGAGTTGTCTCCTGAAGGCTTAAAATCTAAATACGAGGAAACACTTTTTAGAAAAGATAAGCCCTCTACTTTTGAAAGCCCTAAAAATGAAAAGTTCACAGGTTTTATTAGAGGGGTAGATACGGTAGGGAAATTAGTTATAGAATTGGAGGATTCAGTTATGAAAAAATTCGATTTAAAAGAAGTTAAACTGCTTTACTAGCTAATTTTGTCCATATTAGTTGATAATGTCTCCATAAATTTTGTGATTGGGCCTTTAATCATCATCGCCATCATTGCATTAAATTCGCCTTCAAAACTAAGACTAACTTCACTTTCGTTCTCTGCTAAAGATTTAATATCTGCAGTAAGGGTGAAGGGTAATTTATCACTTGCAGCACCTAGTATTACCTTGTTATTAGGGTATTGTTCTTTAAGGCGTAGCACAATTTCTGGCATTCCACTTAATGCAAAACGAAAAGTATTCTCATCTAAAACTTCAAACTTATCAATGTTTTCTGGCATTAAGATTTCGAAATTTTTAATATTGATTAAAAAATCAAATACTTCTTTGTCACTTTTTTGGATAACTTTTTTATTTGCTTCTATATGCATAATGCTAGGGTTTCCATTGGGCAGGATTAGTTCTCCATTGCAATAAAGTTTGCGAATTCTCTTCTTTTATATAATCTGTTTCAGATGCTTGCTCAATTAGATGCTCATAATCGCTCAAAGTATTTAGAGACACATTTTCTTTTTCGAAATTTTCTGTAGCAACATCAAATCCATAAGTGAAAATGGCAATCATACCTTTAACGTTTGCTCCAGCATCTTTTAATGCTTTTACTGCATTTAGGCTGCTTTTTCCGGTACTTATTAAATCTTCGATAACGACAACATTATGTCCATGCTCTAAATGTCCTTCTACTTGATTTTTTCTACCATGAGATTTTGGTTCTGGTCTAACATAGATAAAGGGTAGCCCTAGTGCTTCTGCAACTAGAATGCCAATACCTATCGCACCAGTGGCAACACCAGCAATTACATCTGGTTTTCCATAAAGTGTTTCAACCTGTTTCGCCATTTCTTCACGAACAAAGTTTCTAATTTGTGGATAGGAGAGTATTATTCTATTATCACAATAAATAGGAGATTTCCATCCAGAAGCCCAAGTAAAAGGATTTTCAGGTTTCAACTTTATTGCATTAATTTGTAGTAATAACTCAGCTGTTTTTTTAGCACTGTTCTTATCTAAAATCATTGCGCAAATGTATAAAGTTTTTGTTAATGAATCCCCACTCATTTTAACAAATAAAAGACCTGAAAATGATTCAGGTAATGTCTTTTTAATGGAAGAGGATGCGATTAATTATGCAATAAAGGCATTATCGAAAAAACTATTGAAAGTTGCTTATATCTATGAGCCAACAGAAGAAATATTAGAAAAGTTTAGCATGAAAATTCCGATTGTAGTTGCTGCTGGAGGAATGGTTAGGAATGAAAAGGGAAAAGTGCTTTTTATTTACAGAAATGATAAATGGGACTTGCCAAAAGGTAAATTAGATAAAGGAGAATCTATTGAAAAAGCTGCTATACGAGAAGTGGAGGAAGAAACGGGGGTTAAGGGTCTTACCATAAAGAATTACTTAAAAACTACGTATCATATTTTTAAGAGAAACGGTGAGTATCGTCTTAAAAAAGTAGTTTGGTTTGATATGATTACCTCTTACTCGGGGAAATTAACTCCTCAAAAAAATGAAGGCATTACAAAAGTTAAATGGAAAGGTTCTAAAAAAACTGAAAAGGCACTTAAAAACTCTTATTTAAATATTAAACTTCTTTTTGAAGACAAATAATTAATTAAATAAAAGTATTTTTTCAGACTCACTCCCTTTTAAAATGCGATAAACAGGGTATTGCATGTGAGCAGCCTCATAATATTTAGACTGTTTAAAAATCCAATCTAGTTGGGCATACCAATTTTGTGAAAATTGTTCATCTGATTCTTTCTTTAAAAGAAATTCACTTCTCAATACCTCATCGTTTTTAAGTAATCTTAATGCTTCGTCTTCAAATACATAAGGAGAAAAACCCTCTTTTTGTTGTAGTACAGTATCAAAGAAATTCCAATTAAAAAAGGAATCTGGGGCTTGTGGTTCTAAGGTTTCAAGTAAGTAGCGTATTCCATATTGATTTGTAGGAACTACTAGATCACCTTTTGAAAAAGAAACTTCTTTTTTAGAACTAATCACTTCTGTATTGTAATGTAAATAGTGACCTTCATAAGCGTTTTTTCTAGTTTTAAAAGCTTCAATTTTATAGTTTTCTACTGAAAGGGTAGTATCTTTTTCTAGTTCAAAAAACTCAATTTTATTATTTGTTAACCTATCTATAACCTTACTCCATCCTTTTTTGAAAATATAAGCAGCAGGTATTTCAATAGTGTCTTTAGGAGTAAAGTAATTTTGATATTTTATCTGTTTTGTAAAAGGAAGTTCTCGATTATATTTTAAGCGTGATAAACCTGTTACTTCGCTAACTATAGTGTCTGCTTGGTAGCCTTTGAAATTTAAGATACTGCTTTTGGTGGTGTCTATTTTCCAATTTAAATGATATTCTTTAGCATTGGCAATTTCTTGAAACCTATCTTTTTTAAATTCTTTAATGGTTTCTTTTTGCCAATCTGAGCTAGAAATAACTGCTGACAGAAACTCATAAGTTCCTTTAACTCTTTTGTTATATGGTTTGAGCATGTGTGTTTCTACCATCATACCCATGGTGTTCCACAATGTGGTATAACCTGTAGAATATCTAGGGGAGTCTAAAAATTGGGAGAATCCAGTTTCCGGAGGTCTGTTAAAAACGTTTACATAGGGTGTGATGTCCCACCCTTCTTTTTCTAACTTTCTTTCAAGTTCAGGTCTAAAATTTCTATCAAGATAGCTTCCTAAACTTCCACCAAGCTTATTGTGTTGGGTAAATAAGTGAGTAAGTGTGTATTGATAATCGGCACCATTACTTACGTGATTGTCAATAAAAATATCAGGCTTTATTAGATGAAATACTTCGGCAAACGACTTAGCATTCTCTGTATCTGCTTTAATAAAATCTCTATTCAAATCATAGTTTTGGGCATTTCCTCTAAAACCATATGCAATTGGTCCATTTTGGTTAGCTCGAGTAGTAGAATTTCTGTTTAAAGAACCTCCAATATTATAAATTGGAATTGTAGCTAACACAATATTCTGAGGGTTTTCTATAGTTCTGTTTGCTAAATCTCTAAATAACAGCATTGTAGCATCTATACCATCGCTTTCGCCAGGATGTATACCATTATTTATAAGTAGTAGTATTTTATCCTCTCTTATTTTATCAAAATTAAAATTTCCATCTGTATTAAATGTAACAATATGTAAGGGATATCCACTATCAGTATTTCCAATAGATTGTATATTGATTTCTGGGTATTCTTTTGCTAGACTTCGATAGAACTCTATAGTTTCTATATAAGTGGCAGTTTCTTTGCCTTCTGATTCTTCAAATACGGTTTTAAAAGAAGTATTCTTTTCTTCTTGGGTAGTTTCACAAGAAATAAGTAGAAAAAATATGGTGAGGAAAAAATAATTTTTCATTACTGCTTTTTTGATTTGAATACTTTAGAAATACAAATCAAAAATAAGTAAAACTTCTTTCTATGATGCTAAGTCCATTTTATGTAGGTCTTTTAATTCAATCTTATAAATGGGTTTATTTACAAAGTCTATGTAATGGTGAGTTTTATCTCTAAAACTTAGCCACTTTTCTCTATCATTTGGATCAATAGATGATGTAATAATATTTATTAGAATACGCTGTTTTATTGCTAGTTTTATAAATTCTTCTAAAAAACCCCATCCATCTAAAATGGGCATATTAATGTCTAGAAAAATCACTTCTGGTAATGCATTACTGTTATGAATACGTTGGGTAATATCTTCAATAGCAGCTTGTCCATTTTTAAATTCAAAGACATTACTTGTTACTATAATTTTTGATAGCATTTTTCTTATACCGAATAATGTTATCGAGTCGTCATCAATTACAAAGATGTTTTTAATATCCCTCATTAAAATATACTTTAAATGTTGTACCTATGTTTAATTCGCTACATGCAATTATGCTACCGCCCATAGCTTCTATTTGGTTTTTTGTTATGTATAGTCCAATACCTCTAGCATCATCATTATTATGAAAGGTTTTATACATTCCAAAAAGCTTGTCGCCATTTTTATTTAAATCAATTCCAATCCCGTTATCCTCTACACTAAACACTATTTTATTACCTTCTTTCTTTGCAGTAACTGTTATTTTTGGATTTTTATTTGGGTGTTTGTATTTGACAGCATTAGTTAGTAAATTCAAAATAATGCTTTCAACATATGCGGGTATTCCATAAACATTTAGTTTGGAAGGAATGTGGTTTTTAAAAACTACATTATTTGTTTCAAACAGAGCCACAAGATTTTCATGTACAGACTCGAATGATTTTTTAAGGTTAATACGTTCTCTACTTATATTAGTGTTGGTATTTATCTTTACTACTTCATTCAAATTGTCAAGCGTACTTAAAAGATTGTTAGAAGCCTTTGTAAGCATTCTAACAATTCTGTTTTTTTCATTCTCATCATTTTCATTATTTAAAAACTCTAATAACATAGAGAAATTAGCTGTATGAGACCTTAGATTGTGAGAAACTATATGAGCAAAATTGACTAGTTTTTTATTTTGAATTGATGTAACATCAATTAAGTTTTTTAATTCATCTTCTTTTTGTTTAAGAGTAGAAATGTCCATACTTATTCCTAAGAGTGCATAAGTTTGTCCTTTAATATCTTTTAATGGAATTTTTGAAATAAGCATCGGAACTTCGGTCCCATCTTTTTTTACAACTACTTCTTCCTTGGCAAGCATTGGGCTTTGGTTTTTCATTACTTTGAGATCTTCTTCCCTAAGTCTTTGAGCCATTTCCTCATCATATAAATCAAAATTGTTTTTACCAAGGATTTCATTTGGACTATCTACACCAATAAAATCGCATTCAGATTTATTTACTAATATTTTTCGAGAATCTAAATCTTTGATGTACACATTTAAAGGTAAATTATCAACCAATGTATGCAGTAGTTTCTCATTTTCTCTTATTTTAATTTCGGTTTTTACTTGCTCATCTACATCTTGAAATGTGCCCAGCAACTTTATTATCTTTCCATTTTTAAATAATGGCTTTCCAGAAGATATTATCCATCTATCGTTACCCTTATGAGTTACTATTTGTAAACGTTCGTGAAATTTGTCGCCTGTTTCTAGTGAATTATGCACTAGCATTGAAATTTTATTGCGACTATGACCTAACTTATAGAAATCAATTGCTGTGTCTACATCAGGTTCATAATCTTCTGGAACCTCATGTATTATTTTAGTCATTTTTGACCAAGAAAGTTTATTACTTTCTAAATCAAATTCCCAGGTACCAACTTTAGAAATCTCAGACTTAGTTTCTAAAAGTGTGTCTAATTTTTTAATTATAACTTCCTTTTCAATAACATCACTTATGTCTAATGCGGTAATAATTGCACCAGATATAGAATTCTTTTTTTTATACAAAGGTTTAAATGTCCAATCAATACATTTTTCCATATCATCAATACTAATAGTACTGCGGTAGCCTAGTTCTTTACCTTGAGTTACACACTTCTTTAAAAGTTCATCCCATTGGCCATCATTTTCTTGAAAATATGCTACTTGATTATTGTGATAAACCGCTTTCTTTGGAAATAAAAATAGCTGCTCCCAACCTATAGAAGTACAGGTAAAATTTAATTTATTATCAACTATGGCAGTCGCATTAGGCAACTGTTTAATAAGATGATGATACGTATTGGTTTCTAGGTTTACTGTATTTTGTATGTAGGTGTCGATAAGATTGGTATAAGTAATTTCCTACTAAATTATATGTTCAGTTAAATTCACCCTAGATTATGTTGTGAATAAGCTGTTTTTTGTTGTATATGTAGGAAAAAACTTAAAAATTAAATATTTGGCTATTTTTTGCTAGCACTAACAGTAGCTGGAACCAGTTTAGAATAGTCTCCACCATTTCTAATTACGTCTCGTACAATTGATGAACTTATATATGATTTCCCAGAAGAGGTAAGTAAAAATACGGTTTCTATTTCTGATAGGTGTCTATTGGTGTGTGCTATCGCTTTTTCAAACTCAAAATCTCCAGGATTACGTAGTCCTCTTAAAATAAAATTGGCATTAATTTCTTTACAAAAGTCAATAGTTAGTCCTTGATAGGTAACTACTTTAATTTTTGGTTCGTCCTTAAAAGCTTCCTCAATAAACCTTTTCCGTTCTTCCAAAGAAAACATATATTTTTTATCAGCATTAATACCTATTGCAATATAGAGTTCATCAAAAAGGGTAATTCCTCTTTTTATAATATCGTAATGACCAAGAGTAAGCGGGTCAAAAGAACCAGGAAAAATTGCTCGCCTCATTTTAGAGTAAGTATTTTATTAAAGTTACGTATTATTTCTTCAAGGTCTCTTCTATAGCATTTTCAAAGAGCTCATATAATGAGATGCCATAGGCGTTTGCTTGTTGCGGTAAGATACTTTCTTCAGTAAGCCCTGGGGTGGTGTTTACTTCAAGTAAATAGGGTTCATCATTAATAAAAATAAACTCACTTCTAGAAAAACCTTTCAATTTTAGAGTACTATATATATGTCTTGCTATTTCGCTGACCTTATTTTGTTTTTCTTTAGATATTCTAGCAGGAGTAATTTCTTGCGATTTTCCCTCATATTTAGCCTCATAATCAAAGAAATCATTTTCGGTTACTATTTCTGTAATAGGTAATACAGTCACTTTGCCTTTATAAGTAATCACTCCAACTGAAACTTCTGTGCCATCTAAAAAAGATTCTATAATAATTTCATCATCTTCTTTAAAAGCGTTTTCTATCGCATTTTTTAATTCTCTTTCTTCATAGACTTTAGAAATGCCAAAGCTGCTACCTGCTTTATTTGCTTTCACAAAACAAGGCAGTCCTACTTTTTCTACAATTGCTTTTGGTTCAATTGCATCGCCATGATTTAAAAAGTATGACGCAGCGCATTTAATGCCATATGGTTTAAGGGTACTTAATAAATCTCTTTTATTAAATGTTAATGCCGCTTGATAAGAATCGCATGAAGTATGAGGAATATCCAAAAGTTCAAAGTAAGCTTGTAAAATACCATCCTCTCCGGGTGTCCCATGAATAGCATTAAAAACTACATCGAAATTCACTTTTTCATCATTAATACAAATGCTAAAATCATTCTTATTAACATGATGCTCTATCTTGTTATCATCTAAATAATACCAAGAATGTTTAGTGATGTAAATACGATAAGACCTGTATTTATTGGTGTTTAGGTGTTTAAAAACAACACTTGCGCTTTTTATAGAGATGTCATACTCGCTAGAGAAGCCGCCCATTATTATGGCTACGTTTTTCATAAATCTAAATATCCAAGGTCCAAAGTAAAGAAAAAAGGGGGGTTTCTTCTATATTTGTTTGGTCAACAATTTTTCATGAAACATTTTTTTCAGTTTTTAAAGAGTAGAACTTTCTTAATTCAATTAGGACTAGCATTACTTGCAGCTATTATATTGATTTTTTTAACCTTGCAATGGTTAAAAAGTGAGACCAATCATGGAGAGTTTGTTGAGGTACCTGATTTTTCTAAAATGTCTGTTCAAGAAATGCGAAAAGCGGCAGAAAATGTTGGACTTAGATATGAAGTTTTAGATTCTACCAATTATAACCCAGAGTTTCCTAGGTTTTCTATTTTAGAACAGAGTCCAGTTGCTGGCAGTAAGGTAAAAGATAATCGGAAAATCTATTTTACAGTAAACCCTTCTGGCTATAAAAAAGTTACTGTTCCAGATATTATTCAAGTGACTAAAAGGAATGCTACTTCAAGATTGAGAGCTGTTGGTTTAGAAGTGCAAAGGGTAACTTATATTGAGGAATTAGGTAAAGACATGGTTTATAGAATGAAGTACAAGGGAAAATATATAAAGCCAGGCGATAAGCTACCTAAAACTTCTAAGATTGAGCTAGTTTGTGGTAATGGTAAAATACCGGATAGAGCTCGTATTCAAGCAGATTCGGAATAGTATGGATGCTGACCAAAATCTAGAAGAGCCACAAGAAGAACTCTACGAACATCATAAATTTAAAGCTACCAAAGGGCAAGAACCACTTCGTGTTGATAAGTTTTTAATGAATTTTATTGAGAATGCCACTCGTAATAAGATTCAAAAAGCTGCTAAGGATGGTAATATTTGGGTAAACAACAAAATTGTAAAGCAGAATTATAAAGTTAAGGCAGGTGATGAGGTAAGAGTCTTATTCGAACACCCACCCTATGAATTTTTGCTAACCCCAGAGAATATTCCTTTAGATATTGTTTATGAAGATGAGGTGCTTTTAGTGGTAAATAAACCAGCAGGAATGGTGGTGCATCCTGGTCATGGCAATTACTCTGGTACTTTAATAAATGCATTAGTTTATCATATTGAAAACTTACCTAATAATAGTTCTGAACGTCCAGGATTGGTACATAGAATAGATAAAGACACTTCTGGACTATTGGTCGTTGCCAAGACTGAAGCTGCCATGACGTATTTATCCAAACAGTTTTTTGATAAAACAAGCGAGCGAGAATATATTGCACTAGTTTGGGGAAATGTAGAAGATGATGAAGGGACTATTGAAGGTAATTTAGCTCGTAATCCAAAAAACAGATTGCAGATGACTGTTTTTCCAGAAGGTGATGAAGGAAAAGAAGCAGTTACTCATTATAAAGTTATTGAGCGATTGGGTTATGTTACTTTGGTATCTTGCAAATTGGAAACAGGAAGAACACACCAAATTCGAGTTCACATGAAGTATATTGGACATACCTTGTTTAATGATGAGCGGTATGGAGGTGATAAAATTTTAAAAGGAACAACATTTACAAAATATAAACAGTTTGTAGAAAATGCTTTTAAAATCTTACCAAGACAAGCATTACATGCTAAAACATTAGGATTTAAACATCCTCTTACTGGTAAAGAGATGCGATTTAATTCTGAGCTTCCAGAAGATATGGTTAATTGTATAGAAAAGTGGCGTAAATATGCGCAACATACAGAATAGCATAAGTTCTTTCAATCCCTTAATCAATAAGTCTTTTCATACGGATTAAATTAATTGAAAATTTGGTTTTATTTTTGAGTAAAAGGAATAGAAAATGAAAATTGTAATATCCCCTGCTAAATCACTGGACTTAGATTCTAAATTACCAACTCAAAAATTTAGTAATCATCAGTTTATGGAGCAATCTGTAAAATTGAATAAGTTGTTGGCTAAGAATAAACCAAAGGCACTTTCAGAGCTAATGTCTATTTCAGATAATTTGGCCCAATTAAATTGGGAGCGTAACCAACAATTTTCTACTCCTTTTACCGTAGATAACGCTAGACCAGCTGTATATACATTCAATGGCGATGTATATAAAGGTTTAGATGCATATTCTCTTCCTGAAGAAAAGCTTGATCAACTCCAAGATACCTTACGTATTTTATCAGGGCTTTATGGAGTACTAAAACCGTTAGATTTAATGCAGCCTTATCGTCTAGAGATGGGTACACAACTTAAAGTAGGTCGCAAAAAGAATCTATATGAATTTTGGAGAGAGGATTTAACAAAATACTTAAATTTAGAATTAGGTAAAGATGAGTTATTTGTGAATTTAGCAAGTAATGAATATTTTGGAGCAATTGATGAGAAAAAACTTAAAGTACCAGTAATAGCACCAGTTTTTAAAGATTGGAAAAATGATAAGCTTAAAATCATCAGCTTCTTTGCTAAAAAAGCAAGAGGTTCTATGGTACGCTATATTCTAGATAAAGATGCCAAAACCTTAGAAGATATTAAAGGTTTTAATTATGACGATTATGAATTTAGCCAAGCCCACACTTTAAAAGAAAATCAACCCGTTTTTATTAGATAGCAATACATCCTTTTTTTGAGCGTTCTTTTATAAAGAACTAGATTTATGAAAAAGATTCTTCTTTCCGTTTTATTGACAGTCTTAATAACATTTGCTTGTACCGATAGAGACGATGAATTGTTGGGTGCCAACATTAGAATCAATAATAAAAGTGGAGTTGATTATAATAGCGTTCAAGTTCGTGTAGATACCTTGCTATTTGAGAATATTCCTGCTGATGGCTTTTCAGAATACTTAGAATTTGAAGCTGCTTT
>CAYTRI010000021.1:21853-23953 GCA_964440105.1 uncultured Flavobacteriaceae bacterium
CATAAACACCCTTTTCCTCCTTTTCTATTTCCTAGAGTTAAAAAACTGATAGTTGGTACTTTACCACCACCAAGATTTACTACAAGAGAATTAAAAGAACGAGATGTTGACTTCTGTTACGGCAGTAGAGATGGACAATTATGGCCAATTTTAAATGAAATTTTCCAACTTAATCTAAGTTTCGAGACTACTAAAATGGCCATTGAAGAACGAAAAAGTTTTTTAAAGGAAAATAAAATAGGTATTTGTGATATTGTTGATAGTGCGGAGCGAGAGAAAATAGATGCTTCAGATTTAGGAATGCAAAATGCTAAACTTCGTGATATGTTTGGGTATTTGGAAAAATATCCTAGTGTGGAAACCTTGTTATTTACTGGAGGGAATAGTAAAAATGGTCCAGAATATTTTTTTAGAAGGTATTTAAAAGAACATGACGTTAAGCTTGAGGTGATTTCGAATACTGTTCCTAGAATACATCAGTTTAAACATCCAAAAACAAAAAAGATAATTAAAACTGTATCGCTAACCGCACCATCTGGAGCAGCTAATAGAGCTGTAGGCAGTTTACAAGCTTACAAGGATTTAAAAGATAATAATCCAAATTTCAATACTTTCGATTTTAGAGTACTCCAATACCGAGAACATTTTCTACGATAACGATTTCGCTTGTTAGGATTATAACTTACCTTTTGTAAAAGTGTGATTTGGAGTTAATTTAATAATGGATTATACCATTTATAACGATATTTGACATTGCGCCATTAATTATAAAATAGGAAAGATGAACCAGATGCAGCAGGCAAAAAGATTAGAAGAATTTAAAAAATCTGTTACCAATAAATTCAATATTTATAACAGTCTTTTTTTAAGCTTACCCTATAGAAATATAGAAAACGTTGGTATGCTTATTCCAGTACTGTTCGACCAGTGTGAGAAAGGCTTAAAGGAGGGTAAAAAACCTCAAGAGATTTTAGCAAACTTTTTCACAAATTTTGCTGATATAAAAGACGAAAGAGATCAATTGGATTTTATGTTTCGCATTATACAATATGTGGAGCGCCAAGTGGTACTTTATGATAGTGTTGAGGATTCTGCATTTCCAAAATTACAGGAGTACACCAATTCCCTATCCATTAAAGATTATTTTGGCCATGTTGACCAAAATAAAAATTGGGATAAGATTGCTAAAAAGCTTTCTACGTTTAGTGCTAGAATAGTACTTACTGCTCACCCAACACAGTTTTATACTCCAGCAGTTTTGGATATTATAGCAGAGTTAAGAGCGCTTATAGATGGTGACCAAATAAATGATATTGATGTTACACTTCAGCAATTAGGGCTTACCTCATTAGTTAATGCTAAAAAGCCTACCCCGCTAGATGAGGCTAAGAACATTATTTATATTTTAAGAAATACCTATTATGATGCTATTGGAGAATTATTCCAATACGTAAAAAGTAACGTTAGAAACAAAGACTTCGCGAATTATGATATTATGAAGCTAGGCTTTTGGCCTGGTGGAGATCGTGATGGTAACCCTTTTGTTACCGCAGCTATGACAAAACAAGTCGCAGATGAGTTGCGCGTTACATTGATGAAGTGTTATTACAATGAACTTAAAACGCTTCGAAAAAAATTGACTTTTAAAGGTTTACAAGATGGGTTAAATACACTTAGCGATAAGTTGTACAAATCTATGTTCGATGCAAGTATTGTTTTAACCTATCAAGAGTTGGTTACTTCACTTAAGGCAATTCGTGAAGATTTAATTGCCAATTACCATAGTTTATATTTAGACAATTTAGATCAATTTATAGATAAGGTTCATATTTTTAAAACTCATTTTGCTACGCTAGATATTAGACAAGACCATAGCAAACATCATTTGGTGGTGGAATCTGTTTTAAAGAAGGAAGGTGCAATTAAAGAAAGTTTGAGTGAACTAAAAGAAGCAGAATTAGTAAAATGGTTGTTAAAGAAAGACTTAAAACTAAAGGCTTCAGATTTTAAGGAAGATATTGTTAAGGATACTATTAAGAATATTCAGCAATTAAAAACTATTCAATCTAGGAATGGTGAGGATGGCTGTAACCGATACAT
>CAYTRI010000022.1:0-23622 GCA_964440105.1 uncultured Flavobacteriaceae bacterium
TGGAGTTAGCACTTATATCGATTTCTATTTTGTCCTTGGCCTAAGAGAATTTTGGCAAAACAATAGGGGAGAGGAGCGTTAAGAATTTTAGGGGGCTGGTTCCATATATGTTAACTGCGATATAGGTTGTATTGCCTTAAAGCAGTCTGAAGAGTTACAATGGATCCTAAAAATTTAGCGACCGACCCGTACATTGTTTCCAAAATTATCTGTAAGCCTTGATTTTTTTGTTTCTTTTTTTATCAAGAAAAAAAGAAAAGATACCTTAGTTACATGTCAGAATTTCAAAGCCAAGCAGAAAGTATCTTAAAGTCTGAAATGACGAATGCAGGCCTTGAAATCAATGAAAAAGAAAATGGGAGGGAAGGAGTTGATTTTATAGTCAAAACCTCAAATGGTACGCAATCTGAAGTGTTTCTTCAACCAATGGATTTGATTACATTACAAAGCATGAAAATACCAAAAGAAAAATTGGGTGAGCCGAAAGATAACCTTTGGGTGGCTTTGATAGGTTTTATACCAAATACTGAGCCTTTAATATTCTTGATTCCTTCGAAAACACTAATAGAACCTGATAATTTTATCTTTTTTGAGCATAATGTCGGACAGCATTCATACTTGTCAAACTGGGAAATAAAAGTCTTTGCAAATGGTATGGAGAAGTTAGGCGAGTATATTAGCTACAATCAAATAGAGAATTTCAAATAGTTTACTTATCTCTACATTATGTAAAATAGAAATTAAAGAAAGGTTTCTAGGAACACGAAGGGTAGCAAGGGCTCAGAAATTTTATTTTACTCACAAGCTTGTTTATTGTTGAATTTAGAGGTGTTCGTGAATCTCCTAAAAAGTCGATTTCAAAATTTTGAGCTGTTGCGGCAAGTTTACGAGAATTCTGTGAAAAATTTACTGGCAGACAGTTTCTCATAAATCGCATATTTCAAAAGAATCTAAAAGTTTTGCTTTTTTTGGCGTTGGCAAGCGGCTGCAAATTGTGTATAAATTTAAAATGCGTTTTTCAGCATTTTAGAATTTAAAAAGCAATCGAGCGTTTGCTAGCGGCAATTTGACATAATGACAAATTATAGTTACAGCTAAAAGGTTTGTCGCTAGGGTTTCTAAGAATTTGAAATTTTCTAAAAATATTTTTCTGTGTAGAAATATTCAAGCTACGTAAATTAGAAAGGTTGATGACCCTGTTGTAATTCTCCTAAAAGCTAAAAACGTGAGGGATATTTTACATAATAGAATTATAGCTTACAGCTAAGGTGTTGACGTACAGATACTTATATATAAATATGTACTATAATTTATATTATGTCAAATAGAATAATTTTGGGCTTCTAAACCCTACACTTCTTCTCACCGCCTTTCTATATCATTCTCATGATAATACAGAATGCTCGTGTATGTCAAATAGAGTGTTTGAAATTATATTCAACTTTATCTATTTAAATAAAAACAAGTGTAATCAATAACCATTAGTATCAATAAGATATGCACCTATCTTTTGGTCCAATTCTTTAAATGCCGCTATTTGGTTACGCATTTTCTTAACTAACTCACTTTGATTATTTAATTGTTTTGAATCTAATTCACTAAACAATAATAAATGTCTCTTTTTTAGTGATTCAATATTATCACGTAAATCCCGTAAACGTTCAAAACATTCATAATTGGTAGGTTCGCAAGTATATGAATTCAATTTTCCTAAAAGTGTTTGTATTTCAGCATGATTACGCTCTAGTTTAAAAAGCATTTCGTTAATTACTGAATTATCTTTTGGAGTACTTTCCATCATTAAACTCATAAGGTTTCTCTTAAAGTTAGTAAAAATACCCTCATTTTGTAGAAAAAATAAGCTATTTCTAGTAAGTTTAACAGTTCAATATTCTTAAGAATAAAGAAGTAAGTATAATTTTAAAGAATTGCCTTGACATGAATAGATTCAAACTAATTTTATATTTCATACTTGCGTACGGTGTACATACAAGTAGTACTGCTCAAGCTACAATTACCAAAGCTGAAGTTAACTTTGAGTTTGTCTCTAAAGATGTAAAAGGAACTATTGAAGGTTTTGAATCTACTAGTTCAATTGATTTTGATAATCCTGAAAATTCTGTATTTAAAGGTTCTGTAGCTGTCGAAACTCTAGACACCAACAATGGACTTAGAAATTGGTCATTAAAAAGCGGTAAATATTTTGATGCTGATGATTTTCCGAAAATAAGCTTTGAAAGTACTCTTGTCACTGAAAATAAAAATGATTATAGCGTTAAAGGAAACTTAACTTTAAAGGGTGTTACAAAACCAACGACTATTCTATTTTCCAAAAAAGGGAATCAGCTTAAAGGGCTTTTCGAAATTTATAGTTATGATTTTGGTATTAAGATTAAAAAGAAACGAGAAGATAACTTGGTTAAAGTAACGTTGCTCTTTAATTTAAAATAGAGGCCTTACTCCTACTATTTTTGTTGAGCTATGCTAGTTTTGTTCTGTTTAATAACAACTTCTTTCTTGTAGCGCAGCATAAACTTTTGAAATCGCGCTGAAAAAGGATTCTCATCTAAATCTATTCGTAGCTTTTTCTTTGCGCCAGATGATATACTTAAAGTATCTAAATAGTTTAGAATTTGCATTCTCTTCTTTTCATTAGCAGCTCGCTCCTGTTGTTTTTGATCCTCTGTCTTAATTACAGCACCGTCAAAACGTTCTACAACTGCTCTATTTTTATAAAGTTCATTTACTTGTTTTTGTTTTTCTCCTCTTGTTTTTTGTGCAGACATAGTAGAAAATGCCAAGACGAGTAACCCAACTAATACCAAACGTTTCATAGTGTTCATTTATGTAACGCTTGCAAAGTACTGTTAGCCAATTATATATATGAAAATAGAGGTTAAAAAGTTATTATACTCGTTTAAAGGTTAATTAGCTTGCCATTTATTGAACAGAAATTGATACACCTTCCCTACTGCCCAATTCCCAACTGGAAAATATAAGGCGAAAAACAGTGCCATCGCCAGACTAAAATTTCGCACATTAAAGAACTGGTCAATTAGATTGTTTGGATAGGCATACGATGTTTCTAGAGCGTATCCGCCAAACTCCAATAAACACATAGCTACCAAGCCATAGGCATACTGTGTATGAAAAGGTAATCCGCGTAAAAGCAAGGAAATTGGCACCATGTATAGGATATAACAGGTAATTACTTGCCACCAAAACGTAAACTTGGCAATTTGTACTTCAGCACCAAACCAATTCATTAGCATACCCCATGCAAAGTAGATTATGCAATAGAGCGCTATTAGTCTTTTATCAACGTTAAGTTTAATCAAAATCCAATCCCAAAATGCTTTCATTTCTCCGCTAATTTTTTATCAATAATCAGCAAAGCGTCTTTAACAGTTTGCATGCCATCCATATCATCGTTTTCGAGCATAATATCGAATTTGTCTTCTACATCAAGAACAATATCCACAAGGTTTGCAGAGTTAATGTTGAGTTCAGTGGTAAAATTACTTTCTAGGTTTATAGCTGTCACACTAACATCATCAGGCAGATATGCTTTAACTATAGTCTTTAATTCTTGATATTTTTCTTCTTCCGTCATTTTATATAATTAAGTAGTATATCTGCTAAAAATAGCACAGGCATTAACATCACCAAAACCAAAACTAGCTTTTGCAATATAATTTAAATTGGTTTTTATAGTTTTTTGTGGAATTCTTTCCGTGTCTATTAGTTGTTCAATTTCAGGATGTAAATCTTCACAATTACGATTGCCATACACCATTTGATTTTTTAACTGTAGTATAGTTCCAACACATTCTATACTTCCTGCTGCAGCTAAACAATGTCCAAAATGTCCTTTAAAAGAATTTATATAGGGGAAACTTATGCCAGAAAGCTCCAAAGCACTACTCCAGTTTTGAATTTCAGCAGCATCTTTGCCAGTTGCCGTTAAATGACCATTTATAGCATCTATGTCTTCTGCTGTAATCTGCGAGTTTATAATTGCATCTTGGATACAACGTTGTACTGCTTCATTATTTGGCGCTGTCATGCTTCCTCCTAGCCTTTGTCCGCCACTATTTATTGCACCACCTAATACTTCCGCATAAATAGTTACTCCTCTTTCTAAAGCACTTTCTAACGATTCTAGAACAAGCGCCCCAGCTCCACTGCCAGGAACAAATCCGGCTGCAGTTGCACTCATTGGTCTGCTTGCCGCTTCTGGATTCTCATTATATTTTCTTGGAAGAATACGCATGGTATCAAAACCGCCCCAAACATAAGGCCCGCTATCGCTACAGCTACCAACCAACATTCTTTCTGCACTACCATTTCTTATCCGCTCATAACCCATTAAAATAGCCTCTGTTCCTGTGGTGCAAGCTGAAGAATTGGTTGTTACTTGATTGCCACAACCTAAAATTCCGCCTAAATAGGCACTAATACCACTCGCCATGGTTTGTATTACCGAAGTACTACCTAAACGACGTACATTCCCTTGGTCTAGTTTGTAAATGGATTCTCTAAATTTATCTACTCCAAGAATTCCTGTGCCAAAAACGATTCCACTATCCCAATCTGGTTGTTCTTTTGCATCTACTTTTTCTAATCCAGCATCCTTCCAAGCATCTAATCCAGAAATTACCCCGTAAAGAAGTCCGCTAGAGTTTAAATCTTTCAATTGAACATTACTAAAGTAATTGTTTAAATTAATGTCTTTAATATCTGGTTTTCCACCTATTTGGCATGAAAATTTTAATTGCTTAAGTTCTTCAAAAAACTGAATACCACTTTTGCCCTCTTCCATTGATTTTGAAAAGACCTCTAACCCCACTCCGTTTGGCGCACATACCCCAAGACCAGTTACCACTACCCTACGCTTCATCAGTATCGGTTTTAATCATTCCAGCAATAACTCCCTTGCAAACCAGGTTCCCATTAGAATCATGCATTTTTACTTTACATTTAAGTTTATGGAAACGGAAATACATTAATTCTGAGCTTACAGTAACTTTCTCATTTGGATAGACGGGTTGTAAAAACTCCATTTCAGAACTGGAGAGGCCTATTTTAGTGTTGTTGTTTGTCTTTTCTCCTAAAAGGTAAATTCCTAAACATACCAAGCCTATTTGTCCACAACATTCTGTCAACAAAACACCAGGAGTTACAGGAAAATCTTTAAAATGGCCTTTATAGTAATCAGAATCAGCTTTAAATGTAAAGTTTCCGACTACCCCATTATCGTTAATTTCGGTAATAGCATCAACAAATAAGAAAGGCTTTGCGTATGGGAGTTTTGCAATTATTTCTTTAGTAGTCATTAGCGTAAACTCTCCCCTCCATCCACTTTAATAATTGTTCCAGTAATCCATTTGGCTTCTTCAGTAGTTAAAAGATAGGCCGCGTTAGCTACATCTTCTGGTGTTGTTAGTCGTCCATTAGGGTTTCTTCTTAAAGCTTCTTCTACTATTAAATTACTCTTAGGAATCATGCGCATAGACTTTGTGTCTGTAACTCCTGCTTGAATGCAGTTAGCCTTAATACCGGTTGAAGCAAATTCTAAAGCGATATTCCTCACAATAGCTTCTAGGGTAACTTTAGCAGCAGATACGGCCGCATAGTTGGGTAGCGCTTTACTATTACCTTCACTAGTGTAAGCTATAACTCGTGCATCGTCAGAAAATAAACCTTGGCTATGCAATGCTTTAACCCAATCGTATAAACTAATGGCCATTGCATTAATAGTCAATTGAAAATCTTGGTTATTCAATTCATTACCACCTTTAGCACACATTGGTTTTAAATTTCCCTTTGCTATACTATGAACTAGCACTTTAAGTTTTTCTCCATCAAGCAGCTCTGAAATCTTTTTAACTAATTCGTTTTGTTTATCGGGATTAACAGCATCAGCATTGAAATTGATGCATCTAACATTATTTCCCTCTATTTGTTTGAAAGCTGATTCAATTTCTGGTAAATCTGACTTTCTATCTCTATGAACAACAATAACATTGCAACCTTTACTACCCAACTTTTTAGCAGTTGCTAAACCAAGACCACTACTACCACCCAAAATTAAAGCCCATTTAGGCGAAATTTGTTTCTTATCAGAATTTATACTACTCATTCATTTAATGTTAAGTTCCCTTAGCCCTCTCCTTCGGGGAGGGTTGGGAGGGGCTTTACCATTCTATTAAAACACGTTGTGCCGAGAATCCTGGACCAAAGCTTAGAATTAACCCTTGTTCTCCTTTGTCTATATCTTTTTCTAAAAACTGCTCTAAAACATATAAAACAGTACAACTACTCATATTCCCATAGTTTCGAAGGACTTCTCTAGTATCATCAATTTGCTTTCCTAATTTACCAAACAAATCCTCAACAGTCTGCACAATTTTACGTCCGCCAGGATGAAAAATTAAATGGTCCACCTTTTCAATAGAACTACCATGCTTCTCTAAAAAGGGATGTACAATTTTTGGGAAATGCGATGCAATAACTTCAGGCACTGCTGGGTCAAGAATCATTTTTAGTCCAGTGTTTGTTAAATCAAAACCCATCATATGTGTAGCATCTTTAAAATGATACATTTCTTCGCCTAAAATTTTTGGTCCAATATCCTTTTCATCCGAAGACAATAAAACACAAGCAGCCCCATCGCCAAAAATAGCAGCGCTAACCATGTTTGCCATGGAATAATCATTAAGCTGAAAAGTAGCAGTTGGACTTTCTACAGCAACTACTGCTGCTCTTTTCCCTGGGTTATTTTTTAAGAATTCTGAAGCGTATATCAAACCTGAAACTCCCGCAGCACAACCCATCTCTGTCACTGGTAATCGCACCACATCTTGCTTTAGCCCTAACTCATTTATTAAGTAAGCATCTAATGAGGGAATCATAATACCGGTGCAGCTAACTGTGATTATATAATCTAAAGTATTAGGGTCCCAGTTGTTCTTTACTAGGGCCTTCTTTAAACAATTAGCACCTAGCTTCTTTACTTCACGAACATAAATAGTATTTTTTGCTTCAAAAGAGGTAGCGTTAAATACTTCGTCAATATTCATAATACCATAGCGCTTATCTACCCCTGCGCCCTCAAAAATCTTAATAACTTTTCTTCTAAAGCGATCTTCTTGGTTGGAAAGCCAAAGATTTACAAAAGGAATAATATCTTTTGTAGTTCTGCAATAGGGAGGTAACTCTTTTGAAACTCCAACTACTCTAACTTCATTCATAGATTACCTTAGTCGATTGGTTTGTATTACCCATACATAGCGAAAAGCCCATTTCCATTCTATTTGATGAATAACAGTTGGTATATTTTTTGCAAACTCCTGTAACTCGGCTTTTAAAAACCCGCTTTTTATGGAAGTTAGTCCATCTTTTTTTGCAATTGTAGTTTTAAGAAAAAAGATTCTAAAAACTTTAAAGAGGTAACAAGCTATTTTATTTCTTTGCAAGTCATTTATCACTACGCCTAACTTTGAAATAGAGATAAACTTCTTTAAAAAAACTGCAATCTCTTCATTATTAAAATGATGCATGGTAAGCGTACAAAGCAGTATATCGCATTGAAATTTGTCTGGTTTTAATTGCAAAACATTTTGTTTTATATAACTAATTTCAGGAAAATCTTTAGATGCTTCTCTAGCTATAGAAAGTATATCTTCACGTAAATCTAATCCAATAAGCTTAGCCCTAACATTCCTCTTTCTTAAGAATAATGCAGCTTTACGAAGCATAAATCCATCTCCACAACCCATATCTAAAATCGTATACGATTCTTTAGGACAATCTTTTATCAGTTTCCACAATGCATTTAGGCTAATCTTACTGCCACCTAGTAAGTTATTAACCCGATTGATGTCTTTAAATACTTTTTTAAGTTCATGAACCCCTAAATTCGGGTTATCCATTAACTCAATATCTGTATTTCGGATTGCTAACTGCATTAGACTAATATAGGGTTTCCATGCGTGCGTTTAATCATCGATTGCAGTATTTTTTCTGAACGTGCAATCGTAGCAATAGCAGTTTCAGAAATTGAATTGCTCAATAATACCTTTTGTATGCCTCTTCCCATGCGTAATCTGCTGTTAAATTCTTTTCTCCAAAGTAAATCATATGTTTCTTCTAATACTTTTCTACTATGTCTTTCATTAAAATAACTAATAATACAGTCCGATGCTATTTTAGCACTATGGATAGCCATTGCCATACCGTTACCACAAAGCGGATGAATTAAACCAGCACTATCACCGCACATAAGCATATGATTTTCAACTGCATTTTTCTTCTCAAAAGAAATTTGAGCTATACTTAGTGGTTTTTTAAACTTTGGTTTTGCGTTGGTAAGAAACTCATGTAAAAAAGGATTCTTCGACACTGTATTGGCATTAAACGCTTCAATTGAGTTGAATTTTTTAAAACTTTTAAAGTTTGTTAGATAGCAAAAATTAATGCTTCCATCTTCAGTTTTAGATAGTCCTCCGTAACCCCCATAAAAATTGTGTAGCGCAACTAAATTGGATGGAAAGTCCTCAAACTCATAGTGGCATTTTACGCCAAGCCATGATGATTTTTGTTGGATAAACCTTCTATTTAACTTTTTGTCCAAATTTGAACGTTTTCCAAAGGCACCTATGGCTACTTTACTAATATATTTTTCTTTTGATGAGAGTGTAATTTCAAAGGAGTCATTATTAAATATAATTTTAGTGGCAGATTTAAATATAAATTCTACGCCTAGGCTCAAAGCGTTCTTATACAATATCTCATCAAATGTATACCGACTTACTCCAAAACCACCTAAGGGGAGCTTTGTCTCAATGCTTTTACCAGACCTTGTACTTATTTGCAGCGTGTCTATTGCGACTACTCCAACTGAATCTAAATCTATCCCCAAATATTCTAAATATGGTTTTACTTCATTGGAAACATATTCTCCACAAACTTTATGGTTGGGATAGGTATTCTTTTCTACAACTAATACACGAAGCCCTTCTTTGCGTAAATGCATGGCAGCAGTTAAGCCTGCAAGGCCTCCCCCTATAATAATTACATTAAAATACATCACTATTGAAGATACTTTAAATAAGCCTAACTGATTTAATATTCGAGAAGATTTAGCAATTCCTTTTCAAAACGTTGTTTTGGCAAATATTCCGCTTCTAGGTTTTTAGCAAAGGGAATTGGAGTTTCTAGACTACCCACTCTTTTTACTGGAGCATCTAAGTATTCAAAGCAATTTTCCATTACCAACGCAGAAATATCACTGGCAATACCACCAAAAAGTGAATCTTCCTGTAGAATCAACAACCTACCTGTTTTTTGCACGGATTTATAGATAGTTTCTGTGTCTAAAGGCTGAAGAGTTCTTAAATCGATAAGGTCAGCATCAACTTCGCTATGTTTTTCTAAAGTTTCTAAGGCCCAGTGAACACCGGCTCCATAAGTAACAATACTGACTGATTCTCCAGTTTTTAATATACTGGCTTCACCAAATGGCAAGGTGTAATAGTCTTCAGGCACATCTCCGTATACACTTCGGTATAATCCTTTATGTTCAAAAAATAGCACTGGATTAGGGTCGTTTATCGCCGTATTTAATAAGCCTTTTGCATCTGCTGGAAAAGCAGGATATACCACCTTAAGCCCAGGAGTTTTGGTAAACCATGCTTCATTAGTCTGTGAATGAAAAGGACCGGCTCCTACTCCACCACCACAAGGCATACGTATAACAACATCTGCATTTTGACCCCATCTGTAATGAACTTTAGCAAGGTAGTTTACAACTGGGTTAAAACCAGAAGTTACAAAATCTGCAAATTGCATCTCTACAACTGCTTTCATCCCATTAATAGACAAGCCCATAGCAGCGGATACTATCGCAGATTCACATATAGGTGTATTTTTCACTCTACTTCGTCCAAACTCCTTGGTAAAACCTTCAGTAATCTTAAAAACTCCTCCATATTCAGCAACGTCTTGCCCCATTATAATTAGCTCGTTATGACGTTCCATAGATTGACGTAAGCCCTCGGAAATGGCATCTACAAGTCGAATATTTTTTGTTGAACCTTTACTTTTAAACTCTTTATAATCAAATGTTTTATATAAATCATTTAATTCTTTTGTTGAACTAGAGCTTATCTTTTCTTCATTAAAAGCTACATCAAGATTTACATTAATTTCTTCGGTAATATCCGCTTTCATTTTCTCAATAAGCTCTTCAGAAATTATTTTTTGTTTTAGTAAGAAGTTTTCAAAATTAGAAATAGGGTCTTTTTTAGCCCACTTAGCCATTAGCTTCTCAGGAACGTATTTGGTGCCGCTTGCTTCTTCATGACCTCGCATACGAAAGGTTTTAAACTCTAAAAGCACTGGGCGTGGTCTTTTTCGTAATGCTTTGCATAATTCACTTACCTTAGCATATACTTCAAGAATGTTATTTCCATCAATAATTCGAGATTCTATTCCATAACCCTTAGCTCTATCCGCTAAATGTTCACAATTGTATTGTTCTTTTGTGGGTGTAGACAAACCATAGCCATTATTTTCAATACAAAAAAGGACCGGCAAATTCCAAACAGAAGCTACATTAAGTGCTTCATGAAAATCACCTTCACTTGTTCCTCCTTCACCAGTAAATACTGCCGTTACTCGCTTTTTCCGCCTTATAGAGTCTGCAAGAGCTATACCGTCAGCTACGCCAAGTTGTGGACCTAAATGCGAAATCATCCCCACAATTTTATGTTCTTGCGTTCCAAAATGGAAACTTCTATCTCTTCCTTTTGTGTAGCCACTAGCTTTACCCTGCCATTGAGCGAATAATCGATTTAAAGGAACGTTTCTAGTGGTAAAAACACCTAGGTTTCGATGCATTGGAAGGATATATTCTTCATCCTTTAAAGCAGAAGTAACTCCTATTGAAATTGCCTCTTGTCCAATTCCACTAAACCATTTTGAGATTTTACCTTGTCGAAGTAGAATAAGCATTTTCTCTTCAATCATTCTAGGTTTTAGCATTCGCTCGTAGAGCTTAACTAAGATTTTATTATCAAAATCTCCAATATGGTATCGCATACTAAAATTTATAAGAAGGATAAAAGTAATAAAAAGGTCAGATGCCTTCTAATTTTAAAATGGTTGAATGAGTTTTATTAAATTTGACTTAAATTAAATCATTGTATCATGAGCGCAATACCTAGTGTAAATCTTGAAGATTTTTTATCTGGAGATTCCAAACGAAAAGAACAATTCATAAAAGAAATTGGTAGTGCGTTTGAAGATATTGGCTTTGTTGCTCTAAGCGGGCATTTTCTTCCTGAGGATTTAGTAAAAAACCTTTATGCAGAGATTAAAAAATTCTTTTCACAACCGCAAGACATTAAAGATTCTTATGAAATAGAAGGGATTGGAGGTCAACGTGGTTATACTTCGTTTGGAAAAGAGCATGCAAAAGGCAAAAAAGAAGGTGACTTAAAGGAGTTTTGGCATTTTGGGCAATATGTAGATGATAATCCAAAATTAGAAGCAGAATATCCTGGTAATGTTATAGTTAAAGAATTGTCGCAATTTAATACTGTAGGCAAAGAAACCTACCAAATGCTAGAGAAAACTGCTAAATACGTTTTACGAGCATTGGCGCTGCATTTAGATTTAGAGGAAACTTATTTTGATGAATGGATTAAAAACGGTAATTCAATTCTTAGACCTATTCACTATCCTCCTATTACTTCTGAACCTAAGAATGCAGTACGTGCGGCAGCTCATGGAGATATTAACTTAATAACCCTATTAATGGGAGCTCACGGCAAAGGCTTACAAGTAAAAAACCATGAAGGCGAATGGGTAGATGCTATTGCAAGACCAGACCAACTAATGATTAATGTTGGCGATATGCTTTCTCGATTAACCAATAACAAACTAAAATCTACCATACATCAAGTTGTTAATCCTCCTAGAGAACTTTGGGGCACTTCTCGATATTCTATTCCATTTTTTATGCATCCAGTTAGTGAAATGCCACTAAACTGTTTAAAGGATTGTATTGATGATGATAATCCTAAACAATTTGAAGATACCACAGCAGGTGCGTATTTGAATGAGCGTTTAATAGAACTTGGTTTGGTAAAAAAGTAGTGCTATGGACATAAGCGACCAACTCAAAAATCTATTTCCTAATCATATTCCTGAAGAATCAGCTACTCCAAAGCCTAAAAAGCCTGACTATTGGCTGCAAGATGCTCCAATTATCTGTAAATATGAAAAGCGTAAGGGAAAGCCTATTACTATTTTAGAAGGCTATACTGGCGCCACTTCCGACTTTAAGAAACTAGCAAAAGAATTAAAATCGTTGTTAAGTGTGGGTGGTAGTTTTAAAAACGAGACTATTATTATTCAAGGAGATTATCGCGATAAGATTATGGATTTCTTAAAACAAAAAGGCTTTAATGTAAAGCGAGTTGGAGGCTAAAAAATGAATCCTGGTTGCGTAGGGAATTGATTTTATCGATAATCTGTTAATTTTTTCTGTTAAACGGCAATGTTTTGTTGGAATTATTTTTCTTTTTTTGGTTTAAATGTTACATTTAATATTACTAACTAACGTAAACTACCCTGACGATGAAATCACTGTTGCATATTACCAATGGAGATAGTTTTACTGAAAGGCTACAAACATTGCCACTAAAAGGTGATATCATTACATGGCGAGAAATGCTTTGTGAAGGAAAAACTTTAAGTACTGTCGGTAGCGAATCCTTCTGGAAAACTCGTTTTGAGTTCTTAAATAAAAACTACAAAGTATCTAAATCTTGGTTTGTTGAAAAGACCTTGAAAGAATATCGTTCTCTTTGTAACCATAAACAGCAGGAACAAATTGTTCTTTGGTTTGAATATGATCTCTTTTGTCAAGTAAATATGTTGGCAGTTCTTAGTTGGCTGAAAACACACCGCAGACACGCAGAGATTTCATTGGTATGTAGCGGTAAAGAAGATGAAACAGATAAACTGTATGCTTTAAACGAATTGAGTGATGATAAACTAGTATCGTTATATGAAAATCGCACTATTCTCTCTCAAAACGATTTAGAATATGCCGATTATGTATGGCAATTGTACTGCAGCGACAACCCAATACGTTTAGAAAATCTTTCTGATTATAAAAATTATCAGTTTGACTACCTTTCAGATGCTATAAAAGTACATTTACAACGTTTTCCAAGTATTAAGAATGGTCTCAATGGAGTAGAAAATCATATTTTAAATCTTGCCGTTCAAGAAAAGCCTAAAACTCGTAAGGAATTTTTAGGTCAGATTTTATCTAACCAAGGCTTTCATGGTTTTGGCGATACGCAATACAACCGTGTATTAAGTACAATGAAACCATTATTTAGCTCTTTAAGCCCAGTTAGATTAAGTAAAATTGGTAAAGAAGTTTTGCAAGGTAATAGTAATTATTATGCACAAATAAGGGATGACGAGGCTTATTTAGGAGGAGCATTAAAATATAACTTCTTGTATAATACTACTTCAGACAGAATTTTAAAATTATAATATGCCATTAGCAGCATCTGAGCTGATTCTTAATTCAGATGGCAGTATCTACCACCTTAATCTACTACCAGAAGACATTGCAGACACCATTATCACTGTTGGCGACCCCGACCGTGTGGGTGATGTTTCTAAATATTTTGATTCCATCGAACTGCGAAAAGGAAAGCGTGAGTTTATAACCCATACAGGTACTATAAATGGAAAACGGATTTCAGTAATATCAACTGGTATTGGAACAGATAATATTGATATTGTTATAAATGAATTGGATGCCTTAGTAAATATCGATTTTGGCAGTCGGACTGAAAAGGGTAAAAAAACCGTTTTAAATTTTATCCGTATTGGTACATCTGGAGCAATTCAATCAGACATAGCTATTGATTCTTTCTTGTTAAGCGAAACCGCTATTGGTCTAGATGGGTTAATGCACTTTTATCAGATTTATGGGAAACAAAATAATGACTTTGTCTCTAGCCTAATCAATCATTTAGAATGGCAATCCAAAAATATCACCCCATATGTGTTTAATTCAGACAAAAATTTAGCTCAGACACTAAGCTCAAATCGTATACGATTTGGAATTACAGTAACTAATGCTGGTTTTTACGCTCCACAAGGAAGAAGTATACGTTTATCACCCCAGTTGACCGACTTTCACCACAAACTAAAAACCTTTACATACCAAGATAAGCAAATAACAAATTTAGAAATGGAAACAGCTGGCATATATGGTCTTGCATCACTTTTGGGTCATAAAGCAGTATCAATGAATGCTATTCTTGCCAATAGAGCTACCGGAGAATTTTCTAAAAATCCTTCTAAAACTGTAGACGACTTAATACAATACTGTATAAATAAAATTTCATAATAATTACATCAAGATTCATCAATGAAAACGGTAAGAATAATAGGAGTACCTGAACATTTTAATTTACCATGGCATCTTGCTATTGAAGAAGGAGCTTTTGCTGAAAGAGGAATCGATTTAGAATGGACAGACATCCACGAAGGAACAGGGAGAATGGCCCAAATGCTCAATGATGAAGATACTGATCTTGCAATAATTTTAACAGAAGGAATTGTAAAAAGTATCACTGATGGTAATCCTTCAAAAATCGCACAAACTTATATTTCTTCTCCGCTCTTGTGGGGTATTCATGTAGCTGCAGATAGCAAATTTAAGACAATAGCTGACTTAGAAGGAAGTAGAGCAGCTATTAGCAGATATGGTAGCGGAAGCCATTTAATGGCCTATGTGCATGCTAAGCAACAAAGCTGGAAAACCAAAGAGTTACAATTTGAAGTAATAAACAACCTAAATGGAGCTGTAAAAGGATTAACCGAGAAAAGTGCCGACTATTTTATGTGGGAACATTTTACTACAAAACCATTGGTAGATAAAGGCACCTTTAGAAGATTGGGTGACTGCCCTACCCTATGGCCTTGTTTTGTAGTAGCAGCTACTAATAAATTTGTTGAAGAAAATAATGGCTTGCTTAAGCACATTTTAGAAGTTATTAATTTATATACCGAGGAGTTTAAAATGATTCCTAGCATAGATAGAACATTAGCTAATAGGTATGAACAAAAACTAGAGGATATTAAAATTTGGCTCTCAAAAACTCAATGGGGTCAAGAGCAACTTGAAACAGAAACTTTACAAAAAATCCAAAAACAACTCTTTGAGTTAGATTTAATTTCTGAAATTAAAGAAAGTAAAGAACTATTGGCCTAGTTTATCAGCATAATGCACGGTAAGCAATTCTCTAAACTTTGAATCGGACAACGGTTTTTCTACAGTATCTTCTACTAAAGAGTTGTCTTTTGCTTTTTTAGCAATTTTTTCGGAATCTAATCCTGTAAGTATAGAAATAGTCACTTGCTCTTTAAATATAGCATCAAAACGATTATTAAACTCTTCTAAAAACTCCCATCCATCCATAATAGGCATCATAACATCCAAAATTATGTAACAAGGACCAATAGCTTCAATATCATTATTTTCTAAAAATTGAAGTGCTTCTAAACCATTTACTGCTGTAACTACATCTATGGTATCATCTATAGCTTCGGCAAAAAATTTATTTAGCAAGTTTGTTGTATCGTCATCATCAACTAACAAAATTGTATTAGGCATATTCATTTGTAAGAATTTTTATCGGTTTTATAGGAAATTAACGCACAAAATGATAAGATATTTTAGAAGACTTAAGATTTTAATGCTTTTACCAAACTATAGCTTCTTTACTTTGTTTACTAAGCAAGTCATTTGTTTTACTAAAATGCTGATTACCAAACCAAAGTCCACGATTAGCACTTAAAGGAGATGGATGTCCTGAAGTTAAAATATGATGTTTGGTTTTGTCTACTAAACTTGCCTTTTTCTTAGCAAAACCACCCCAAAGTAAGAAAACCAGCCCTTGCTGTTCTCTAGAAAGAATAGAGATAACTGCATCTGTAAATTGTTCCCAGCCCTTTTTTTGGTGACTACCGGCTTCATGTGCCCGAACGGTTAACGTAGCATTCAAAAGTAACACGCCTTGCTCTGCCCATCTTTCTAAATTACCGCTTTTTGGATATGGAGTACCCATATCAACTTTAATCTCTTTAAAAATATTTACCAATGAAGGCGGATGTGGTATAGAATTCTTTACCGAAAAACACAATCCATTAGCTTGATTGGGACCATGATAAGGATCTTGTCCAATAATAACCACTTTGGTATTATGAAAAAGGCAATGGTCAAAGGCGGAAAAAATAGCAGAACCTTTAGGGTAACACGTATGCTTTTGGTATTCATTCTTTACAAAAGCCGTAAGTTCTTTAAAGTAAGGCTTTTCAAATTCGGGCTGTAAAAAAGGCTTCCAACTTGGTTCAATTGATACATTCATTAGTGTATATTTCTACAAATTTAATCTTTGCAACAATTTGTTCTTGAAAACATGGATAAATTCTAATACTTTAGAGGTATCTACCAACATATAATTTATGAATGTAGCTTTCAAAACCGTATATCTTAAAAAACTATATCCTCTTAAAATAAGCAGAGGTGTCCGTGACGGCCAGTCAAACTTATATGTTTCGATTACCGATGGAAAACATACTGGATGGGGAGAAACTTCTCCAGGGAAATCTGAAGGAGCTTCTACTCCTGAGGAAGCGCAAATACAATTAGAGAGTTTTTTAAAAGACTATAAAAAACTTAGTGCTATTGAGCACACTTATGAAGCTGCTTTAGAAGCAGGGGTTTCTCCATGTGCATTAGCGGCGTTAGACATTGCTCTTTGGGATTTAAAAGCTAAGAAAGAACAACTACCCTTATATCAATTATTGGGTTTTACAAAACCCAAACACGCCACTTCCATTACTTTAGGTATTATGCCTCCAGAAGAAGCGAGAACTAGGTTACCTCTTATTCTAAAAGATATGGGTATAAAAACCTTAAAGGTTAAACTAGGAAGCAATGACGGTATCGAAGCGGATAAAGCAATGTATAACGAAGTGTTAAATTACCATAAAACCAATCCTATTGCTATACGCGTAGATGCTAACGGAGGTTGGTCTCTTGAAGATGCTAAACATATGATGGAGTGGTTAGCTGAGCGAAATTGTGAATATGTAGAACAGCCATTGAAAGAAGGTCAAGAATTTGATTTAAAGGAACTGTTTAGAAATCGTCCTTTACCCCTATTTGTTGACGAATCTTGCCGTTTTGCAAGTGATATTCCAAAATGGGCAGACTCGGTAGACGGTGTAAATATGAAGTTGATGAAGTGTGGTGGAATCACAGGAGCTCTGCGTATTATCGAAACAGCTAAATCATATGGTTTGCAAACTATGATTGGCTGTATGGGTGAAAGCTCTATTTCAATAGCAGCAGGTGCAGCTGTTTCTGGAGCGCTTAACCATATTGATTTAGATTCTCATTTAAATTTAAATCCTGACCCTTGTGAAGGTGCTCCATTAGTTGATGAAATTACCATGCCTTTGGATATTCCAGGGCATGGCGCAAAGTTTAAAGCTATAAACTAAGAACACAATGTTTGACTCTAATAAAAAGTTATGCATTTATATGGAGGGAGCGCTAGACAATGATTCTGGTAAAATGGGTTATGGTTTAATGCGGTTTTCAAAACACCCTATTGTTTGCGTTATTGATTCAAAATTTGCAGGGAAATTGGTAAATGAGGCTGTTAACTTACCGTATGATATTCCTATTGTAAACTCGATTGATGAAGCAATACAAAAAGGAAGCGAAATCCTTGTTTTAGGAATAGCACCATCTGGAGGTAAGTTTCCAGACGCTTGGGATAAACCTGTTGAACAAGCTTTAAATAAAGGCTTATCCTTAATAAATGGTTTGCATGACAATTTAAATGCTCGATTTGGACATTTACTAAAAAGCGATAATCAGGTGATTTGGGATGTAAGAGAACCAAAAAATAGTTATCCAATAGCTACTGGAAAAGCTGCAAAATTGAAAAACAAACGCATTCTTATGATAGGAACGGATATGGCTGCGGGTAAAATGACAGCTGGACTAGAGCTTTATGCAGAACTTAAAAATCGTGATGTGAAAATTGGTTTTGTACCTACTGGCCAAATAGGGATAACTTTAATGGGGGATGGTATACCATTAGATGCAATAAAAGTAGATCAAGCTGCTGGAGCAGTTGAACAGGCTGTTTTAAAACATGCCGATAAAGATATCGTAATAATAGAAGGTCAAGGCTCTCTAGCCCACCCTGGGAGTACAGCTACACTTCCATTGTTAAGAGGGTCACAAGCCACACATTTTATTCTATGCCACAAGGCAGCACATAAAAACTTAAGGGAACCTGTTTCTCATATCCCTATTCCTCCTTTGGACGAATTCATAAAATTAAATGAAGCAGTTGCGAGCGTTTGTGGCTCTCAAACAAAACCAAAAACTATAGGCATATCGCTTAATACTGTTGGGTTGTCGGAAGAACAAGCCTTAGATAAAATAAAAGAAGTTGTAAAAACAACAGGTTTGGTTACAACTGATGCAGTAAGATTTGGTGCGAAGGAATTGGTAAATGAAATTCTAAACTCTTAAATGGATTCAGCACTTTTAGACTTAATTGAAAAAGAGTTTGGTTTTAAAAATTCAACCTTAAAAAAGATTAATGGCTACGACAATGCCAATTACCTTGTTAAGACAGAACAGGGTAAATATATTTTTAAGTCTTATCGGTATTCCGCAGAATTACTTGCTGTACTGGAAGCAGAAAATGAGGTTTTAATGCACCTTACTAATGAAACTTACTGTAATTTCCCGAAACCCATAACATTTTCCACAAATGAATTTATAAAAGTCCTTACAATTGATGGAGTAAAAGTTATTTATCGCTTGCTTACCTTTTTAGAGGGTGAATTTTTAGCGGAAACCGAACCTAGTAAAAACGTATACCAATCTTTAGGGGCTGTTTTAGCTAAAACAAATCAAAAGCTAAACTCCTTAACTAGTTATGTTTTACAAGCGCGAAAATGGGAATGGGACCTGCAATATTTTTCACTCAACAAAAAATATCTTCCTACTATAACTGATGCCAGAGACCGAAGTTTAGTACGCTATTATTTTAATCAGTTTGAAGAATATGTTACACCAATATTACCCCAATTACGAAAACAAATACTATATAATGATGCTAACGAATGGAATGTTTTAGTAGAAAATCAGAAGGTATCTGGTTTAATTGATTTTGGAGATTTATCCTACGCACCACTAATTAATGAGGTCACAATTGCAATGACTTATGCGGCATATGATAAAGAAAGCCCTTTAGAATACGCAACAACACTGTTAAAATCATATAATGAGGTAATACCGCTTAAAGAATTAGAAATAAGCATTTTATATTATTTAATAGCAGCTAGATTATGTACAAGCGTTTGCAATTCCGCTCATGCCAAACAAGCAAATCCAGATAATAGCTACGCTACACAAAGTGAAGAAAATGCGTGGAAGACACTTCATAAATGGATTCGTTTTAACCCCATTGAAATAGAAAATCTATTTAGGGAAGCTGTAGGTTTTTCAAAGCATCAATCAGAATCATTGAATACTGCACTGGATAATAGGAAAAAAAATATCAGTTCTATTTTATCGGTTAGTTATAAGAAACCAATTCAGATGAATCGGGCAGCTTTTCAATATATGTACGATTCGCATGGAAATACATTTTTGGATGCCTATAATAACATTCCACATGTTGGACATTCGCACCCTAAAGTTGTAGAAGCCGGACAACGTCAAATGGCGAAACTAAATACAAATACCCGCTATGTATATGATTTACTTGCCAAATACTCAGAAAAATTATTAAACAAATTCCCTAGTAAGCTAAACAAGGTATTCTTTGTTAATTCTGGCAGCGCAGCGAGTGATTTAGCGATACGGATGGCAAAACACCATACCAAGAATAGCAATCTTATGGTCATGGAGCATGGATACCATGGCAATACCCAACTATCCATTGATATTAGCGATTACAAATTCAATAATCCAAAAGGACAAGGGCAACAAAGTCATATCATTAAAACTACCCTTCCAGATGTTTATCGTGGAAAATTTACTGACAAAAATGCAGGAAATCGATATGCTCAAGAAGCTATTGAAAACCTTAGTAACACTCAAAAATCTATTGCAGCTTTTATTAGCGAACCAATTGTTGGTTGCGGTGGTCAAGTGCCTCTAGCAGAAGGCTATTTAAAAAATTTATACCCAGAGATAAGAAGAAAGGAAGCGCTTTGCATTAGTGATGAAGTACAAACTGGTTTTGGCCGTTTAGGAAGTCACTTCTGGGGGTTTGAAAAGCACGATGTTGTTCCAGATATTGTAATCTTGGGGAAACCTATGGGTAATGGACATCCTATTGGAGCTGTAGTTGTAACAGATGAAATAGCAGAATCCTTTGAAAATGGAGTTGAATTCTTTAGTTCTTTCGGTGGAAATCCAGTTTCTTGTGCTATCGGATTATCCGTATTAGAAGTTATCGAAATAGAAGATTTACAGCAGAATGCTTCAGAAGTTGGCAGCTATTACAAATCTCTTTTTAAAGAATTGCAGTTACGCCATTCGTGCATTGGTGATGTCCGTGGAGAAGGATTATTCTTAGGTATAGACATCGTTAAAGAAGGTTCTAAAGAAACCGATAAAAAATTAGCTAGCACTATAAAAAACGAACTTAGAAATCGTCATATTCTTATAAGTACGGACGGTCCAGATGATAACGTTTTAAAAACAAAACCTCCCTTATGTTTTACAAAACAGAATGCTGAAGAGGTGACCGAGGCAATTGATGTTATTTTAAAGAAAAAAACACATTAAAAAAATTGATGAAAAGTATATCATTAAAAATCATAGTATGCCTTAGCATACTTTTAATATTTTCCTGCAAGCCCACAGCTAGCCTAGTTAAAGGCACTCCAATAACAAATTCTAAAGCATCACAAGAGAAACCCTATTTGATACTTATTTCGTTAGATGGCTTTCGATGGGATTATGTAGAGCGATTTCAACCTCCTAATATTGTCAACTTCATTAAAAATGGAGTACAGGCAGAGTCGCTTATTCCGTCGTTTCCTTCAAAGACTTTTCCTAACCACTACTCCATCGCAACAGGAATGTATCCTGAGAATCATGGAATTATAGGCAACTCTTTTTACAGTTATGATAAGAATAAACTATATCGTTTAGCAAACCGTGAAACGGTTGAAGATGGTACTTTTTATAAAGGAACTCCTATTTGGGTAGCGGCAGAAAAAGAAAATATGGTTTCTGCTAGCTTCTTCTTTGTTGGTACAGAAGCAGATGCTCAAGTTATGCACCCGAGCTACTATTACACTTTTGACAATAGTATAAAGAACGAAGTCCGAGTAAAACAAGCATTGGATTGGTTGGTTATGCCAGCCAAAAAACGTCCGCATCTTATTACCATGTATTTTTCAGACATGGATGATACTGGGCATGATTATGGTCCAAGCGCTGACGAAAAATTAAAGGAAACTTTGTTTGCTTTGGACAAACATTTAGGCAACTTATTTGCAGGCGTAGCCAAAACTGGTTTGCCCGCAAATATCATCATTGTTTCTGACCATGGCATGGCAGACATTCCAGTTTCAAAATACCTCTCTATAGAAACTATTGAGAATGATGAATTATATACCACTTTAAATAATGGCGCTATTGTAAACATTCATCCCAAAGAAAACGTCTCCATCGATTCCGTCTATGCCTACTTAAAAAGCAAAGAGCAGCACTTTAAGGTTTATAAAACTGATGAAACTCCGGGATTTGAATATACCCCAAAGAACAAGGATTGGGGTTCAGTACAAGTTTTACCAGATTATGGCTATTATTTTTCATCAACTAGAGGGATTGAAATTAGAAAACAGCAAAAACATACCACCTATGGCGTACATGGCTATGATTCTAAGCAAAAAGACATGCATGGTATTTTTTATGCAAAAGGTCCAGCTTTTAAAGATGGTTTTACTTCCCCATCTGTAAAAAATATTCATATTTATCCGGTAATGTCTTATATATTAGGACTTGAAACTCCTGATAATATTGATGGCGATTTAAATGAGATAAAAAGCGTTTTAAATTTTGAAAAATAAAAAATGCTTAATCGAAAGGGTTAATAAATTTATAAAAACATCCTTGAGTTTAGAGTTGATTTACGTACAAAAACAATCTAACTTGTTATTAAAGTTTTAAAACATGAATATTCTATATAAGCTACGTTTCCACTACCTTTTTCTGTCATTCTCATTGCTACTAGGCACGGTATTCGCTTTCGCCCAAAACAGTGAATCCGATGCCACACCATCCTTACTACTTGGTCAAGGTGACCAACTCTCGCGAGTAAAAATAGAACTTGCTGCAGGCAATCCTTATTTTGTTGCTGCATTAAAAAAAATCGTACAAGACGCCGATGATGCACTTAAACAACCTATTACCAATGTAGTTGACGAGGGAGCTCTACCATCGAGCGGCGACCCACACGATTACTACAGCTATAGTCCTTATTGGTGGCCGAATCCTGAGAATTTAGATGGCCCTTACATTTGGCGAGATGGAGAAGTAAACCCTGATCGTAGTACTTCAGACATCTCTCGGATTGAAACCATGGTTAAGAGAGTTACTTCGCTGGTACCGGCTTGGTATTTTACCGACGACAAGCGCTATGCAGAAAGTGCTGTTGAGCAACTTCGCGCTTGGTTCCTCAATCCTGAAACAAAAATGAATCCCAATGTACAATTCGGCCAGAAACGTCGTGGTCACAATTATAATAGCCCATCAGGAGTCCTAGAGGCTTGGCGTATGCGGTGGGTAATTGATTGCGCAATTCTATTAGAATCCTTTCCAGGGTGGACAGAAGAAGATGCTAACGCATTACGTAGTTGGTTTAGCCAATTCGCAACTTGGATGGTAGAAAGCCCCACAGGAATTGAAGAGTCAATGCAACCGAACAACCATGGTTCTTGGTATAACGCCCAACTCATTCTTTATGCACTCTATGGTGAAAACTTCGATTTAGCGCGCAAGCAACTTGACGACATGCCCGCACGCATATTTTCTCAAGTATTCATTGATGGACGTCAACCACAGGAGCTAATCCGCACTCGGTCACTAAACTACAGTATTTATAATGCTCGAGCGCTTATCACTGTGGCCCGTCTCGGTCGCCACCTCGACTATAATCTTTTTGCGTATCGCAGTCTAGAAGGTCGGAGCATAGAGCTAGCATTAGACTATATGACACCATTTATATTTGGCGAGAAAGAATGGCCTATTGCGCAACTTCGTCCACACAGTAGTGAAAGCGCAGCACAGCTATATTGGAATGCTGCAAAAGGTTTTCAGAATCGCGAATATGCCAATCTACTCCGCAAACTTCCAGAATCTCCTCTTCCATCGTCTATCGTACAATTACTCGACCCACTTCCGGAAGACTGGTAAACCCAATTTTTCACTTCCCTTTGGTAATACTTATCTTTGCGCTGCTATAAAAA
>CAYTRI010000023.1:0-19103 GCA_964440105.1 uncultured Flavobacteriaceae bacterium
AGAAAACCTTCAAACAGAAGATGAAATCAAAGGAAAATAACGAAAATACAGAACGTTTTATCTGGAAAAAAGAGTACTCAATAGTGTTAGTATTGAATACGCTTTACATTCTTTTATTTTATGTATTAATGAGAGTAAACATATAGCTTATGGCATCTTTAGACTGGGCTATTCTTATACTTACCTTACTATCTATAGTTATATACGGAGTTTGGAAAACCAAGGGCAGTCAAAATGTTGAGGATTATGTAAAAGGTGGAAAGAATACCAAATGGTGGACAATTGGTTTATCTGTAATGGCAACCCAAGCCAGTGCAATTACATTTCTTTCAACACCTGGGCAAGCATTCCATGATGGAATGGGTTTTGTCCAATTTTACTTTGGACTTCCAATAGCAATGATTGTTATATGCACTGTATTCATCCCTATATACCATAAACTAAAGGTTTACACCGCCTATGAACTACTAGAAAAACGCTTTGATTTAAAGACCAGAACACTAACCGCGATTCTCTTTTTAATACAACGTGGTCTTGCTGCTGGTATTACTATTTACGCTCCATCCATTATTTTATCTGCAGTACTGGGATGGGATTTACGAACTTTAAATATCATTATTGGTCTTTTAGTAATTATCTACACGGTTTCTGGAGGTACTAAAGCCGTAAGTGTTACACATAAGCAACAAATGTTCGTTATTATGACAGGGATGTTTTTTGTTTTCTTTTTTATTTTGGGAAGTCTCCCATCTGATATTTCCTTTAACGAAACCCTTAAACTTGCAGGAGCAAACGGTAAACTAGATATTCTAAATTTTGAATTTGACACAAAAAATAGATATACGTTTTGGAGTGGTATTACTGGAGGCTTCTTTTTAATGCTCTCCTATTTTGGAACGGATCAAAGCCAAGTACAACGTTATTTGTCTGGTAAATCTGTTAGAGAAAGTCAACTAGGGCTAATCTTTAATGGTGTCCTAAAAATACCTATGCAGTTTTTTATCTTATTGGTCGGGGTAATGGTATTTATCTTTTACCAATACAATCCTTCGCCTTTAAATTTTAATCCGGCAGCGACAGAAGCAGTTTTAAATTCTGATTATTCTGATGATTACAAAGCACTACAAAAGGGTCACAAAGAAATGCAATTAGAAAAGAAAATGGCTCAAAGTGAGTTTTCTTCTGCACTAAAACTAAAAGATTTAAATGCTATTGAACAAGCAAAAATCGATGTAATCTCCATTAATAAAACAGAACTTTCTATACGAGACACGGCTAAAGACATTATAAAAAAGGCTAACCCAGTGATTGAAACCAATGATAAAGATTATGTTTTTATTCACTTTATCCTAAACAACCTTCCAATGGGCTTAGTGGGACTATTATTGGCCGTTATACTATCCGCTGCTATGTCCTCAACTGCATCGGAACTGAATGCACTAGGAACTATAACCGCATTGGACTTGTTTAAACGAAATAATAAAGGTGATTTTTCTGAAAAATATTATGTAAACGCCACCAAGGTATTTACCCTTATTTGGGGTATAATAGCTATTATTATTGCGTGTACGGCATATCTATTCGATAACTTAATTCAATTAGTAAATATTATAGGTTCTATATTTTACGGTAATGTTCTTGGTATTTTCTTACTAGCATTCTTCTTTAAATTTGTAAAAGGGAATGCCGTATTTATTGGTGCAATTATTACCCAAATTATAGTTATAATTGGCTGGTCTCAAGATTGGATGTCTTATCTATGGCTCAATGCCTTTGGTTGCCTTCTCGTTATTATACTAGCAATTCTATTTGAAATTTTTGACCAAACTCTAAGAAAACCACCTCTTCAGGTATAAAAAAACCCTAACACTAAATAAAGTATTAGGGCTCAATTTTTCTATTTGCGTTTATTTATAAAGCTCCCCATTCTTTTAAAGAGTCTTTATTCATTTTAACGTAGTCCGCATTTCCTGCAGCTTCCGCTCCAGCTAATGATTTTTTTGCAGTCATAATTGCTCCCTTTTTATCTCCTGCTTTTGCTTGAATTAGAGATTGCTGTCTTAGCTGCCAATATCTTGGCTCTTTAGTCATGGACATAGCTTTATCCATCCACTCTTTAGCTTTACCAATATCTTTACCTTCGCTTAAATAGTAAACTGCTGCTTGATAATAATCTCCTGCAGATGGTCCAGCCATTACTTTTTCAATTCCCTTTATCACCTCCGCATCTGTACCAACAGAAAAAGGTATACCCACATATGTGTTTTCCCAGATTATTCCAATACTAGCACCATTACTGGTTACATCATCAATTGTAATAGTAAATGTTTCTACTGGCATTTCCATCTTATAAACTGGAACAGTTGCTTTAGCAATAACTTTAGCTTCGTCCCACTCTCTGGGTGTTCCTCCTCCTTGGGTATCTGTATAAAAGAAAACTTCCCAATTAGCACTACCTGGTTTTGAAAAGATTGAATACGTACCAGCTTTTACTGCACTCTCCCCAATAGTCACGTCTTTATCAAAAGTAACTTTGGTATAAGCATTTGCACCTGTTCTCCACAATTTATTAAAAGGAACTAAATCTCCATAAATAGTTCTTCCACGCATAGATGGTCTAGAATAATCTAGAGTTACTTCTGTTAAACCTACAGTCTGCCATACTTTTGCGGCAGGACTTGGTTGTGGTGTTTCTATTTGAGCACTAAGTGTACAAGACAAAAGAGCAACAAAAGAAAAGAAAATAATTTTTTTCATGTTATCAGTGTTTTTAAATCAATTTAGAGGCAAAACTACTTATAATGAAAAGCTACATATGTTAACAAATACTTAAATAAGCCAAAGCTATAAATTATCAAGCTATTTAAAATTTAATTTTGTTTAACTTTTAATATTTTTTATTAAACACTATTACATTTATCTTTGTTAAAACGGTATTATGAAATTGTATCAGCTACATGCTAAACAGGCTTTTCCAATAACAAAAAAGAAAGCTTGGAACTTTCTATCGGACCCAAAAAATCTAAAGGTAATTACACCAGACCATATGGGTTTTAATATTACTTCAGGTGCTGATAGACCTATGTTTCAAGGACAAATCATACAATATATTGTCAAACCCTTTCCAGGATATTCTACAAAATGGGTTACGGAAATTACACATGTAAAAGAAGGTGAATATTTTGTAGACGAGCAACGTTTTGGCCCCTATTCTTTATGGCATCACAAACATTTTATAAAAGAAATTGAAGGTGGTGTAGAAATGGAAGATATTATTGATTATAAAATTCCATTTGGAATTCTTGGTCAACTTGCACAACCCATTGTGGTAAAAAAACAACTACAACAGATTTTTAATTACCGAGAAACCAAACTTAATGAGTTGTTTGGAAAATTAGAAGGACACGAAAATTATTTAGAGTTAAAATCAATTTAAATGAACAAAAATATTTTACTAGTAGGTGGTTCTCACGGAATCGGTTTTGAGATTGCGCGAGCGCTACATGAACAATTTACAGTTTACGTTGCTTCACGAACAAATGATGAACTAGGAAACCTAGATGTAAACTATATTTCTTTTGATGCCACAACTGATACCCTTAATGAATCTGAACTCCCAGAAGAGATTCATGGCTTTGTCTATTGTCCTGGTAGCATCAATTTAAAACCATTTAAAATGTTATCTCTAGATACCTTTAAAGAAGATATGGAGCTTAATTTCTTTTCTATGGTGAATGTTGTAAAAACTATAATGCCAAAAATGGCTGAAAGTTCAAGCATGGTATTTTTTAGCACTGTTGCTGTAAGTACAGGAATGCCTTTCCATACCAGTGTAGCCGCCGCTAAAGGTGCCATAGAAGGCTTTTCAAAATCTTTAGCCGCTGAATATGCTCCCAAAGTTCGAGTGAATACAATTGCTCCTTCATTAGTGGATACTCCTTTAGCTAAACGCTTATTAAATAACGATAAGAAAAGGGATCTAATGAACCAACGCCACCCTTTAAAACGTGTAGGAGAAGCTAAAGATATAGCCAATCTAGCTTGCTTTCTACTAAAAAATGAAAGTTCATGGGTTACAGGACAAAGTATCGGTATTGACGGTGGTATTTCAACACTAAATGTAAGTTAATGCCAGATAAGGTTTCCATATTTTGGTTTAGAAGAGATTTACGTTTAGAAGATAATGTAGGGCTATACCATGCTTTAAAAAGTGATTCTCCAATATTACCAATTTTTATTTTTGATACAGAGATTCTAGAAAAACTTCCAAAAGATGATCCTAGAGTTAGCTTTATTCATATAGAGCTACAAAGGATTAGAACATTTTTACAAAACGAAACCGGAAGTTCCCTTGCTATTTATAATGGAAGACCTTTATCTGTTTTTGAGCAACTTATTAAGGAATATAATATAGAAACTGTATTTACCAATCATGATTATGAGCCTTATGCAAAAAAACGTGATAAGAAAGTATCTGAATTCTTGTCAAAGAAGGCTATTGGTCTTAAAACTTTTAAAGATCAAGTAATTTTTGAGAAAAGTGAAATTGTAAAAGGTGATGGTAATCCTTATATTGTTTACACACCTTTTAAAAACAAATGGAAAGAGAATTTTAATCCTTCAGTACATTTAGTTGACCATCAACCAGATATTTCAAATTTTATTAAAAATAAACGCTTACAAAATTGCTCTTTAGAAGACTTAGGCTTTATAAAATCCACTACGGTCACACCAGACTATGTAGTAACTCGAGATTTGGTTCAAAATTATGAGGACACCAGAAACTTCCCAGCTATAAAAAATGGAACATCCAGATTAGGACCTCATTTACGTTTTGGAACTGTTTCAGTTAGAAAAATGATTAAAAAGGCTATTGCTGAAGAGAATGAGGTGTTTTGGAGTGAGCTTATCTGGAGGGAGTTTTTTATGCAAATATTATGGCATTTTCCACACACTCATAAAGACGCATTCAAACCAAAATACGACCGTATTGAATGGCGGAATGACGAGGCAGAGTTCGAAAAATGGAAAAATGGTCAAACTGGTTATGCCTTGGTAGATGCGGGAATGCGAGAATTAAATACCACAGGTTACATGCACAACCGAGTGCGAATGTTAGTAGCAAGTTTTTTATGCAAACATTTACTAATAGATTGGCGCTGGGGTGAAACCTATTTTGCTGAAAAACTATTGGATTACGATATGAGTGCTAACGTAGGTAATTGGCAGTGGGCTGCTGGTAGTGGCGTTGATGCCGCTCCATATTTTAGAATTTTTAACCCAATGACTCAAGTTGATAAATTCGATAAACAGAAAGAGTACATTAACAAATGGGTTCCTGAGCTTCAAGAACTTACTTATCCGCCAAAAATGGTAGATCATAAAATGGCGAGAGAAAGATGTTTGCGGGTATACAAAGAGGCGGTAGGCTAATACTTTTTCATTACTTTAGAGATTCGAAAATCTTTACAATAACCAACACACTATAGTAATGAAAAAAGTAATCCTTTTAGTCGCGTTATTTACCTCCATAACTGCGGTTAGTCAAAAATTAAATAGTAGCAAAAAAGCAATAATTTCTTCGGTTGAAAAACATGAAGCAGAACTCATAAAAATTAGTGATTCTATTTGGGCATTAGCAGAAACAGCTTTTAATGAAAGTGAATCTTCACGTATTCTAGCCGATTATGCAGAAAAAAATGGATTGAAAGTAACTAGAGGTGTAGCAGATATTCCTACAGCATTTACAGCAACTTACGGTTCAGGAAAACCAGTAATTAGTATTTTGGGAGAGTTTGATGCCTTACCTGGCTTATCCCAAAAAGCATCACCAACAAAAGAACCTTTAAATGAAGATGCTCCAGGGCATGGTTGCGGGCATAATATGTTTGGAACCGCAAGTCTTGGTTCTGCAATTGCTATTAAAGAACTAATGGAAGCAGGCAAAATTAAAGGTACTGTTAAGTTCTTGGGCACTCCAGCAGAAGAGAAGTTTTTTGCTAAAGTATGGATGGTAGAAGCTGGTTTATGGAGTGATGTTGATGTAAATGTAAGCTGGCACCCAGGCGCAAATATTGAAGCAGATGTACAAACTGGGCTTTCTTTAATTGATTTTGTTGTTGAGTTTTATGGTCAAGCTGCTCATGCCTCTGCAGATCCGTGGAACGGACGTAGCGCTTCAGATGCATTAGAATTATATACAACTGGTCTTAACTATTACAGAGAGCACATTCTTCCATCCTCAAGAATTCATTATCACATTCAAGATGGTGGACAAGTTGTAAACGTAGTGCCAGATTATTCTAAATTATGGGTTCGAGTACGCGACCCAAAGCGTAAAGTAATGCTCCCAACTTATGAGCGCGTTAAGAAAATGGCAGAAGGTGCAGCTATTATGGCTAATGTAGATTATAAAATTTCTTTAGTTTCAGGTATCTATGAAACTTTAGTAAATCGTTCTGGCGGTGAAATCATGCAAAAAAACTTAGAGCTACTAGGCCCTATATCTTACACCGATGAAGAAATCACCTTTGGTAAAGCCATTCAAAAAGCTACTGGTAAAGAAGAAGTAGGAATGGATAGCCAGATAAACCCATTACGCGAAACGGAGAAAAATCCTGGAGGTGGTTCTACAGATGTTGGTGATGTAAGCTGGAATGTTCCAAATATAAATCTTAGTGTTACTGTAGCCCCAAAAGACACACCATGGCACTCATGGGCTGTTGTTGCCTGTGGCGGAATGAGCATTGGTCATAAAGGGATGGCATATGCATCAAAAGCAATGGGGATGACTATGGTTGATCTTTTTGAAAACCCAAAACTTGTTGAAAAAGTAAAAGAAGAGTATAAAACCCGAAAAGGAGATGAAGTCTATGAAGCGATGATAGATGGCCCTCCACCTATTGGGAAAGATTAAATTTAAAAATTGCCATGTTCGGATTATTTAAAAAGAAAACAGAAATAGAGAAATTACAAGAAAAGTATCAAAAGTTAATGAAAGAAGCTTTTGACCTTTCTAAAATAAATAGAAGCGAAAGCGATTCTAAATACGCAGAAGCTGATAAAATTCAAAAACAGATTGAAGCACTTAATGAATAAAATAAACACACCATACTTACTAGGGTTAGTCTTTTTTATTTCATCGTTATTACTTAATGCTCAGGAAGATAAAACTGGATTTGATTTCTATTTTGATCATGAATCTTTGGTAGTAACTAAACTAATTGAAACTGGAGATTTCTATCGTGATGTTCTAAAACTAAAAGAGATTCCTCATCCAGATAAATCTCCTGGATTCAGATGGTTTCAAGTAAGAGGAAATTCACAACTCCATCTTATCAAAAAAGATATTATCGAATTTAAAAAAGATAAGAGTATTCATCTATGCCTATCAACACAAAATTTAGAGGGGTTTATAGAGCATTTGGTGAAAAATAGCATTGATTTCTATAACTGGCCAGGAGAAAAAGGTTCAGTGACTGATAGAAGTGATGGGGTAAAGCAGATTTATTTACAAGACCCAGATGGCTATTGGGTAGAGATTAATACAGCAAAACACTAAGGCAGTTATCAGTTATCAGTTATCAGTTATCAGTTATCAGTTATCAGTTATCAGTTATCAGAAAAATATGAATTCTAAAAATGAACTACTAAAAATTTAAAGCTAAACACTTGTCACCCTGAGCGCAGTCGAAGGGTTGAACTTGAACTTGAACTTGAACTTGAACTTGAACTTGAACTTGAAAATAATATGAGCAGTTCCGTAATACAAACATTCCCTTTAGGTTTTCCATGGCAAACTCAGGATCCCTTTTTGTTTTGTGTGTATCATTTAGACCATTACCCAAAAGGAAATGGCGAAATGGGACCAGACCCAAAACTATTAGAAGGTAGAAGCCTAGGAAATGATTTTACCATAAAAGACGGTTGGCGCATGTATCATGGCTCTACCATACCGGGATTTCCGTACCATCCACACAGAGGTTTTGAGACTATCACAATAGTAAATAAAGGTTATTGCGATCATTCGGACTCTTTGGGAGCTGCAGGTCGTTTTGGTGATGGAGACGTTCAATGGATGACAGCTGGAAGAGGGGTACAACATTCGGAGATGTTTCCTTTGCTAAATGATGAAAAAGAAAACCCATTAGAGCTGTTCCAGATTTGGCTAAATCTACCAAAAGCGGATAAGTTTGTAGACCCCCATTTTAAAATGCTTTGGCATGAAGATATTCCTCTTATAAAAGAGGATAATGCGACTATAAAAGTAATAGCTGGAACCTATAAAGGAAATAAACCTAGTGACCCAGCTCCTAACTCTTGGGCTGCAAATGAGGAAAATGAAGTTGCAGTTTGGAATATTCATATAGATGAAGAAACCGAATTTACACTGCCAAAAGCAACAAACGAGGTTTCTAGAACCCTTTATTTCTACGAAGGAGATTCCATTGAAATAGAAGGAAAAACAATTAAACCCAATTTTGGAATTGTTTTAGATGCTTCAAAAGAAACAATTATTAAAATTAATAGTAAGCAAGGGCATTTTTTAGTATTGCAAGGAAAACCTATTGCCGAGCCTGTTGCTAAGTACGGTCCTTTTGTAATGAATACTGATGCTGAAATACAGCAAGCAATGGATGAGTACCGCACTACCCAATTTGGTGGTTGGCCCTGGCCCTACCCCGATAATGTCCATGAAAAAGAAAAAGGGCGTTTTGCTAAATACCCTGATGGAAATCTTGTAGAAAAATCGTAAATTAAAGAAAAAATTCTATGAAGAATTACTTCTTGCCCTTGTTGGCCTTAGCTTTTTTATTTTCTTGTAGCGATAGTGATACCAATGAAAATCCTATTGAGGAAGCCGAAATCTCAATTACGGCGACGAACTTTTTAAATGAAGTTATCGGCATAATGGAATCCAATTCATTAAATCGCAACACAATTGATTGGTCAGAATTTCGAAATGACGTTTTTGAAGTTGCGGAAACTGCACAAAGTATTGATGACGTTTATGATTCAGGTGCTTTGCTCAGAGCATTAGAACTTTTAGGAGATAATCATAGTAGTATTATTAGAAATAACGGAGAAAGAATTTCAGCCTCAACTGCGGTATGTCTAATAAATTCTGCTCCACCTGAAGCTGGCAGCATTCCTGATAATATTGGATATATTTTCGTTTTAGGTTTTAATGGCCAATCAGAAGATGAGGAATCAAAAGATTTTGCAGAAAACTTACACCAAATAATTAGTGAGAAAGACTCACCTGAAAATATAGGGTGGATTGTTGATTTACGTCCAAATACTGGTGGTAATATGTTCCCTATGCTAACAGGAATTGGACCCATTCTTGGTGAGGGCATTGCCGGTTATTTTATTGGTCCTGATGGTGAAGAGAGCTCTTGGAGTTACTCGGAAGGCACTTCATTTAGTAATGGAATATCACGGGTTCAAGCACAAAATCCTTATACACTATTTAACGAAAACCCAAAAGTGGCTGTATTACTTGATAAGGCAACCGCTAGTTCAGGGGAGGCAATCGCCATCTCATTTATAAACAGAGATAAAACAGCATCTTTCGGATCCCCAACATGCGGTATTTCAACGGGGAACGGTGGTTACTCATTAAGTGACAATTCAACTTTGATTCTTACTCAAGTGGTACTGGCTGACCGCCAGAAAAACACATTTGGCAGCAGTATACAACCCGATTTTGAAGTGTCTAATGAAGAAGTTATTGCTCGAGCCGTTGAATATCTTCAAAATGATTAATAGAAGAATCTATCTACAACTTACCTTAAAACTTATTATATTCAAATCAACCTCTCTAACGCTATAAAATCAACATAAATTATTCTTTATCTCCTATTCGATACCAGCAATCTCGTTCTAATATGGTTAGTGCAGTTAATTATATATCCTAGTTTTAAGTTTCATTCACCAGAGAAATTAAAAAATTGGCATCAAGTTTATACAAAACGAATTTCAATAATTGTAATTCCATTGATGTTTGGACAACTTATTACAAGTGGCATATTGATTATTCAAGATGCAACCTCTACGAATATTTTAAAGATGCTGATGATTGTTTTGGTCTGGGCATTGACTTTCAGCATTTTTGTGCCATTACACAAACAAATTGCAAATGCTGAAGATACCGCAATGATTGCGCGTAAATTGGTCAAAAAAAATTGGTCCAGAACTTTAGTCTGGACCATAATTTTTGTTTTGGGTTTGATGGACTTTTTTAAACCCTATCAATCTTAGCTCCAATTGCTCTTAATCGTTCATCAATATTTTCATAACCACGATCTATTTGTTCTATGTTATGAATTGTAGAGGTACCTTTTGCAGAAAGTGCTGCAATTAATAAAGAAACTCCCGCACGTATATCTGGAGAGGTCATTGTAGTGGCCTTAAGCGTCGATTGAAAATTATGTCCAATAATAGTAGCACGATGAGGGTCACAAAGAATAACCTTAGCACCCATATCTAATAACTTATCTACAAAGAATAAGCGACTTTCAAACATTTTTTGATGTATAACTACTTCACCTTTTGCTTGAGTTGCTACAACCAATAGAATACTCAATAAATCTGGAGTTAATCCCGGCCATGGAGCATCAGCTATAGTTAAAATGGAACCGTCTATATAGTTCTGAACTTCGTACCCATTCTTATGACTAGGAATATAAATATCATCGTCACGGCGTTCTAGTTTAATACCTAATTTCTCAAACGCATTAGGTATCTGTCCTAAATCGTCCCAGCTTACATTTTTTATAGTAAGCTCACTTTTCGTCATTGCAGCTAAACCAATCCAACTGCCAATTTCAATCATGTCTGGCAGCATTGTATGGTCAGTTCCTCCTAAACGGTCTACACCCTCAATATTTAATAAGTTAGAGCCTATACCAGTAATTTTAGCACCCATGCGCACCAACATCTTACAAAGTTGTTGTAAATAAGGTTCACAAGCAGCATTATATATAGTAGTTGTACCTTCAGCTAAAACAGCTGCCATTACAATATTAGCTGTTCCAGTAACAGAAGCTTCATCTAGAAGCATGTATGTACCCTTAAGTTTCTTTGCTTCTACTCCGTAGAAGTATTCTTCCTTATTGTATCTAAACTTAGCTCCAAGTTTAATAAAACCTTCAAAATGAGTATCTAATCTTCTTCTTCCAATTTTATCTCCGCCTGGTTTAGGAATGTACCCTTTACCAAAACGTCCTAAAAGTGGTCCAACTAACATAATAGATCCTCTAAGACCGCGACCATCTCTTTTAAATTGGTCCGATTGTAGATAATCTAGGTTAACATCATCAGACTTAAAAGTATAAGAGCCCCTGCCTTTCTTTTGAATCTTAACACCTAAATCTTCTAATAAGGCAATAAGCTTATTAACATCTACAATGTCTGGAATGTTATGTATTGTTACCTTTTCATCGGTAAGTAAAACTGCGCAAAGTATTTGTAGTGCTTCGTTTTTTGCACCTTGAGGAGTTATTTCACCTTTTAGTTGGTGGCCTCCTTCTATTCTAAATGTTCCCATTTACTTGATAAATAATCTTAATTAATACCGCTTTTTATTTCGGTGATTATTATTGCGTGAACCTTTCTTACTATTGTTATAACTTCTAGTAGATTTTTGAACCCTATTTTTTAAGAACTGATTACTTTCTGTTAACGGTTCTTCATTTGGAGCCAAATTAATCTCTCCGTTGCTAAGCTCCATTAAATGGGCAAAAATTGCTGCATCATCTACAGTATCTTTATTCCAATTTAAATAGCACTTTTTCATGTGATTAGCAATAGCATATTCCAAACCATCTCTTAAATCACCTTTTTCCCAACTTACGGCAACATCAACCATTCGCTTGATATTATTTCCATAAAATCTATATTTTGGGTGATTTTGAGGGTACTCTAAAGGTTCAGGCCTTTGTTTTAACTCCTCCTTTGTTGTGATAGGAAATGGGGAGTCAACATCCAATTTAAAATCAGACATGATAAATAATTGATCCCATAGTTTATGCTGAAAATCAGGCACATCGCGTAGATGAGGTTGTAGATTACCCATTACACTTATGATAGCTTTAGCTACCTTATTTCGTTCTTCTTTATCTTCTATGGAAACCGCATGGTCTACCATTTTTTGAAAATGTCGTCCATACTCAGGGATAATTAAATGAGGACGTTCTGTATTGTATTCTATATTTTCTACTAAATTCAAACTGGAAAGTTTATGATTATTACTAACAGGAAGTATCTGTTATATAAGCGCAAAATAAGAAATATATTGCATTTAGAAAGGGATTTAAAGCGAAATTACTCCTTCAACTTTTGACACTTCTTTATATTTTTCAATAACAGCATCTGGATTTTTTAAAGTAACTGTAACAGAAACGCTTGTATAAGTACCTTTTTTTGACTTTTTAGATTCAATTACCGCACCCAGGTTATCAAAAATATCAGCAATACTTTTAATCTTTTCTTTGTTAGTAGGAACAATAAATTTATACAAGTATTTAGAAGGCCATGTACTAGTTTCTAAAAGCTGTTCCTTTAGCCTAGTATAAAATTCTTCGGATTTTTGTTCTTTCATTCAATTTTTTTACAAATATAATCCGTTCAGATTCAATTTTTTTTCCAAGAATCGATTTCATTTCTTTGTAGTATTAAATCAGCACTTTTTTGAGTTTAAAAAGAATAGTAATTACTGGTGCTCCAGGCACAGGAAAGACCGTTGTAGTAGAAGGTATAGAAGCCATGGGCTATCACTGCTTTCATGAAATTATACGTAGTATGACGGCCAAAGCCAAATTAGAAGGAACAACAAAAGTGCCTGTTTCAAATCCATTAGCTTTTGTAGATGACCCATTTAAGTTCAACCAAGTACTATTAAAAGGCAGATTAACTCATTTTAAAGAAGCTGAAAAATTAGATATTCCTGTGTTTTTTGATAGAGGTATGCCAGATGTTTTGGCTTATATGGATTACTTTGACCAAGCTTATGGTAAAGAATTCTCAGAAACATGTGAAAATAATCGTTATGATGTTATTTTCATTATGCCTCCATGGAAAGAAATCTATATTTCTGATAATGAACGTCTAGAAACTTTTGCCGAAGCAGAACGGTTACATGAACATTTAATGACTAGTTATAAAAAATATGGCTACTCCCCTATTTTAGTTCCAAAAACTACAATCACAGAGCGTATTTCCTTTATCTTAAATGAACTAAAACTCATTTAGTGCAAGAAGCTGTAACTATTCTTAAAAAATATTGGGGTTTTGCCACATTCCGTGGCTCACAGGAAAAGGTGATTTCTGCGGTTTTAAACAATAGAGATACACTGGCATTAATGCCTACTGGTGGTGGAAAATCAATTTGCTATCAAATACCCGCAATGCAGCTAGATGGAATTTGTATCGTTGTTTCACCACTTGTAGCTCTAATACAAAATCAGGTAGAAAGCCTAAAAGAAAAAGGAATTAAAGCTATTGCGCTTATTGGTGGAATATCTTTTAATGAATTAAATGACCTATTAGATAATTGCGTTCATGGCAACTATAAATTTTTATATCTATCCCCAGAAAGGTTACAACAGACCATAATACAAGAACGCATTCTGCAAATGAATGTTAACCTTATTGCTATTGATGAAGCACATTGTATTTCGGCATGGGGACATGATTTTAGACCCGCGTACTTAGACTGTTCTATTTTAAGAAAATTAGTGCCGGAAAAACCTATTCTTGCACTTACAGCTACCGCTACTAGGAAAGTTGCGCAAGATATCATTCAAAATCTAGAATTAGAAAATCCTTTGGTAGCAAAAGATTCTTTTGAGCGGCAGAATATTTCTTTTAAAGTAGAAGTTTATGAAGACAAGCGTCATCAACTTCTAAAACAATTAAAAGGCATAACAGATAGTAGTATTGTTTATGTACGTACTCGTAGAATGACATTACAGATTAGTGAATTGCTAGTTAAAAATGGTATTAGTGCTACATTTTATCATGGAGGTTTATTAAAAGGAGAAAAAAAACAAAAACTCACCAAATGGCTTACAGGTAAAACTAAGGTAATGGTTGCTACCAATGCATTTGGGATGGGAATTGACAATACCAATGTACGTTCGGTAATTCACTATCAAATACCCGATAGTGTAGAGAACTATTTTCAAGAAGCTGGACGCGCTGGCCGTGATGGAAAACCGGCAGAAGCTATTATACTAACTAATGCTGAAGATAAAAAACTAGCTCAAAAACAATTTACTCAATCTTTACCAGATGTTACTTTTGTTAAACTACTTTATAAACGATTAAACAGTCACTTTCAAATTGCATATGGAGAAGGCAGTGGTAAAAGTTTTAGCTTAAACTTTAATTTGTTTTGCAGTAAGTATAATTTAAATCCGCTTTTAACCTATAATGGATTGCGGGTTTTAGACCAAAATTCAGTGCTTACGCTTTCAGAGAATTTTAAGCAGAAAATAACCTTACAATTTATAGCAAAAAAGGAAGCTCTATTTAGTTATTTAGAGAAACATCAAAAAAATGCCCCAATTATTCAATCTATTATTAGAACCTATGGAGGTTTATTTGATTTTGAAACAAAAATTAATCCGTTCCTTATCGCAAAAAAAACGAATGTTAAAGAAGATAAAATAACAGAAATACTTCAAAAACTAGAAAAAGACAATTTAGTTAATTATACGAGTACCAAAAATGATTTAGAACTTACTTTTCTAGTTCCTAGAGAAGATGATAAAACAATCAATGTATTTGCAAAAACTATTGAATCTTTAAATAAAACAAAAGCTGAAAATCTTGCTCAAATGCTTTTTTACATTGAAAACAAAACCAAGTGTAGGAGCTCATTTATTTTAGAATACTTTGGAGAAAACGCAGGTAAGCCTTGCGGAAAATGTGATATTTGTATTAGCAGTACCAATGAAGTTATGCCGATTGCCAAAATTAAGAATCTAGTATTGGAGTTTTTACAAAACAAGAATTTAACTTCTAGGGAGCTAATAGCAACGCTAAACAAGAAAGATACTGTCGTACTTTCTGCATTACAAGAATTATTAGAGGATGAATTGGTAAGTGTGAACCATAAAAATGAATATGAATCAAAAGAAAGAAAATAGAGATTTACGAATTGTATTTATGGGCACTCCAGATTTTGCAGTAGCTGGTCTAGATATACTAGTATCTGAAGATTACACTATAGTAGGAGTAATTACTGCACCAGATCGTCCTGCTGGTAGAGGTAGAAAGTTAAAAGCATCTGCGGTTAAAGAATATGCCACCAGTAAAGGACTTACAGTTTTACAACCTACCAATTTAAAAAATGCAGATTTTTTAAAAAAACTTAAAGCATTAAATGCTAATCTACAAATTGTAGTTGCATTTAGAATGTTACCAAAAGTAGTTTGGCAAATGCCAGAATATGGCACATTTAATCTTCATGCTTCTCTTTTACCACAATATAGAGGTGCCGCACCAATAAACTGGGCAATTATTAATGGAGAAATTAAAACTGGTGTTACCACCTTTTTTATTGATGAAAAAATAGATACCGGAGAAATAATCTTACAAGAAAAAACCGAAATAAGTGATACTGCATCTGCAGGTGACTTACATGATAAATTAATGACTCTAGGAGCTAATCTAATTCTTAAGACAGTTAAAAAAATACAAGCAGATGATATTAAACTTAAGAAACAAACCGAGTTTAAGGGTTTAAAACCGGCCCATAAAATACATAGAGAAACTTGTAAAATTAATTGGTCAAAGCCGCTAATAGAAATCTACAATCATATAAGAGGCCTAAGTCCTTATCCAACAGCTTGGACTACCTTATATAATGACAAAGATGAATTACAACTAAAAATATTTGAAACAGAAATAGAGACTGAAGAACATGTACATAATGTAGGCAATGTAATTTCTACTAAAAAAACGATTAAAATTGCACTTAAAGGTGGTTATTTAAATCTATTAGAAATTCAACTCCCTGGTAAGCGAAAAATGAAAACACATGAAGTGTTAAACGGCTTACAACTGTCAAAAAATGCCTATGTTGTCTAAAGCCTTACTACCACTAGCCTAGAGAAATGTGTCGAAAATCCTCACATTTATCAACAAACACCCCGAGTTATCAACAAAAACGCTGATTTCCCCTTGTTTCACTTGCATTGAAGGCAAATCCGTATATTTTTGTTTCAGCATTAAAATTATTTTAAACAACAATTAATTTAATTCAATTATGAACAAAACAGAATTAATCGATGCAATGGCAGCTGATGCTGGCATCACAAAAGCAGCAGCCAAAAAGGCATTGGAATCTTTCTTAGGAAACGTTGAAGGATCTCTTAAAAAAGGTGGTAGAGTTTCTTTAGTAGGTTTCGGATCTTGGTCTGTTTCTAGAAGAAATGCAAGAGAAGGTAGAAATCCACAAACTGGAGCTACTATCAAAATTGCAGCTAAAAATGTTGTAAAGTTTAAGGCAGGTGCTGAATTGGCAAAGTCGGTAAACTAAATCTATATTTTACAGATACTGTAAAAGCGCTTCTTAATTGGAGCGCTTTTATTGTTTTTGGGACTTTTTGTAATTATAAATTAAAATATTACATTTAAGTAGGTAATTTTTAGTAATGGTAGATTCAAAACCAAAAAAAGGAAAACTCTTAATTGCAGAACCATCTATAACTGGTGATGTTTCTTTTAATCGTTCTGTTGTGCTACTAGCCGAGCATAATGATGAAGGTTCTGTTGGCTTTATTTTAAATAAACCTTTAGAGTATGATATTAGCGATCTTATTACAGAAATAAAAGTGCCTTTTAAGGTTTTTAATGGAGGCCCTGTTGAACAAGACAATCTTTACTTTATCCATAAAGTTCCAGACTTAATTGAAGGTAGTATTGAAATCTCTGATGGTATCTATTGGGGTGGTGATTTTGAAAAAACTATTGAGCTTATCAATAATGAAACTATTACAGAAGATGATATCCGATTCTTTTTAGGCTATTCTGGTTGGGATTCACTGCAGCTAGACCAAGAACTATCTTCAAAATCTTGGGTAGTAGTACAGAATGAGTATGAAAGTAATATAATTCAAAAATCAGCTAGTGCCTTTTGGAAAGAAAAAATGGTTGAGTTAGGTGGAGACTACCTTATTTGGTCTAATGCTCCAGAAAACCCAACATTAAACTAGCTTAAACGAGCTAAGGCATTTAACCTTCCTAGTAAACTTTTTGCAACTGTAGTACCAAACTGTTTTTTACGGTATTTGGTAATTGGTTTTATTCCCAAAATAGCATTGGTAATAAATAACTCGTCTGCTTTCTGAAGCTCAAAAGGGGAAATTGAAGCTTCCACTAACTCAAAATCATCCCATTTAGTAATAATTTCTAGCAATTTTTTTCTAAGAATTCCATCTAAACAACCATCTTTTAGTGGAGGAGTTTTAATAGTCTTATCTGAAACCAAAAAAATATTTCCATTAATTGCTTCAACAACTTGTTTTGCACCATTTAGTAACAAACAATTTTGATAGTTGTTCTCTTTTGCGAAAACACTAGATACCGTATGCAATACCTTATTAGTTGTTTTAAGATTAGATAACATATCAGCATTTACAAAGAAGTCTTTAAATAGCTCCACTTCATATTTAGCCTCATCTATAGTGTAAAAGGGTACCTCTAACTCTTCTAAGTCTATTACATAAGAACACTCATTGGTAGTTGGTGTATACTTACCACCATCATTTCTAAAAACAGTTAATCTAGCTCTAACAGCAGAACTGCTGTACTCACTAACTTTTATTGTCTTCATGAACTCTTCTTCCAAAAACTCCATGGTAAATTCCATAGGTATTTCCATTCTAAGAATACGCATACTAGACATTAACCGAAAGTAGTGGTCTTCCCAAAAGAGTAGCTTTCCATTAATAATACGAATCGATTCAAATAGTGCATCGCCATACTTAAAACCACGGTTTTCATGATTTAAAAAAGTATCACTAGAAGAAATAAGGTTCCCGTTAAAATTGACCATAAAAAAGCCTTGAAAAAATCAAGGCCAAAGATACATTATCAAATGTAGATTTTCTTACTTAGAACCAAGTACATGCTTTAAGTCGGAAATTTGATTTTCCCAAAACATTTTTGATTCGTCTATTTCATCTTCCTCAGCAAAGTCTGAAATAAAAAGTGAAACATCTTTTGTTATCTCATCTACAATAATCTTCATTTCAAAAAAACTATCGTCATCATTCTCTTCCCAAGCAAACTTTACAAACTCATCACTTTTCTTTTTTAGAAGTTTTGCATTTTCCTCTGCACCGTCCCAAATAAAAATGAAAATTTCTCCACGGGAATTCACATTATCAGCGAACCATTCCGATAGCCCTGAAGGCGTAGATATATATTGGTAAAGCATTTGAGGTGATGACTGAATCACAAACTCAATTTCAAATTTTACTTTATCTGACATGCTATTTATTGTTTTCTTTAGATTGATTTATAAGTATGGTAATATAGAAAAATATATTTCAAATAATAAATTAATTCTGAATTTTGATTCCGCCAAAAATTACATTTATATTTGCAGCCGCTAAAAGAAACCATGGCGAGGTAGCTCAGGCGGTTAGAGCGCAGGATTCATAACCCTGAGGTCGGGGGTTCAAGTCCCCCTCTCGCTACAAAAAAGACCATCATTCTTGGTGGTCTTTTTTATTTTAAACTCTTATTATGTTTCAAACCTACGTTTTGTATAGTCCTAAACATAATAAAATCTATATTGGTTACACTTCTGACCTTGAAATTAGAATTATTTCTCATAACGAAAAGGCAACTAGAGGTTTTACAATAAAATACAGACCATGGAAAATAGTGCATACTGAAAGCTTCATGACTAAAAGTGAAGCAATGAAGAGGGAAAAAGAATTAAAATCTGCACGAGGAAGAAAATTTATTTGGAATCAAATCATTGCAGAATTATAATTAACAAAAGGATTCATATCCGCCAGCTGGCGGACGGGGGTTCAAGTCCCCCTCTCGCTACAAAAAAGACCATCATTCTTGGTGGTCTT
>CAYTRI010000023.1:19203-22714 GCA_964440105.1 uncultured Flavobacteriaceae bacterium
CCGCCAGCTGGCGGACGGGGGTTCAAGTCCCCCTCTCGCTACAAAAAAGACCATCTAATTAGATGGTCTTTTCTATTTTAACTATTTCTATACTCAATAAATTAAGTGATATCCATCTTTTTAAGTAAAAAAGAGGCATTCATATTTTTGCAAATTCCTTCTTTAAGTTTGTAATCAAAATAAAGTTCTTCATTCTTAATTTCGGTTTCAAAAAAGAAATTCTTTACTTCTTTTAAATCATCTGCAATTTCACAAAGACTTAAATCGTGAGTGGCAATAATACCAGATACATCCATTTTAACCAATTTCTCAATGAGTTTTTTAGAACCCGCAGCTTTATCAACACTATTAGTACCCTTTAAAATCTCGTCTAGAATAACTAAATAACTTCCTTTTTCTAAATGTTGAATAATAAATTGCAGACGTGTTAACTCTGCAAAAAAGTAGGAACTATTTTCTGTAAGTGAGTCACTCGTTCTCATACTGGTAATTAGTTGTATAGGTACATAAGTGCTTTCCGTTGCGCAAACTGGGAGTCCTACATTTGCCATTACTATATAAAAGGAAACTGTTCTTAAAAAAGTGCTTTTTCCTGCCATATTAGCTCCTGTAACTATAAAAAACTCATCTGTTTTTAATACCAAATCACTATTAATACGTTGCCCCTCCTTTATCAATGGATGCCCTAAATCTTTTGCATTAATTCTTGTTTCAGTATTAATAGAAAGCTCTGGGTATGAAAATTTTGGATGATTGTAGGCAAAACCTCCTAAGGTATTAAAACTATCAAAAAACGCTACAGTTTTAAACCATTGACTAACCAACTGCTTGTTCTCTATAATCCAATCTTCAATTTTTCTGGAGTAATAGATATCCCATAAAAAAAAGCCATTTCCTAAAAATGCTACAAAAACATTATTTCTATTATCTAAAGCATCTAGGTGTTTAGAAAAAGTTCTAAAAATTTGCGAAGCTTTATACTTTTCTGATTCAATATTTGATTTCTCGTTCTTTAAAAGTGATGCTTTAAAATCTGTAGCTTCAATCTCCTGTAATAATAAAGCATATTGTTGAATTGTCTCTTTAATTCTATTGGTAACTGCACTTAATCTAGTGACCCGTTTTACAAAAAAACCAGTAAGTACTAATCCAAGAATAAACCATATTAAAATTGGCGTAAACCCAACAAGTTTAAAAAATGCAGCAACAAATAAAGCAATTGATACTATTGTAAAAACTAGCGGTAACCACTTAAATTGTTTAGAAATAAATGGTTCATAATCGCTAAGCCAATTTGTAATAGACTTATTTGTTGTTCTTGTTTTTAACATACGAGCTATTGCCGTATACTTTTGCCTCCATTTGGGTAATTTAGATAACTCAGAAATGGCTTCTTGTCGCTCTTTAATTTCTGTGATATCATTGGATGAAAGTAAATTGACTAGAAATTCACCCCCTTCTTTTAGCCCTGTTCTATCTGCATATTGAAAAAAGGAACCTTTTCCGAATAAGTCGATATCGGAACTAAAAAAGTGATTTGGGTCTTGAAATTCAGAGCCATCTTCCCTATCAAGGAAATCTCCATTAGCAATTTTTAGCTCTTCTTCATTAATAGCTTTAAGTTCTTTGTTCAGTTCATACGCAGTTTTTCTAGCTACATATCTTTTAAGGAGCATTACAAATAGTAAAATTCCAATTAACGCTATAAGCCCAGCAATTCTTGGAGAATCAAAAAGGAAATAAACAAGAGCTCCAGCTCCTAAGAAAACGGAGAGTCTTAAAAAACTTAATAGATTCAGTCTCTTTTTGTCGCTCTGGATTAAAGTCTCAAGCTGAGAAAGCTGCTCTTTATAGAACACTAATGGGTCTTGCATAGGTCGTAACTAGGAAGTTTTGATTATAAACTCTCTTTCATGATTTTTTCTACCACCTCTGGATTTAACAAGGTAGAGGTATCTCCTAAATTACTAGTGTCTTTAGAAGCTATTTTTCTAAGAATGCGTCTCATAATTTTACCACTTCGGGTTTTTGGAAGTCCAGGAACAAACTGAATTTTATTCAACTTGGCAATAGGTCCAATATGTTCTGTAATTACTTGATTGATTTCCTTTTTCAAATTCTCGCGGTCCCTAGATTCACCCGTTTCTTTTAAAATTACATAACCATAGAGTGCATTTCCCTTAATATCATGAGGATAACCAACAATTGCCGACTCTGCTACCGCAGGATGCTCATTTATAGCATCTTCTATAGGTGCGGTACCTAAATTATGCCCAGATACAATAATTACATCATCTACCCTACCCGTAATACGATAATAGCCAACCTCATCACGAAGCGCACCATCACCAGTAAAGTATTTATTCTCAAAAGCAGAGAAATAGGTGTCTTTATAACGCTTATGGTCACCCCAAATAGTCCTCGCGATAGAAGGCCATGGAAATTTGATACATAATCGCCCATCTACTTGATTACCAAAAATTTCTTTGCGATTTTCATCCATTAATGCTGGTTGAATTCCAGGCATGGGTAATGTAGCGTAGGTTGGTTTTGTCGGTGTTGCAAACGGAATAGGAGAAATTAATATTCCACCCGTCTCTGTTTGCCACCACGTATCTACAATGGGGCATTTTTTATCTCCTACATGGTCATTATACCAATGCCAAGCTTCTTCATTTATAGGTTCGCCTACGGTTCCTAAAACTTTAAGGCTAGAAAGGTTATACTTGGTAACAAAATCTAGGTTTTCTTTTGCCAAAGCCCTTATTGCTGTTGGCGCGGTGTAAAACTGTGTCACTTTATGTTTTTGAACAACATCCCAAAAACGTCCAAAATCTGGATAAGAAGGAACACCTTCAAACATTACCGTAGTTGCGCCATTTGCTAAAGGACCGTAAACAATATAGGAATGTCCCGTAATCCAACCAATATCCGCAGTACACCAATACACATCTTCCTCTTTATACTGAAATACATTCTTAAAAGTATAGGCGGTATAAACCATATAGCCAGCCGTGGTATGCAACATGCCTTTTGGACGGCCTGTTGACCCAGATGTATACAAAATAAACAAAGGGTCTTCCGCTTCCATTATTTCTGGCTCACATTCGGTGGATTCAGCGTCTAAAAGCGGTAATAACCATTTATCGCGCCCTTCTTTCATCTGAATATCTGAATTGATACGTTTGGCTACCAAAACAGTTTCAATACCTGGGGAATCTTCTAAAGCATCATCTACAATACCTTTTAAGTCGATGGTTTTTGCACCACGATAACTACCATCTGAGGTAATTACCATTTTAGCTTCGCAATCATTAATTCTTGTACTTAGCGCAGTAGCAGAAAAACCAGCAAATACAACGGAATGCACTGCTCCTATTCTAGCACAAGCTAAAACCGAAATTGCCAACTCAGGAATCATAGGCAAATAAATAACTACCCTATCCCCTTTTTTGATGCCTTGTGATTTTAAAACATTTGCAAACTGGCACACTTTAGCATGCAGTTGTTT
>CAYTRI010000024.1:0-3833 GCA_964440105.1 uncultured Flavobacteriaceae bacterium
TTACTTGCCAAATACACGCCAAGTAAAACCAAAGTGGCAGCTGCAATTTTTATGGTAGTTAAAGCATCTTTTCCAGTAACTATGGCAAATAAAATTCCAAATAGTGGCTGTACATACATTAGGGCACCAATGGTAGAAGCTTTTAATTCTGTCATGGCAAATATGTTAAAGAGATAGGTGCAAAAAGTAGTTCCAATAATAACAAAGGCAATAGTTCCGTAAGCCCACAAAGGCATAGTTGTCCAATTAATCTCCAAAACTTCAGCATAGGTAATGGGAAAGTTTATGATTAAAGCAATGGTAAAAAGCCATTTCATTAATGTAAAAGGATGGTACTTAGTCACTAATTTTTTGGCTACAATTAGGTAGGCCCCATAAGCTGTAGCATTTACAATAAACAAGGTATTTCCTAAAGGAATATTAGGTGCATCTTGCCGTATTTCTGCGCCAAAAAGTACTAATGCAATTGCTCCAATAAAACCTAAAGTAATACCCAAACCTTTGTTTAAGGTAATACGTTCTTTTAGAAAAAAGGCAGAAAGGACAACTACTATTATTGGGCTTATGGTTATTAAAACTGCACTGTTTATTGGTGTTGATAATTGTAATCCTTTAAAAAAGGATAGCATATTAATAACCATACCCAAAAGTGCAGCTAGTACTAAACGCCCCCAATCTTTTTTTTCAATTTTTTCTTTAGGCCCAAAAAAAGAGATTACCCAAAATAATATAGTAGCTCCTGTTACACGCAAAAGAATAAATGCAAAAGGCGAAACATAATTGGGCATAACCCCTTTAGCAATAGTGTGGTTAATACCATAAATGATAGTTGCTCCAATAGCCGCTAGCAATGCTAGCGTTCTTTTACTCATCCGTGAAGTGCTGTTTTTGCGCCTTCAACTTGTTTTTTAGCATTACCAATAAAAATTTGATTGTCAACAATTGCTACTGGTCGCTTTAAAAAAGTATAGTGCTCTAGTATAAGGTTTTTATAATCATCTTCACCTAATTCTTGATTGTTTAAACCTCGTTGGCGAAATAACATAGCACGTCTACTAAACAAGTCTTCGTAACTATCCGTTAAAGCTCGCATTTCTTCTAACTCTTCTGGAGTAACTCCTTTAGATTTAATTTCTCGTAGTTCAATGTCATCTAAAGGTTCCAATTCCTTCAAGACTTTTTGACAAGTTTTACAGGTTTCTAAGTGATATATTTTTTTCATTAATTGTATATTTAAATATCATTTCCAAGTTTCAAACTGAGTTTGTCGGAGTGAAGGTAGAAATCTCTCATTTATTCTATTACAAAGAAACCCAATTCTATTAAATTGAACTATTTTTAAGCACTTTCTAAAACAAAAAATTTGGACAACCTATTCACCATAATTGCACAAAACCGAAAAGCTTTACATCATTTTTTAAAGACTATACCCGAGGAAGAATTATTTAAAACGCCAAAAGGATTTAATAATAGTATTTGGTGGAACATTGCTCATGTAGTGGTTACTGAACAAAAATTGGTTTATGGTTTAAGTGGCCTTTCATTAAATGTAGACCATGAGTTGGTAGAGAAATATCAGAAAGGAACTTTCCCCCAAGGTCAACCAAGTGAGGAGGAACAAGACACTATAAAAACGCTACTCTTTAGTTTGCCAAAAAAAACACAAGAAGATTATAAATCTGGATTATTTACTTCGTACAAAAGCTATATGACCACTCCAAAAGTGGAGTTAAATTCTGTTGAAGATGCTATTGCATTTAATGTTTATCATGAGGGCTTGCACCTGGGAAGTATTTTTGCACTTATGAAAGCTGTAAAAAACTAGTCTTCGTTAACCTTGTACTTATCCTTTAAAAATGGATTTGCCGCTGCAAAAGGAATTAGTAGTTCAATAGGGCCATCGGCGTAAGACGCTACTTCATATTGATTGTAAATAAGTTTAATACCATCTTTAGTAAAGCCTAAATTTTCTGGAAGGTGAAAAACATTGCCAGAGAACATAAAACCAGTAGCATTTATTAAGCCATTATTTGGGACTTTTTGCGCTTCTCTAAATTGTGTTTCAGCAAAGTCAATAAAACCTTCTAAGTCTTTAAATAGGCGGTAATTTTCTAGTTCAATACTTTTGCCCTTGTCAAAATTCAAAAAAGTAGTGGCGCCATAGCCGTGTGCACCGCCAGTAAAAATGTAAGTATCTAATTGAAGTGATAGCATAAAAGGATTTTCATAGCTTACTACTCCATCAGCTTGCGCTTCCCAACCAATGGCCTCATCTGTGAATTCTTTTTTAAAATTCTTGTAACTATTGGTAAAGGATTGCATGGCTTCTTCAACCGTAGCTACATCCAAACTATCTTCAAATTTTAGTGTGTAAATAAGTTCTTCGTTAATTGTGGTATTGATTCTTTCTGCAATACGGGTGTCGTCTAAAGCTTTTGGGATAGTAATCTTTATTTGTGGACAATCATCACAAGAACTATTGTCCAATTGTATGGTTTCAAATGTTAGTTTTGATTCACTTTCACAGGCAAGCAGAAATGGTAAGACAAAAAGGAAAGTAAAGGCTTTTTTCATTTAGGGCTAAATTTGATTATCAAAAATAAGAACTTGTTGGTCTTGGTTTCATAGATTATACCAAAAGTTGAAATGAGTTCAATACATTTATAGGTAAGTTTTAGAAGTATGGCTAGAAAAGACTTAAAATTTAATAGTAAGACCATTCATGGAGGGCAAGAACCAGATGCAGCTTTTGGTGCAGTAATGCCTCCTATTTATCAAACGTCCACCTATGCACAAAGTTCACCAGGTGTACATAAAAGTTTTGCGTATTCTAGGAGCGCTAACCCAACAAGAACAGCTTTAGAAAAATCTTTAGCCAGTATTGAAAATGGCACTTACGGGCTAGCATTTGCAAGCGGTATGGCTGCTATTGATGCTGTGGTCAAACTTTTGGAACCAGGTGATGAAGTAGTTTCTACCAACGATTTATATGGAGGTAGTTATAGAATTTTTAAACAGATTTTTGAAAAATATGGGATTACTTTTCATTTTATTGGAATGGAAAGTCTTGCTAAGATTGAAGAAAAAGTAAATAGTAAAACAAAACTGATTTGGGTAGAAACTCCAACAAACCCAATGATGAATCTTATTGATATTAAAGCGGTTTCTACTATCGCTAAAAAACATAATGTTTTATTAGCCGTAGACAACACTTTTGCGACGCCATATTTGCAGAGGCCTTTAGATTTAGGAGCAGATATGGTAATGCATTCTGCTACCAAATATTTAGGAGGTCATAGCGATGTTGTTGCTGGGGCTTTGATTGTTAAGGACAAAACCTTGGCAGATAAATTATATTTTATTCAGAATGCCAGTGGAGCAATTTGCGGACCAATGGATAGTTTTTTAACGCTTCGAGGAATTAAAACGCTGCATGTACGTATGCAACGCCATTGTGAAAATGGTAAGGCAATAGCAGAATATTTAGCAAAACATCCAAAAATTGGTAAGGTATTTTGGCCAGGCTTTGAAAATCATCCAAATCATGATATAGCTAAAAGCCAGATGGATGATTTTGGAGGTATGATTTCTTTTGTACCTAATGGAAGTAGTTATGAGGATGCTATCAAAATTGTAGAAAGGTTATCGATTTTTACACTAGCCGAATCTCTTGGAGGTGTGGAAAGTTTAGCTGGCCACCCTGCTAGTATGACGCATGGTAGTATACCCAAAGAAGAACGCGAAAAAAACGGCGTAGTAGATGCTTTAATAAGACTTAGCGTAGGAATTGAAGATATAGAAGATTTAATTGCTGATTTAGAACAAGCTATAGG
>CAYTRI010000024.1:3933-11079 GCA_964440105.1 uncultured Flavobacteriaceae bacterium
AAATATTTTCAGAAATACCCTACCTAAATTATACAAATAGCATAATTTTGCCGTTAGATTCCTAATTCAATAAAATAGACCCTTTCAAGGGATAACAAATTATCAATCTTTTATGGAAGCAAAGATTAAAGCATTTATGGACGAGGTAAGGACTAGAAATGGTCATGAACCTGAGTTTATCCAAGCTGTATTGGAAGTAGCAGAAACGGTAATTCCGTATATAGCTAAACACAAAATTTATAATGGCAAAAACATTCTTTTAAGAATGGTAGAGCCAGAACGTCTACTTTCATTTCGAGTGGCATGGGTAGATGATAAAGGAGATATTCATGTAAACCGAGGTTATAGAATTCAAATGAATTCTGCTATAGGTCCATATAAGGGTGGGCTTCGTTTTCATCCAACAGTAAATGCTAGTATTTTAAAGTTTTTGGCTTTTGAGCAAGTTTTTAAAAATAGTCTGACTACCCTTCCAATGGGTGGTGGTAAAGGCGGTTCAGATTTTGACCCAAAAGGAAAATCTGATGATGAGGTTATGCGTTTTTGCCATGCTTTTATGTTAGAATTGAATAGACATATTGGTCCAAATACAGATGTACCTGCGGGAGATATTGGTGTTGGTGCTCGTGAGATTGGGTTCTTATTTGGTATGTATAAGAAAATTAGAAATGAGTTTACGGGAGTACTAACAGGTAAAGGACGTTCTTGGGGAGGTTCTTTAATTCGTCCTGAGGCTACCGGTTATGGAACAGTATACTTTGCAGATAGTATGCTAAAGACTAAAGGAGAATCTTTTAAAGGTAAAAATGTTGTTATCTCTGGTTCTGGTAATGTTGCACAATATGCTGCAGAAAAAGTATTGCATCTTGGTGGAAAAGTATTAACACTTTCAGATTCTGGCGGATTTATTCATGATAAAGATGGAATTGACGCTGAGAAATTAGCTTTTGTAATGGATTTGAAAAATAATCGTCGCGGAAGAATTTCTGAATATGCAGACAAATATGGTTCTGCAGAATACCATAAAGGAAAAACACCTTGGGAAGTTTCTTGTGATATTGCTTTACCATGTGCTACCCAAAATGAATTAGATGGCGATGATGCGAAAGCATTAATTAAAAATGGTTGTAAGTGCGTTGCTGAAGGTGCTAACATGCCCTCTACGCCTGAAGCAATTCATGAATTCCATAACGCAAAAATACTTTTTGCTCCGGGGAAAGCTTCAAACGCTGGAGGTGTAGCAACATCTGGTTTAGAAATGTCGCAGAACTCATTACGTATTAGTTGGTCACGAGAAGAAGTAGATGAAAAACTTAAAGGAATTATGGAAGATATCCACGATTCTTGTATCGAGTTTGGTAAAGATGATGACGGATATTGCAACTATGTTAAAGGAGCTAATATTGCTGGTTTTGTAAAAGTTGCTGATGCAATGCTTGCACAAGGAGTTATATAATACAGTTTTTAGTAAACGGATAATAGTGAACAGTTTTAAGTTTAGTCTAAAGAAGATTACTTTTACTGTTCACTCTTAAATTAAAAAGGCTTTTCACTGTATACACGTACATAATCTACTTCCATAACAGCTGGCAGTTGATTAATGCTATTATTTGCATCATCATAAGGCTCCCTCAAATAAGTGCCACCAACAGCAACATTAAGACGTAAAAAAAAGCCAATATTAAAAGGGCCAGGGTGTTCAGTAGCATTAGGTGCTCTAAAGTCATTAATAGTATGGTACCATTCCCCATCAATATAATAGTGTAATTCACCTTCTACCCAATCTACAGCATAAACATGCCAATTATTGGCGTCGCCAACTTCATACTCACCTTTTTCTTGTCGTCTTTCGCTAGCGCTTATTCCCCAATGAGCATTACCAAAAGATTTTGTCATATCGTAACCGCGAATTTCAAAAATATCTATTTCACCACTTTGTGGCCATGCTCCATAAACCGCCTCTTGCGGGCTCATCCAAAATGCAGGCCAAGTACTATCAGAATCTGGTACTCGTACCCGTGCTTCAAAATACCCATAAGTCCAATTAATTGTATTCTTTGTTTGTACAAAACCCGAAGTAAAATCTCTCACAGTATTAAAGCAATCGTAGCCTGGTTGATACTTAGCAGTTATTTTTAAAACACCATCAGCTACGGTAGTATTTTCATCAACATAACAATTTTGAACATTAGACCCATTCCAAGCACCACGTTGGTAAGTCCATTTTTCTTCATCTAAAGCAGCACCTTCAAATTCGTCTGACCATATGAGCGTAGTACTTTCTGTTGAGTCTTCAGGCTCCTCTACATCTTCAGGCTCTGTGGCCTCTTCTAGTTGCTGTTCGTCTGTTGTTTCATTGGTGTTGTTAGAATCTCTAGAGCAAGAAATTATAACAAAACATAAGCTTAAAAAAAAGATATAGCAAAAGAGGGAATTTTTCATAAGTAGCTGATAAACAATTAAATATACATAAAAATTCTTATATTGGATTATGTTTTTTATTTGGATTAGATATTAAATTTACGAAGCAACAATTAGTTTAGGTTTGGTACACGTAGATTAGATTACTTTTACTGCTAATTAATTCTTTGTCTAAATGCAAGTAACTACAAAGGCAATTGTGCTCTCTTCACTTAAATATGGTGACACAAGCCTTATTGTAAAAATATTTACCCAGACAGATGGATTAAAATCATATTTGCTCAAAGGAGTGCTTTCTTCCAAAAAAGGAAAGTTAAAAGCTGCATATTTTCAACCCTTAACACAATTAGAACTAACAGCTAATCATAAAAATAAGGGAACATTAGAAACTATTAGAGAGGCTAAGATTTCTATCCCTTACAAGACCTTACACACAGACATTATAAAGAATAGTTTAGTTCTATTTTTAGCAGAAATGTTAAGCAACAGTATTCAAGAAGAACAGCAAGATGCAAGTTTGTATAACTACCTAGAATACAGTCTTCAATGGCTAGATTCTAATGATAAAATTGCAAATTTTCACATCCTCTTTCTACTAAATCTAACTAAATTTTTGGGCTTTTATCCCGAGGAATCTCAGGGCTTAAATAACTATTTTGATTTGCAAGAAGGGCAGTTTGTTTCTGAGCCTACTTTAAACCCACTAATAGAAAATGAAAATGTAGTATGCTTTAAAAAGCTTTTGGGCATAAATTTTGATGCATTAAATGGAATAAAAATAGCTAAGGGTGTTCGTGAATCACTTTTAAAATCAGTAATTCTCTATTTTGAATTACATTTGCACGGATTTAGAAAACCCAAGTCTTTGGCCGTTTTAAATGCAGTTTTTGACTAGTATGCGCAACGTAGCTTTCATTATTTTTTTGCTCTTTATTTCTTTTGCTATCAACGGGCAACAGGTGGTTATTTTGGATGCTAATTCTGGTAATACGGTATTAAATGTTGCAGTATATAATCAAGATAAATCCAAAACTGCGGTAACAGATTTTGATGGAAAATGTGACCTGTCTATCTTCGATAAAAATGAGCGCATCACTTTTAAACATATTAGCTACGATGTTTTTAAATCTACACCAGCGCAAATCATTAAACGAGGAAATCGTGTATACTTACATTTAAAACCCGAACAGTTAGATGAGGTGGTAATGTCTGTTTCTAAATGGGAGCAACAGCGTAAAGATGTGCCTCAAAAAATAGTATCTATCGATGCGAGAAATATTGCCTTTACTAATCCACAAACTTCTGCAGATTTATTACAAAATAGCGGTAAAGTTTTTGTTCAAAAAAGTCAATTAGGTGGCGGTAGTCCTCTAATAAGAGGTTTTGCAACCAATAGGCTGCTACTTTCTGTAGATGGGGTGCGCATGAATAATGCTATTTTTAGAGGAGGTAATGTTCAAAATGTTATTTCAATAGACCCATTTACAATTAAAAACACCGAAGTTATTTTCGGCCCAGGCTCTGTAATTTATGGTAGTGATGCCATTGGCGGGGTAATGAATTTTTTTACCAAGAGCCCAAGATTCTCTTATACAGACAGTCTTACAGTTTCAGGTAAAGTTGACTATCGTTTCGCCTCTGCAAATACAGAAAATACAGTTCATGTAGATTTTAATTTTGGGCACCAAACCTGGGCGTCTTACACCAGTTTTACCTATAATAGTTTTAATGATTTAACTATGGGAGCCCACGGACCAGATTCTTATTTGCGCAATAGCTTTGTAACAAGAGAAAATGGCCAAGACGTTTTGGTTACCAACAATAACCCAGAAAAGCAAGTTTCATCAGGTTACAATCAGGTTAATTTTCTTCAAAAATTTAGATATAAGCCCAATAAAACCTGGAACTATGATTTAGGCTTGTACTATTCTGAAACTTCAGATTTCTCTCGTTATGATCGGTTAATTAGGCCTAATAGCGATGGAGATGGTTTGCGTTCAGCAGAGTGGTTTTATGGACCGCAAAAATGGTTTATGGCTAACTTTCAAGTTACCCAGAATGGAAAAAATAAGTTTTATGATCGATTAAAACTTACAACGGCATATCAACGTTTTGAAGAAAGCAGAAATAGCCGAGACTTTCAAAGTGCCCTTAGGAATACAACTACAGAACAAGTGGATGCTTTATCCTTAAACCTCGACTTTGAAAATAAAAAAATTGGTAACCTTAGACTGTATTACGGTGCAGAATATATCTTTAATAAGATAGGTTCTGTTGGTCAAAATTTAAATATTGATACTAATGAAGTTTCTGGAGCAGTAGCCAGACACCCAGATGGTTCTACTTGGCAAACTATTGCAGGATATTTAAATGGAGAATATCAAATTAAACCTAACCTAACTATACTATCTGGTATGCGTTACAGTCAAGTTTTTATTGATGCTGAGTTTGATACTACATTTTTCCCATTCCCTTTTCAGGAGGCGAATGTAAGTTCTGGAGCACTAACTGGGAGTTTAGGACTTAGTTGGTTTCCTAAAGCAGATTTACAAATTACTTTAAATGGTTCCACAGGTTTTAGAGCTCCTAATATTGATGATATTGGTAAAGTGTTTGACTCAGAACCTGGTTCTGTGGTGGTGCCAAATCCAGATTTAGTTTCGGAATATGCGTATAACGGGGAACTAGGGGTAAGTAAAAACTTTAATGATAAGGTGGTGCTAAAGGGCGCAGCTTTTTACACCTATTTGGTAGATGCTTTGGTAAGACGAGATTTTGAGTTTAACGGACAATCTCAAATTGAGTACAATGGCGAGTTAAGTAATGTACAGGCAATACAAAATGCAGCAAAAGCATATGTATATGGTTTTGAGTTTGGTGTAGAAGCTTTTATGAATGAAAATTGGTCTTTCTTAGGAAATTTAACCTTGACTGAAGGGGTAGAAGAGGATGATGATGGCACCGATTCTGCTGCACGCCATGTAGCCCCAACTTTTGCAGATGCGCATATAGTTTGGAAAAACCAAAAATGGAAAGCAGATTTTTTCTTGAACTATAACGGAGAAATTCCTTTTAATGATCTAGCACTTTCTGAACGTAACAAACCATTTATCTATGCCAGTGACGAAAATGGAGACCCTTTTTCACCTTCATGGTACACTTTAAATTTTCGTTCACAATATCAAATATCAAATGCGTTTAAGACAACGCTAAGCTTAGAAAATATAACGAATCAACGTTATCGAACTTATTCTTCAGGCATTGTTGCTCCGGGTACCAATTTGATATTGGGATTGGGGTATACGTTTTAAAAAGAAAAACCCCAACCATTAATGGTTGGGGTTTCCAAAAAATTTAGGACTACTTACTTTTTTAGTGATCTGTAGCGTCTTTTACATCTTTTGCTACTTTATTTACTGCATCTTTGGCATCATCTCCCATTTTTTCAGCACCTTCTTTTACATCTTCGCCCATTTCTTTGGCTTTATCCATTGCACCTTCGCCTGCAGCTTTAATGCTATCTATTGCTTTTTCAGCACCTTCTTTCATGTCTTCACCAGCCTCTTTTGCTTTGTCCATTGCATTTTCACCAGCTTCTTTAAGATCGTCTCCGGCTTCTTTTAAGTTATCACCAGCTTCTTCTAATGCATTTTCTGTTGCCTCGGCAGCGTCTTCAGCTTTCTTTTCTACTTCTTTACAAGAAGTTAATACAGAAGCTGTCATTGATAGTGCCAATACGGCAAGAAATACTTTTTTCATTTTTAATAGTTTTTGTGTTTGTTATGGTACATATACGGTTAAAAACAAGATTTAGATGTAAACCGCTACTTATTAGACACATGATTGTTTATTTAGGTCACTGAATACGACTGAATTCCGTCTAAATTTTTATTTTTGCAAACTTGGAATTCTAGAAGCCAAAGGAATATGAAGTTTGCAGAATATAAGGGATTAGACTTACCAAAAGTTGCTGATGAGGTACTAGCCTATTGGAAAGAGAACAATATCTTCGAAAAGAGTGTTACTACTCGCGAGGGTAAAGACAGCTATGTCTTTTATGAAGGCCCACCCTCTGCAAACGGAATGCCAGGCATTCACCACGTGATGGCGCGTACCATTAAAGATATTTTCCCTAGGTATAAAACCATGAAAGGCTTTCAGGTAAAACGAAAAGCCGGCTGGGATACCCATGGTTTACCCATAGAACTTGGTGTTGAAAAAGAACTAGGAATTACCAAAGAAGATATTGGCAAAAAGATTTCTGTAGAAGAATATAATGCTGCTTGTAAAAAAGCTGTAATGCGTTATACCGATGTCTGGAATGAAATGACAGAGAAAGTAGGCTATTGGGTAGATATGGATGACCCATACATAACCTACAAGTCTAAATATATGGAATCTGTTTGGTGGTTATTAAAACAGATTTATGACAAAGGATTAATTTATAAGGGTTATACCATACAGCCATATTCACCAAAGGCAGGGACAGGTTTAAGCTCGCATGAGTTAAATCAGCCAGGAACGTATCAAGATGTAACAGATACTACGGTGACGGCTCAATTTAAAGCGGTTGAAAGTTCTTTACCAGAGTTTTTAAAACGTTTTGACCATCTGCATTTTCTTGCTTGGACAACTACTCCATGGACCTTGCCTAGTAATACAGCATTGACCGTTGGAGCCAAGATAGATTATGTGGTTGTAGCTACTTATAATCAATATACTTTT
>CAYTRI010000024.1:11179-22486 GCA_964440105.1 uncultured Flavobacteriaceae bacterium
TAGATTCTTGGTTTATAAAAGTTACGGATATTAAAGACCGTATGTTTGCGTTAAACCAAACTATAAACTGGAAGCCAAAATCTACAGGTGATGGTCGTTTTGGTAATTGGTTGGCAAATGCCAATGATTGGAATCTTTCGCGTTCGCGTTATTGGGGTATTCCATTACCAATTTGGAGAACTGAGGATGGTACAGAACAAATCATGATTGGTTCTGTAGCAGAATTGAAAGCAGAGATGAAAAAAGCTGTGAATGCTAAAGTTCTCGAAGCTGATATTTTCGAAGACTTTACAGTTGGTGATATGAGTGAGGCCAACTACGATAAAATCGATTTACATAAAAACATTGTAGACCAAATAACATTAGTTTCTGCTTCGGGTAAACCTATGAAGCGCGAATCTGACCTTATTGATGTTTGGTTCGATAGTGGCTCTATGCCTTATGCACAATGGCATTATCCTTTTGAGAATAAAGAATTCATTGACAATAATGAGACTTTTCCAGCAGATTTTATTGCGGAAGGTGTAGACCAGACTAGAGGTTGGTTCTATACCTTACATGCTATTGGAACCATGGTTTTTGATTCTGTCGCGTATAAGAACGTAGTTTCAAACGGACTTGTTTTAGACAAAGAAGGCAAGAAAATGTCTAAACGTTTGGGCAATGCCGTAGACCCTTTTGTAACTCTCCCAGAACATGGAGCAGATGCTACGCGTTGGTATATGATTTCTAATGCAAATCCTTGGGATAATTTAAAGTTTGATGTTGATGGTATCGTTGAGGTAAAACGCAAGTTTTTCGGAACACTTTATAACACCTATTCGTTCTTTTCACTGTATGCTAATATTGATGGGTTTACTTATGCTGAAGAAGAAATCGCATTAGCCGATAGACCAGAATTAGACCAATGGATTTTATCTGAATTGAACACTGCCATACAGAAAGTAGATGAAGCTTATAATGATTATGAGCCAACAAAAGCAGCGCGTTATATTTCAGAATTTGTACAGGAGAATCTAAGTAACTGGTACGTTCGATTAAGCAGAAGACGTTTCTGGAAAGGCGATTATCAGCATGATAAAATTTCTGCCTACCAAACGCTTTATACTTGTTTGCAAACTGTTGCAAAATTATCTGCACCAATTGCACCATTTTTTATGGATAGGTTGTTTAAAGATTTAGATGCTGTGACTGGAAAAGAAGCTTTTGAAAGTGTGCATTTAGCAAATTTCCCTGAGTTCAATGCAGAAATGGTGAACAGCAACTTGGAAAGTAAAATGCAGACTGCGCAGAAGATTTCATCTTTGGTGTTATCTATACGCCAGAAAGAAAAAATAAAAGTGCGTCAGCCATTACAGAAGATAATGGTGCCTGTTTTAAATGAAAATCAGCGCCAAGAAATTGAAGCTGTAGCAGACCTAATTAAGTCAGAAGTTAACGTTAAAGAAATTGAGTTAATGGATGATGCTTCTGATATTTTGGTGAAACAAATTAAGCCGAATTTTAAAGTTTTAGGCCCAAAATTCGGAAAAGACATGAAGGCTGTTTCTGGCGGAATTAATGCGCTAGAACAGGAAGACATCCAAAAAATTGAACAGGAAGGCGAATTAACACTACAATTAGATAATAAAAGTATTATTTTACAGTTGTCTGATGTAGAAATCACCTCACAAGATATTGAAGGGTGGTTGGTTGCAAGCTCAGGTTCTCTAACGGTGGCATTGGATGTTACTATTAATGAAGATTTAAAGAACGAAGGTATTGCAAGAGAATTGGTCAATAGAATTCAGAATTTGAGAAAAGAATCAGGTTTTGAAGTCACTGATAAAATTGACCTTAAAATATTGAAAGATGGTTATATTGAAAAGGCCATCGCAAACAACGAGAATTATTTAAAAAGCGAAACGCTAACAGCAGAACTAATATACGAGGAACGTTTGGACGAAGGCACAGAAATAGCTTTCGATGACGTGAACACTAAATTGTTTATCCAAAAACATTAAAAATGGCAGAAGATTTAAAAGTAAGATACTCAGATAAAGACCTTGGGGAGTTCAAGGTTTTAATCGAAGAAAAAATAGAAAAAGCAAATAGTCACTTAGAATTATTGAAGAGTGCATATATGAATGATGGAAATAATGGTACTGATGATACTTCACCAACATTTAAGGCTTTTGAAGAAGGATCAGCAACAATGAGTAAAGAAGCAAATACGCAATTGGCTATTCGCCAAGAGAAATTTATTCGTGATTTAAAGAATGCGTTACTCAGAATTGAGAACAAAACATATGGTATTTGCCGAGTTACTGGTAAATTGATTAATAAAGAACGGCTAAAGTTAGTACCCCATGCTACGCTAAGCATTGAGGCTAAAAACATGCAGAAATAACAAAAACGCCTTAGGGCGTTTTTTTGTTTATGAAAGTTACATACCTGCTTATAAGTGTTTTTCTTTTTGCCCAGTTTTTAACTGGACAAAAGCTTATTCGTAAAACAATTATCAATCCTGAGAATCAATCGATTCAAGTTGATACAAAAAATTGCTTTCAAGTACTATTAGAAACTTCAAAAGAGAAAGAGTTAAAAGTAGCGGCAACTATAGAAGGAGAGTACCAAAAAGATTTAGTTGTAAAAATTGAAGAAGATGGATTAAATGTACTTGTAAGTACTGACTTCTTACCAAATTTTAAAGCTCCAAACGATAAGTTAAGTGTTCATAAAGTAATTTCGATAGCTCTTAAAATAACAATTCCCGAAAACTGTAGTGTAAATGTCTTTGGCACAAATAGCACAGTCTTAGCGTCAGGTATATACAGAAAGCTAAAAATTAGCTTAGCAACGGGAGATTGTACACTTAATTCTGTCACAGAAACAGTAGAAGTTAAAACACAAAAAGGAACAATCAATGTTGTAACAAATGAAGGAAAAATTGATGCTAAAAGTGTTTATGGCAAGGTGAATTTAGCAAAAATCCCAGAGGGAAATTCAAGTTATAAGCTTGCTTCAGTAGAAGGAAATATCTACGTTAATAAAACCGAATAATATGGCTATTTTTGCCCAATCTATATTCTAGAAATGAATTTAAAAAAGTCCATGTTACTTATTGTTTTGATATTGGTTATTGACCAAATAAGTAAGATATACATAAAGACAAACTTTGTTTTAGGAGAATCTATTGAAGTTTTTAGCTGGTTTAAAATTCTTTTTATTGAAAATGAAGGCGCTGCTTGGGGTACTAAATTGAGTGATATTTTGCCAATTTCAGAATCTTTAGGAAAACTCTTTTTAACTATTTTTCGTTTGTTTGCCATTTTTGGAATAGGATATTGGCTGTATGATATTATTAAAAAGAAATCGCCAAAAGTTTTAATACTGGCAGTTTCGCTAATTTTCGCAGGTGCATTAGGAAATATTATCGATTCTGTTTTTTATGGGTTGTTATTTAATGACAGTAATAATCAAGTTGCAGACTTATTTTCAAATGAGCCTTATGGGGATATTTTCTACGGAAAAGTAGTAGATATGCTTTACTTCCCAATGATTGATACAACATGGCCCAATTGGATTCCTGGTTTTGGTGGCAAGAGTTTCCGTTTTTTTGAACCAATATTTAATATTGCAGATACCGCAATAAGTACCGGAGTTGGAATATTGATTTTCTTCAATAAAAAAGCTTTTTCAAAGCTTCCTAAAAAAGAAGAGATTAGTTAGAATTTGTAAACTTTCTCTGGAGTAATACAATAGTCTAAAGGGACATCATTTTTTGTAATATCATCAATCTTTTCTTCTGGTTCAAAAAAAGATAAACCAATTTTTAAAACATCAGTATTACATTTATTTAAAAAAGTATCATAAAACCCTTTTCCATAGCCAACTCTGTTTCCTTTTTTATCAAATACTAAAAGCGGTACAAAAACAACTTCTATTTGTTTTTCATTAATTAAAATACCATCCATAGGTTCTGGGATATTCCACTTATTTTTTTTGAGCAGTGTATTGTCTGTGAGCAGATAATTTTCCAGTTCATTATCTGTAACAGCTTTTGGTACAATAACATTTTTATCTTTTCCTTGGAGCAGGGTAAGCAAGTAAGAGGTATCTATCTCTTTACTTTCTGTAATTGTGAGAAAAATATGGTAATATGAGAAACTCCAAATTTTCATTTGAAGTACCTTATTTGAAATTTTTAAACTTTGGCTTTGTATTGTTTCGAAACTAAGACTTTTTCTTTTGTTTCTGTAGACCTTTCTAAGTTCAATTTTTTGCATCTAATTTCTTAATGATAGAAGATACTGTGGGGAAGTTTTAGACAAAGAATTTACTCTCTAGTAGAGACAGCAAAATAGATTTTGAAAAAAAGCATCAAAATCAAATACATGCCTAAAACGATTAAATAGTTTTCCATAGGGGAATTGATTAATATTCACTAAATATAAAGAATTTTTTCACACAGACCCTATGAACGGTATAATTTTATCGTTGAATTACATTTTTTTTACAAATTTTTTAACAACAATAGAATGAAAAGGTTACGTTAACTTAATGTGAATTCACTGAGTAAGCTATTTTGAAAAGCATGAAATATGCGTAAAATAATTTTAGGAATTTGAGTTAAAAAACTAAAAACAATTGATGCTTTTTAAAAAACACAGTAATTTAACCAAGCCTACTATATTTTAAATTTCTTATTAGTACTTATGGTGCAATTGCCTATAGAAGTTCAAATTAGTTCACTACCAAATAGTCCAGGTGTTTATCAATTTTATGATGCCATGGAGACTATAATTTATGTGGGTAAGGCTAAGAATTTAAAGAAAAGAGTTTCTTCGTATTTTACTAAAAAGCACGAATACGGTAAGACTCGGGTACTAGTAAAGAAGATTAAGTTTATAAAACATATTGTTGTCGCAACGGAGTCCGATGCTTTGTTGCTTGAGAATAATTTTATAAAAAAGTATCAACCCAGATACAATGTATTACTTAAAGATGATAAATCTTATCCTTGGATTTGCATTAAAAATGAACGCTTTCCCAGAATATTCCCTACTAGAAAACTTATTAAAGATGGGTCGGAATATTTTGGCCCATATACTAGTATGAAAACGGTAAAAACACTTTTAGAACTTATAAAAAGTGTATATCCTTTGCGAACCTGTAACTATGATTTATCAGAAGAAAAAATTAGTGCAGGAAAGTACAAACGCTGTTTAGAGTTTCATTTAGGTAATTGTAAAGCCCCTTGTGAGGGTTTACAAGAAGCATATGAATATCATAAACAGATAGATGATATTAGAGATATTATTAAAGGAAATTTTAAGAGTTCCTTACTCTATTTTAAACATCAAATGAAAGCGTTGGCAAGTGAAATGGAGTTTGAAAAAGCCCAGCGTATTAAGGAGAAAATAGAAGTGTTAGAAAATTATCAGGTAAAATCCACAGTAGTTAATCCAAAAATTAACAACGTAGATATTTTTTCTATTTTCTCTGATGAAACACATGCATATATTAACTTTTTACAAGTTTCACATGGTTTAATAGTAAGATCTCATACCCTAGAGATAAAAAAGAAATTAGAAGAAACTGATGAAGAATTATTACAATTAGCCATTGTGGAACTAAGGCAACGATTTAATTCTGAGTCCAAAGAGCTATTTCTTCCTTTTTTGGTTGAATTAGAAAGTCAGCTAAAAATTACAATACCAAAATTAGGAGACAAGAAAAAACTTCTTGATTTGTCTACTAGAAACGCTAAGTTCTATAGACAAGAACGTTTTAAGCAAATAAAAATAACCGACCCAGACCGCCATACCAAAAGGATTATGGCGCAAATGAAATCAGATTTAAGGTTATCTGCTGAGCCAATACATATTGAATGTTTTGACAACTCTAATATTCAAGGAAGTAATCCTGTAGCAGCTTGTGTAGTTTTTAGGAATGGCAAACCCACTAAAAAAGAGTATCGTCATTATAATATTAAAACTGTTGAGGGGCCAGATGATTTTGCATCTATGGAAGAGGTTGTTTTTAGAAGATATAAAAGACTTTTAAATGAAGCTCAAGATTTGCCACAACTAATAGTTATTGATGGTGGTAAAGGCCAGCTTTCTTCAGCATTAAAAAGTTTAGACGTTTTAGGTTTAAGAGGTAAAATTGCTATTATAGGTATTGCAAAACGATTGGAAGAAATCTATTTTCCTGAAGACCCTATTCCTTTATACCTTGATAAAAAATCGGAAACATTAAAAATTATTCAGCAATTACGCAACGAAGCACATCGCTTTGGCATCTCTTTTCATAGAAATAAACGGAGTAAAGCTGCCATAAATTCTGAGTTGGAAAATATTGAAGGCATAGGAGAGAAAACAGCAGAAGAATTACTAAAAAAGTTTAAATCTGTAAAGAGAATACGAGAAGCGTCAATAGATAATTTGGCACAATCTATTGGTATGGCTAAGGCTAAAAAAGTTTATGAATCGTTTCATTGATAGTATATTATAAATGAAGAAAGCAGCAATTTTTTTATTGTTTTTATTTGCGTTTAATGCGTATGCTCAAGAAGAGCCTAAAGTGGGTCTTGTTCTTAGCGGTGGTGGTGCAAAAGGCCTAGCACATATTGGAGCTTTAAAAATAATTGAAGAATCTGGAGTTAAAATTGACTATATAGGAGGTACTAGTATGGGGGCCATAGTTGGGGCATTATACGCATCAGGCTACTCAGCAAATGAATTAGACTCTATTTTTAAAAATACAGACCTTTCCAAATTAATTCAAGATAATGTGCCTAGGGGAGCAAAGTCATTTTATGATAAAGATGATTCTGAGCGTTATGCGTTAGGATTACCTTTTGATAATTTTAAAGTCTCTTTCCCAGAAGCAATTTCTGGAGGACAAAATATTTATAATGAATTTGTTCGTCTTTTATTCCATGTAAAGGACATTAAGGATTTTAATAAACTTCCAATTCCATTTTTATGTATTGCCACAAATGTTGAAACGGGAACTCAAGTGCTTTTAGATAGTGGTTATTTGCCCGAAGCAATAATGGCAAGCGGTACGTTGCCATCTTTATTTGAACCAACAGAATTGGATGGTCAAATTCTTATTGATGGTGGGGTAGTAAATAATTACCCCATAGAGGAAGTAAAAAAGTTGGGAGCAAATATTGTAATTGGAGTGGATGTACAAGATGCTTTGGCAAAAAGAGAATCGTTGTCTTCGGCAACCGAAGTTTTACTTCAAATAAATAATTACCGTACAGTAAATGATATGGTAAAAAAGCGAGAGCTGACCGATATCTATATTAAACCAAATATTGAAGACTTTTCGGTAATTGATTTTGATAAAAAAGAAAAGATTATTGAAGTTGGTGAGATTGCCGCTAAAGAAGAAAAGGAAGGTCTACAAATACTAGCAAGTAAACAAATAAATAGAAACTCGGTAAGAGAGAGAGCAAAAGGTGTGGATAGCCTCAGTATTAACAGAATGCTAATTGAAGGCAATAATAGGTACACTCGAGGTTATATAAAGGGAAAACTTCGATTTAACCTTGCAGATAAAATTTCATTTAACAAATTAAAACAGGGAATCAATAATTTAGCTGCTACTGGTAATTTTAAAGCTATCAGATATGAACTGGTTTCAAACGGACTTGGTACAGATTTAATACTAAAGCTCAAAGAGAATACCACAAAAATGTACATTAAAATGGGAGCCCATTACGATGATTTATACAAAAGCGCGGCTCTTATTAATATTACTAGAAAGAATCTACTACTAAAAGATGATGTCGCTTCATTTGATTTTATTTTAGGGGATCACGTTCGATATAACTTCCAGTATTATTTGGACAAAGGATTTTACTGGAGTTTTGGACTTAACTCAAATTTTAATGATTTTGATGAGGAAATAGATTTTGGTTTAATTCGCTCAAATTTTAATATTCCGGACGACCCAAACATTAGTGAAATTAATCTTGATGTAACAGATTTAACTAATCAAATATACCTTCAAACCGTTTTAAAAGAAGAGTTTGCTTTTAGCATTGGGCTTGAGCATAAATTATTAAGATATAGTACAAGAACTTTAAACAATAATATTAATAATCCAACGACAAGTACGCTGACTAATGAGCGCACTTTTTTTGAAAATAGCAATTATTTCAGCACTTATGGAAAACTAAAATTAGACACCTATGATGATAAATATTTTCCAACTAAAGGACTATATTTTGATGGGGATTTTCACTTCTATTTACTCTCATCAGATTTTAATAATAATTTTAAAGAGTTTTCAATAGCTAAAGCTAGATTGGGAGGTGCATTTACTTGGTTTAAAAATTTGTCTTTGAATATAGAAACAGAAGGGGGTTTTAAACTAGGTACTTCAAGTGTGTCTTCTTTTGATTTTATTTTGGGTGGCTTTGGTAATGAACCAACGCATAATTTTATTCCGTTTTTTGGATATGATTTTTTGTCCCTTCCAGGGAATAGTTTTGTAAAGGCTTACGCCAGATTAGATTATGAATTTGCTACTAATAACCATGCTCTTTTCACAGCAAATGTGGCAAATGTAGATGATGACCTTTTTAGAACAGGCGAATGGTTTACTGAGCCAAATTTTTCTGGTTATGGCATCGGTTATGGGTATGAGTCATTTATTGGACCGGTACAGATTTACTATTCTTGGTCGCCACAACGTAATCAAAGCGAAATGTTTTTTAGTATTGGCTACTGGTTTTAGCAAAAAATTATCCTAAAAAGTGGTAATTATTCTTAAAAGAAAACCAACTATTACACTTCAAAGTTAAAGTACGTTAAAAGCTACTTATAAGATAAAAAGCTGTCATACATTTGTATAACAAGAGGGGTGGTTCCCTCATTACTTTAAGTATTGATTTTTCATAATTTAAAGTTTGGTTGGTTATTTAGAAAAAGCCCTGATGTTTACATCGGGGCTTTTTTTTGCACAATACTTTGGAATAACTTTTGTTTAAGTTATAGTAAATAGGTTATAGAAACCATTTATGTAGTAATTTTATTAATATTTCATTTGCTATGAAAAAAGTCATCTTTCTTATTAGCTTTATTATGGTATTCAATGCAAATGCCCAAAGTAAACCTGCCTTTAAATCTGGTGAGTGGTTAAAGTTTAGAATTCACTATGGTATTTTTAATGCAAGTTATGCAACCTTAAAACTTACCTCTGAAGACCTTAATGGTACTCCTGTATATCACGCTATAGGTAAAGGTAAAACTACTGGTATGGCACGATGGTTTTTTAAGGTAGATGATAGATACGAAAGCTATTTTGGAAGATATGATAGCAAACCTCATAAGTTTGTTAGAAAAATTGATGAAGGTGGGTATACTAAGGATATTGAAATAAACTTTGATTATAATAAATCTACTGCATTACTAGAAGATAAAAAAAACAAGAAAGATTATAACATATCTATCAATAGTAAGGTTCAAGATTTAATTTCCGCGTCTTATTATCTAAGAAGCAATTATGACTTAGATGACTTTGTATTGGGAGAGAGTATCAGTATTGATATGCTCTATGATGACGATGGAATGTATCAGTTTAAATTAAAATTTTTAGGCACTGAAGTGGTTAAAACCAAGTATGGAAAAGTAGATTGCTTAAAATTTAGACCATATGTGCAATCAGGGAGGGTTTTTAAAGAACAAGAAAGCTTAACTTTGTGGGTATCGAACGATTTAAATAAGATTCCTATCCGTGTTAAAGCAGATTTAGCTGTTGGTTCTATTAAGGCAGATATTGACGGGTATAATGGTCTAAAAAATCAGTTCAAGATAATAATGAAGTGATTAATACATGAAGAAAGACGAGCTAATTGAGTCCCAAATCAACAAGCTTGAAGAAAAATTTAAAAACTCAGGTCAAGATCTAAGTTCCTATCTAGATGGCCTTCTTTACCAAAGGTATTTAACCTATTGGGACTATATTCACCTTGATACGTTACTGAGTATACAAGTGCCGAAAACTCATTTTCCGGATGAAGAAATCTTCATCATGTACCATCAAATTACAGAACTATATTTTAAACTCATTCTACACGAGCAAAAACAGTTGGTAGAAGATAAATCTCAAGACCTCAATTTTTTTATCAACAAAGGGCATCGAATTAACAGCTATTACAAAGCACTAACCTCCTCTTTTGGCATTATGATAAAAGGGATGGATCGTGAGCAATTTTTACGATATCGGATGGCACTACTCCCGGCAAGTGGTTTTCAGTCTGCACAATATAGAATGATTGAGTTGTACTCCACATCTATGGAAAATCTGGTGCATCATATAGAAAGGGATGATTTTTCCTCAAAAAACACAATCGAAGAATTATACGAGCATATTTATTGGAAAAAAGGGGCGACGGATATAACTACAGGTGAAAAAACATTAACCTTAAAACAGTTTGAGTTTAGATATACACCACGCTTGTTAAGAATAGCAAAGCAGGTTAAAGGCGATACTATTTATAGCAAGTATCTTAAATTGCCTAAAGATGTAAAGCATAACAAGGAGTTAATCACAGTTCTAAAAGAACTGGATGTAAACGCAAATGTAAATTGGCCTCTAATGCACATGGGCTCTGCATACCGTTATTTAGGTAAGGATAAAGCACCTGTAGATGCAACAGGGGGAACTAATTGGAAAGCTTATTTGCCTCCAAGTTTTCAAAAAATAATATTTTTTCCAAATTTGCATTCAGAAATTGAAAAAGATAATTGGGGCAAACAATGGGTTGACCATATTTTTAACCCAAATAATGAAGCTTAGAAGCATGCAAAAACATTGGGGTGTTTTTTTGGCATTAACTGTTTTGATATCCTGTAAGGGGGAGAAACAGGAGCAGCAAGAAGAAATTGCTCAAATACCGGTTGAAGAACCAGTAGTAAAACGATTTGGGTTTGATTTTGAAGCTTATTCCATTGTGCAAGATACTATTAAGAATGGTGATAGTTTTGGGCAGTTACTATTAGAAAATAATGTCAACTATGATAAAGTTCTAACCATATCAGAAAAATTTAAGGACACTTTTGATATTCGAAAAATTAATGTTGGTAAGCCATATTTTATTTTAAAATCTAAAGACACACTTGAGAAAGCAGAAATATTTATTTATCAAAATGATAAGATAAATTATACCGTTTTTGACCTTAAGGATTCAACAAGAGTTTATAAGAGTAAACGAAAGGTAAGTTATGTTGAGCGAGAGATTGCAGGAGTTATTAAAAACTCTTTATCAGTAGATATGGATTCACTAGGTGTTGATTATAATGT
>CAYTRI010000025.1:0-18749 GCA_964440105.1 uncultured Flavobacteriaceae bacterium
GCTCATAACCCGAAGGTCGCTGGTTCGAGTCCAGTCCCCGCTACTAATAAAAGCTTCAGAGAAATCTGAGGCTTTTTTATTGTTCAATATCATTTGCTTGAAAAGCAACTAACTCATTCTCTAAAAACTGAGGACTAATTTCTATAGGATTACAACATACTTCACAATCCTCAACATAAGTTTGATTTAAAATAGAAGTATCTAAAAGCATAGATATTTCTTCCCAACAGTACGGACATTGAAAAAAATGTTCAAACATCTTACAAATCTACATTCAACAATTGACCGGTTAATTGCAACAATTGTAACTCAGCTAATTTGGCGTTATATTTTGCCAAATTTTTACTTGTTTGGGCATTTAAGAGGTTAATCTGTGCTTGTCTTAGTTCTACAGAAGAAATCTGCCCTAGTTTATAGCGCTCGTTTGAACGTTCATAATTATTGGTTGCAGTAGCTACATTTTGTTCTTGTAAGCGATATACCTGTAATCTATTATCGTAATTGCCTTTTGCGTTGGCAATATCTCGCCTTATCTCCTGCTTTATCTGCTGTTCTAAAGTTTCTTGTGAATCCAAGAGTATTTTAGCATTTTTTATTTGAGTAATACCATTTCCACCATCAAAAAGATTCCAAGTTAACGTAGCTCCTAGACCAAAATTTCTCCTGTTATTCACATTTACTCCCGGAAAAAATGCACCTGGCGCGTTCTGATTTAAATTCCACCCGTAAAACCCTGTTAATCCTATCGTTGGTAGTAATACTGATTTTCCAGCTTTTAGACTATAATCATTAATCATGATATTTTTTTCGGCCTGTAGCATACTAATATTGTTGCTTTCCCCATTGCTTAAAAACTCGTCTAAAACAACTGGATTGGTAAAGTTAATAGTCGTATCTACAACAAAGAACTGTTCCAAATCTGTATTTAAGAGTACGTTTAAATCTCTCTGCGTATTTTTCAAGGTCTGCCTCTCATTCATCAACGTAATGCTATCATTCACCAAATCTACTTCTGCATTAAGCACATCTAGCTTGTTTGTTTGGCCGTATTCAAAACTATAATTAGCGCGTTGTAATCTCGTTTTTGTGTTTTCAAAGGTTTTTTGAATAACTCCAATATTTTCTGATAAACGAGCTACCTCAAAATATACCGTAAACAATTGTATCATTGTGTTTTCGATAGCTTCTCTTGCTTGTAGTTCAGATAAATTATATTCTTCTTTTAAACGTTTGTAATTATAGAGCCTACCTAATCCATCAAATAAAGTATAATTTGCCGTTAGTCTCGCATTATATCTTTGTGCTTCTGCTTTCTCTAATTCTGCATCGGGTCTAGCAATAAAGTTTCCGGCTCCATCGGTTAATTGATTACCATCCTCATCTCTTAAGAATTGACCTGGAAACTCAAATGTGGAATCATCTCGTTGGTAATTTGCTCCAGCACTTCCTGTTAGAGTTGGTAAAAAACCAGAATTCAATAGCTTTTTATTGTTCGCAGCTACTTTAACATTATTCTTTGCGATTTTAACCCCAAAGTTGCTCTCCAACATTAATTTAACAGCTTCTTCTTTGGATAACTGGTTTTCTTGAGAGAAAACTGTCAATACAGAAAAAATGAAAAAAATAAGGCTTAATCTACTTTCCATTCGGTTAAATTTCTTTCTAGTAATTAACATGCTTATTTGTGTTGTTTATCAACAGCCATATGTTCTTCTTCATTTTTCTCTTTAATAGCACGTTCAACTTCTTCTTTACTAATTTTATCTCCAGTAATGAGCCATTTAAATCCAACTTTTACACTATTGCTAAAAGAAAGAAACAAAGGCAGCATCAGTAGTGTTAATATTGTAGCAAAGCCAATACCGTAAGCAATTGAAATTGCCATTGGTTTTAAAAACTGTGCCTGTCTGCTACTTTCCCAAAGTAGCGGAGCTAACCCTGCAATTGTGGTTATAGAAGTAAGGAAAATTGCTCTAAATCGTGAACGCCCAGCTTCAAAAATTGCCTTATTAAAAGACATACCTTCTCTTAGGTTTCCATTAAATCTACCAATAAGCACCAAACCATCATTAACCATTATTCCAATAAGAGCAATTATCCCTAACATAGATAAAATATTAATCGGAAATCCATGAATCCAATGCCCCCATGATACTGCTGTTAAGCTAAAAGGAACAAGCAGCAATAATAACAGGGGTTGACTATAGCTTCTAAACGTAAATGCTATAGTGATATAGATTAAGAAAAGTACGGATAACCCGACAAAATTAAGGGAGTCCATTAATTTAAGGCGTTCTCTATTTTGTCCTTCATAAGATGCCGTAACCGTAGGATATTTTGATTGTATCTCTGGCATAACTTCACCCTGAATCCATGTCATTATATCTGGTGCGCTAGTAGTTTCTGCGTTTTTTAAATCGGCATTTATCTGAATCTCTCTTTGACCTTCTAAATGATTTATGGCAACGTCACCTCTATCTATACTGTAATTTGCAATTTCCTTTAGTGGAATCTTAGCACCAGTTGGAGTGGCAATACGCATTTCATCCAAATCCGTTATTGATGATCTATTTTCCCTATCATACCGCACCCAAACTCGAATTTCGTCTTGTCCTCTCTGAAAGCGTTGCGCTTGTACCCCAAAAAATCCTGATCTAACTTGAGCCATTACAGTTCTTAAATCTAATCCCAACAGGTAAGCATTCTCTTTTAACTCTAGTTGAATTTCTTTTATCCCTGCTGGATCATTATCTGCAACATCTTTTAATAAATCATTATTTACTAAGGCTGATTTAAGTTCTGCTTTTGCAGCTTTTAATTCTTGGATATTATTACCTAAAAGGGAAACCGAAACGGGTGACCCTCCAAAGTTACCACCAGAGCCATACACTAAACTCTCTACGCCTATTACTGGTCCAACTAACTGTTGAAGTCGGTTCGTGACCATATCTGAACGAATGGCATCTGGCCGTTCTTCGCCAGGCAACAAATTAATAACTAATGTTGCAGCCGACGATCCAGGGCCAACGTTCTTTATCATATTTTCAAAAAGCACTTTATCAGTCCCTTTTAAGTACTTCTGTGTAAGTTCCTCGTTTACTATCTGCGCTTTCTCTTGAATTAAACTAATGATAGAATCTGTAACTTTTTCGTTAGTGCCATTTGGCATTAATAGTTCTATACCAACTCGGTCGCTAGCTATTCTAGGAAAAAAAGCAGTTCTAATAATTCCACCGCCTATAGACCCAAAAGTGAGCACCAATGCCATTACAAAAAATGCAAAGGTTAAAAGCTTATACTTTAATGTAAATTGTAATGCTGGACTGTACATTTTATCACGCATCCAAACCATAAACCGATCCCCTGCCTGATTAATAACACGCAGCTTTGCGAAAAGACTTGCAATACCTTTCTTGGGAGCATCGGTTTGCTTTTTTAACGCTTTAGAATGAGCTAAATGTGCAGGTAAAATAATTAGCGCTTCAACTAATGAGACTACTAATGTGAGAATTACTATAACGGATACTTCACCAAAGAAATCACCAATTCTTCCATCTAAGAAGAGGAAAATAGAAAATGCTAAAATGGTCGTAATTATTGCTGAAACAATAGGCGGTATTACTTCCATTGTACCATCTACTGCAGCCTGTATAGGGCTTTTCCCTTTTTCATAATGTTGATATATGTTTTCAGCGATAACAATACCATCATCTACCAGTATACCAATTACGATAATCATACCGAAAAGGGATAAGACATTGATGGTAACATTAAAGAAGCCTGCAAAAACAAACATCCCTAAAAATGCAATTGGTAGTCCAAAAGCTACCCAAAATGCTAAACGAGTATTTAAGAATAAAGAAAGGAAAATAAGCACCAAAATCATTCCAACAATGGCATTCTCTGCTAGCAATTCTGTACGTTGATTTAGCGTAATAGAAAGATCACTTACTACATTAAGTTGAACATTATTATACTTCTGATTAAAGTCTTCAATATAATCTTTTACTTTATCTGCAGAACCAACCAAGTCTTCAGTATTTGTGCTGGTGATAGTGACGTTCACTGCCAAATCTCCATTAAAAAATGTTGCATTTGGCGTTTCGGAAAAACGGTCTTTTATTTCCGCAACATCTTTAAGTCTTACTGTGCGACCAGAAGCATCTCCTCTTACAATAATATTAGACAGCTCATCTCCATAATAGGAACGATTATTAGCTCTAATTAAATATTCTTCTGCACTAGTTTTTATATTTCCACCAGTAACTAAAATATTGGCATTAGAAACCGCTTGTGCAACATCATTAAAAGATACATTATATGCCAGTAAACTATTTTCGTTAACCGCTATTTCTATCTCTTCCTCTGGATAACCTGAAACTCCTATTTGAGAAATTCCTTCAATAGCACGTAAATCATTTTCTATTTGTCTACCAATCTGTTTTAGTGTACCTAAAGAAATATTATTTCCACTAACAGCAAAACTTATCGTTTGCCTTATAGCTTCTCGTTTAGATACAACCAGAGGCTCCATACCAGTAGGAAAGGTTGGAACTCTGTCTACTGCATTTTTAACTTCTAGCAGCATAAAATCAATATCTCTCCCTTTTTCAATTTCTACATTTATTGAACCGGAATTTTCACGAGATGTTGAAGTAACGCGATCTACTCCTTGTAATCCTTTTAAGTTATCTTCAATCTTAAGAACTATGCCCTCTTCTATTTCTTGTGGGGAAGCTCCAGGGTAAGTAATATTTATAGTTACGTTTTGAGAATCTATAAGTGGAAAGAATGAAGATTTTAAGGAGTATGCTCCTACTAAACCAAATACAAAAAATGCAATTACAATTACATTAACCGCAACATGGTACTTTATAAAATACTCAATCAGTTTTCTCATTTGGCACTTTTTTCAGCATCATCTGCACCATAAATCTTAACTAACATGCCTGCATAAGCTCCTACTACCGGTTTTGAAACAATTGTTTCACCATCTGGCACGTCTTTAAGAACCACTTTTTTATCTGTAAAATAGATGGGAGAAACTTTAATTATATCTAAGATGGAGTCTCTTACTACGTAAATTTGACTATTATCTAACAATAAAGATCGGTCTATTTCTATAGCTTCATTTTCATTTTTAGCATTAAGATTTGCCTCTAAATATTGACCAGCTTTTAGGTTTTTTCCTTTTACTTCAATATACACAGTAATGGTTTGTGAAGCTTGGTCTACTCTACCGTTAATTCTAACCACTCTCCCAATATATTCTTGGGTTTTATTAAGGTTTGTAAGTGAAACTTCTCCACCAATTTTTAAAAAGTTAGCATAAGTCTTGCTAATGGCAACTTCAAGTTCATAAACATCCGTTTTAATAAACTCTCCTAACCTTTGCCCCGCTCTCACTAAAGTACCTTCTGTTACCAAAGTTTCTGTAAGTATGCCTGAAAAAGGAGCAGTTATCTTGTATTTAGAAAGCCGTTGTTCTAGATTTTTTACGTTGTAATAACTACTAAAAATTCCACGACCAGTAATGAAATATTTTTCTTTGTCCGAGCTTATTATGGGAAGCTTTGGTGTAGTTTTCTCTAAATCAAAATTTGCAAGATATTGTTGCCATTTTGGAAAATACTCGGGATAATCTAATTGTAAATCTGGCATAATTGAAGTAATCAAATTATATAGATTACTTTTTGCAGATTGCACACTAGCATAATACTCAGAAGCATCTATGCGAATAAGAGTTTGGCCCTTTTTATATTCTTGACCTGTCTTAAAAAGCTTACTCCCAGTTTTAAAAACTCCTTGCACTTCAGAATAAAGCTCAACTCTATTTTTAGCAACTAGATTACCATTGGCAGAAACAATTATTGGTACAACACCGTTTTTAACAGTATCTACAAAAACTGTCTTTACCACTTTCTTAGGTATGGGTCTTCGGCTTTCTTTACTATTTATGATGTATTTAGCGGCAAAAATAGACCCTCCAATTATAAGGATACCTGCTAGGACAGAGATAATTATTTTACGCATTAAAGCAGTTGATTAGAGTTTGCAAAACTAGTGTCAAGATACTAGCTAATTGGTTAAAGATTTCATAAATGTAGTCTTTTAAACTAATTAAAAAACAAAAAAAGGGGATGCACCTCTGCATCCCCGAACCAAACAAACTAAAGTATAACTAACTACTCATTATCGTCTACATCTTCAAATTTTGTCTCTGCCATGCGAGAATTAATAATCGCATTATCATCGTATATTGAATTGTATTTGTCTTCGTCTGTGTCAAAAACCAGTAAGGATTTTGATTTCATTTTTTGTATTCCTCTAAAGGATTTAATTCTATTATTTTGAATTTGTAAAACTTTTAGACTTACTAGCTGATCTAATTCTTCAGGGATTTCACCTCCAAGTTTGTTATTAGCCAATACTAATTCTTCAAGGTTTTCAAGATTACCCATTTCTTTAGGTATTTGACCTTCTAAAGCATTCTCAAATAACCCTAAAGTCTGTAAGTTTTTAAGGTTACCCAAACTTCCAGGAATAACACCCTTTAAATTGTTACTAGATAGATTTAATACTTTAAGAGTTGGGATGTTACCAAAGCTTTCAGGAATTGGCCCGTTTAAAAAGTTGTTAAACATAGAGAACTCCTCTAATCTCCTAAGGTTACCTATACCCTCTGGAAGACTACCTTTAATTCTATTCATTTCTAGCTTAAGAACTTTTAAACATTTTAGCGCAACAATGTCTTTAGGTAAGACACCTGTTAGGTTATTGAACGCAAGATTAAGATGTTCTAGCTTTTCTAATTTTCCTATGCTCTCAGGTAAGTATCCATTTAAATTGTTGTGAAACAAATTGATACTTACTATATAATTTTCTTTAATTACAATACCTTTCCATGTAGATACTGGCGCATCTAAATCCCAAGCACTGTTCCAATTTTCACCTTGTGTAGTGTTATAAAGGTCTATTAGTACTTTTTTCTCCTTTGGAGAGATATTAGAAAATGCAAATGTTGAAGTAGTAATAAAAAGTAAAGCTAGGCTTAAAAAAGTAAATTTTGTCATTAGTTATATTTACGTTGATAAGAATTACCCTACAAATTAACTGCACTTGTTGTTTATTCCCAAGAAAATGAAGTGAATAGTTGAAATTATGTTGTGAAAGTGCAAAAAAGTGTGGTGAAAGCTAAATTTTCTTGTAAGAATTTACTTCTAAAATGTGTCAATTTCTAAGGAAATGAGCTCCCATTCTTTCATTAATTGCTCAAGGCTTTTCTTTTTATCTTGATATCTATCAAAGAAACCAGGCTTTGCCGCAGTCTCATCGTAATTCATTAAAAGTTGATGGTCCAATTCTGCAATTGTCTTTTCTAAATCTCCAATCTTACTTTCTAACCCGCTGAGCTTGTTCTTTAGTGATTTTAATTTTTTCTGAAGATTGTAATCGTTCTCTTTGGTAGATTTAGACTCTAAAGTTTTTATCTTTTTCTCTCCTTTTTCAATTTTTCTAAAATCTTCAGCTTTTCGTTGTTCTAGGTAAAAATCGATATCTCCTAAATATTCTTTTATACTTCCCTTCTTGAACTCATAAACTCTATCTGTTAATCCTTGTAGAAAATCTCGATCGTGCGAAACTAAGATTAAGGTTCCTTCAAAATTTTGTAACGCCTGTTTTAGAACATTCTTTGATTTAATATCTAAGTGATTGGTAGGCTCATCCATTATAAGAACATTAAAAGGCTGTAACAACATTTTAGCTAAAGCCAGTCTATTACGTTCCCCTCCCGACAGTACACGAACGTATTTATCTACCTCATCACCTTGAAATAAGAAAGAACCTAAAATATCACGCACTTTACTGCGGTTCTTTTCATTTGCAGCATCTATCATTGTATCCAGTATGGTTTTACTACCATCTAAATACTCTGCCTGGTTCTGAGCAAAATATCCTATTTGAACATTATGCCCCAATTTTAAATGACCAACATAATCCAACTCTCCAACCACTATTTTTGCGAGCGTAGTTTTGCCTTGCCCATTTTGTCCTACAAAAGCCGTTTTACTCCCACGCTCCACCAAAAGGTTTATTCCTTTTAAAACTTCTTTATCACCATAATTTTTTGATAGTTCCTCAATTTCAGCGACTACTTTTCCTGGAGTAATTGATATTGGAAAACGAAGTTTCATTACACTATTATCATCTGCATCAACTTCAATTCTATCAATTTTGTCTAATTTTTTAATTAGTGATTGCGCCATAGAAGCCTTGCTAGCTTTTGCTCTAAACTTTTCAATTAACTTTTCAGTCTGCTGTATTTGTTTTTCCTGATTTTTCTGTGCATTTAACTGTTGCTCTTTAATTTCTGCACGTTGCACCAAGTATTTAGAATAGGGTTTGTTATAATCATAGATTCTTCCTAAAGAAATCTCTATGGTTCTATTAGTAACATTATCCAGAAACATCTTATCGTGTGATACAATGACCACAGCCCCTGAATAATTTCTTAGAAACTGTTCTAGCCAAATAATAGACTCTATATCTAAATGATTGGTTGGCTCATCTAACAATAGAACATCATTACTTTGTAGTAATAACTTTGCCAATTCAATACGCATACGCCATCCACCAGAAAAGGTATCCGTAGCCTTATCGAAATCTTTTCTAAGAAAACCTAAACCTTGAAGTACTTTTTCTGTCTCACCTTGGTAGTTATACCCTCCTAAAATTTCATAATGTTGCGTAACATCATTTAAATCGACCATTAACTGATTGTAACTCTCACTTTCATAATCTGTACGTTCTGCTAATTGGGTATTAATTTCTTCTAATTGAGCTTCTAGTCTTTTTATTTCTTCAAAAGCTTGGTAGGCTTCATCCAGAACCGTTCGTCCTTGTTCAAAATCTATATCCTGCTTTAGAAAACCAATTTTCACTTCCTTATCAGAAGCAATAGTTCCCGAATCTGGAGCCATTTCTTTGCTAAGTAATTTTAACAAAGTAGACTTACCCGCCCCGTTTTTACCAATTAATCCAACTCGATCTCCTGCATTCAATCGAAAAGCTATTTTTTCAAACAAATATTCCCCACCAAAAGCGACAGAAAGATTATGGATATTAAGCATAGTTACTATACAGTTTCATTATTATTAAATCAACTTTAAATATTGTTTTAAAACCCTAAAATTAGGGCAAAGCGTATTTTTGTTGAAAGTTTTGCAAATGTTAAAAAAAGGAAACAAACTCTACAGTATTTTAACAGGAAGTTGCCCAAAATGCCATAGCGAAAGTATGTATGTGAATAAAAACCCATTTATAGTTACGCAGGTATTTAAAATGCACGAAAGATGTTCTAATTGCGATACAAAATATAAAATTGAACCTTCCTTCTTTTATGGCGCTATGTATGTGAGCTATGGTTTAAGTATTGTATTTTCTGTAGTTGTTTTTGTAATATCATATCTATTAATAGGAAGTTCCTTAGTCAACTCTTTTATAGCTATTGTAATTGCGATGATTTTTCTTTTACCAATTATAGTAAGGCTGGCTAGAAATATTTGGATAAATCTTTTTATGAAATACGATAAAAAATCGGCGAATTAATCCAAGTAGTATTTCTTTGTAAATCTGGTAATGTCCATTTCTGAATTTAAGCTTTCTTCTTTTTCTATAAAATAGAATAATTGTTTTGAAGCATAAGGACCAGTCATGACACCGCGTGAACCAAAACCATTAAGCACATAAACATTTTTATGCTTTGGATGCTTACCAACTAAAGGGCGCCTATCTGCTACTGTAGGTCTAATCCCTGCTACGTGTTTTACTATTTCAAAATCACACTTTAAAAAAGTTTTGAGTTTTTCTAAAAGCTCGTCTTTTGATGCTTCTGTAGGAGTATTTGTTTTATCCTTCCATTTATAAGTAGCACCAATACGATACAGGTCATTCCCAAGGGGAATTATAAAAACTGAGGACTTTATTACCATCTCTTCTCTTAACAATGGAGCTTTAATAGTTAAAAGTTCTCCTTTGGTACCATTAAGTGGTAAATAGTTAAAAAACGGATTGCTTTTTAGACCAAAACCTTCAGCAAATACTATTTTTTTTGCTGTAATACCCTTGTAAATGATTTTATCATCAAACACCTGAAGCGAATCATAACTAAATGCTTCTCGCATTAATAGTTTGCTTTCATTAAGATAAGAGGTGTACTGTTCTAAAAGTGTTTTGGTATCTATTCTACCGGTATATTTAACTTCTCCATATCCAAAGGCAGCATCTATATTAGAGTTTGTATTTTGAAGAAGTTTTGTATTTAAAAAATAAGCTAATCCAGGTTTATCAGCTGCTTCAAACCAACCGTTTTGTTCTTCTATAGATGCAAATCTACGTAAGACCGGAATTTTATAATCTAGTTTTGTATTTAGTTTTTTCTCTAGTTTTTTATAAAAGGGTATAGCTAGGTCTAACTGCTCTTTAGCATTCCAAGCCATTGTAAAACGCTTTAAGATAACTGGATTATACAATCCCCCAGCTACTAAAGATGCTTGTTGAGAATTGTCTGAAATAACTTTGAAAGATTTATTATTCTCTCTTAGTTGCTCACAAAAAGAAATTCCAGCAAGGCCTAATCCTACAACCAAATAATCTAGCATGGAACAAAATTACCTTATAAAACAAAAAGATTCCTGTTTTCACAGGAATTAATAGAAAACGCCGCACATAAGTGCGGCGTTTATATTTATTGAATTGGAAAATTCTATTTAACTAGGCTTTAGTAAGCCCACATATCTTGCTCTTTATCTCTGATGGTTTCTTTGATACGCTTAGCTTCCAACAATTGGAACAAAGCATTATCAAAAACATAATCATCAATATCACGGTCTCCATGCACATTATCTTCTTTATAAATAACCGCATTAAATCTACGCGCATTCAACAACATATCAAAAGATATTGGTTGTGCTGAATTTCGTTGATTGAAAACTTTAGCCTCATGCATAATATCTCTTATACTTGGATAGTAAACCCAAAATAATTCAACTTTATTTGCATTAGGATCTGTTGACTCATCATCGATAAAGTTAACGTCTGGAGCTACAGGAGCAATACCCTGTAATCGATATTTTAATTCTCCTTGACGTTTGTCAAAATACCAGATACCTTTTATTCTGTACTCCTCGATATCTGCAGCTCCTAAATCTCTAATATTAATAAACTCTTGAGAAATTTGCTCACCTGCATTAATCTGCTCGTACCCTAAATCTGTGGTATCTACTTTTTGTAAAGTTGCCGATAAATCTTCTAGATTACGTTTTTCAGAAAAATATGAATCTGCATAAACATGTTCAATCTTTCCATTTCTGATATTCTTCATCAAAACATGATATAAAGATCTTCTATCTGCTCCAATACCTACAGTATCGGTAGGATAGTACAATGGAAAGTTTACACGTTCATCTAAATCTATAGTCTCCCATATCGTTTTTGACCAAAGAATATCTCTATCGTCAACATAACCATATGCTAATGGAGCATCATTATCTGCAGCTTTCTGAGCTTCAGTTTTCTTACCTATTTCTTCTGGTGTCTTGGCATTTAAAATATTTGCCTGGGCTACCATTGATAGGGGTAAGAAGCTAAACGCTCCGATTACTAAAACATTTTTCCAATTCATCATTACTATACTTTACTTTATTAGTTTGTAAGCTCAACAAATACAGGAGATACTTTCTTTAATTTGTAACTCTTATTATTAGTTATATAAGCTTGTATATCAAAAACCTGTACTGAACTTCCTCTTTTTGCTCTTTTAAGAGCAGATTTAGCAGCAGCATTTAATTTGTTTCCTCTTACAACTATAGTTGGTTGACCAGGAACTTTAAATTTAAATCCGCTTACGCCAAGATTTAAGTCAAAATCAAAGTCTTCTAACATAGCCGAAACAGTTGACACTTCAAGGTTTCTTCTTGGCATTTTAATGCTACCACCTTCACCTCTAACCGCACCAGATGGTCTAGGAATATCCTTAATTCTAAACTCAAGCTTAGAACCTACAGGTTGTCCATCAGGTAATGTACCAGAAGCACTAATAGTAACTGTTCTACCTTTTCCAGGTTTCATAGTATAACTACTTCCGCTACGCTTAGTTAAACCTGGAGCTCTAGCAGTAACTTTATTGTTAGGAATACCAGGGATAGAAATGCTCATAGGATTAGATACCCCACGATAAACAACATTCATCTTATCAGCAGCAATTAAAGCAGCACCTGGCTTTGTAATCGTAGCAAAACCACTCTTAACCTCAACAGGTACCTCTTCACCATCCTGCATAAAGAAAACTGTACCAGTTACTTCATGATCACCAGGACTACCAGCACCAATCAACATTTTTACACCACCAGCTTCAAGCTTGTAATCTTTATCAGCTACTAATTTGCGACCGTCTAGCTTTAAATCAGCTTTAATAGGAGTAGAAGAATTATCAGTTTTACTGATCATAATCTTTCCATCATATTTATCTCCAGCATAAAAAGCAGATTTTGCACCTATAAGAGCCATCTTAAAGCTTTTTAAAGAAACCTGATTACTCAAATTACCTTCTAACATTGCTTTTAAAGCATCTTCTTCTGTTGCTTTAATATCTGACTGTAAAGCAGTTAACTTTGTTAAAGAAGCAATTAATGGAAAACCTTCATAGTGATAGTTAATCCAATCTTGCTTTGTACCGTCACGTTTTTCAACCTTACCATTGGCATCACCTGTTTTAAAGCGACTTTCAACTGTAGCTTGAAGCCTTTCTGGAACTAAAGCAGAAACTTCTTTACTATAATTTTTAATTCTGTTTAAGAATTCTTTACCGTCTTTACTTAAGTTATCACCTTGAAAGAATTTTTGATCTAAATAATCAGACTTATCCATTACTTGGTAATCTGAAGGATCTTCAATTCCTGCGGTCATCTCTTTCTTAAGACCTTCTAAATAATCATAATACTCTTGAGACATGCTTTGCACTTTTTGTGCTTTTTCATAATCCTTTGCGTATTTAGCAGCGTTTTCTTCTGCTTTTGTTTCTAAACTTCCAAGAAACGCTAGGTTATCTTCTGAAGTTTTTGCATTTGCAGCTTCCATTTTTACATTCATAAGACCGAATGCTGCTAATACTTCTTTACTCATGTTCAACGCCAACATACAAATGAAAACCAAATACATTAGGTTTACCATTTTCTGACGTGGTGACTGTTTTCCTCCTGCCATGTTTTCTAACTAGATTTAATTAATAATTGGGTTTGGATTTTATTAAATCTCTAATTAGTTCTTAGCCATTGCAGATAACATTCCACCATACACACCATTCAATGAAGAAAGGTTAGTAGATAAAGAAGCCATTTGTTCTTTAAGAGCACTTGCATTTTGTACTACTTCTTCATTAACAGAAGCTTGCTTACTTGCACTTTCTAACTGTACTTTATAAAGACTGTTTAAAGACTCCATTTGAGCAGCAGCATGTACCATCTCTTCAGAATACTTTTTAGTAGATTCCATAGCATCAGTTGTTGGAGCAATACCTTTAGCAGCACCTTCAAAGTTTCTGATACTCTCACCTAAGCTTTCCATAAGGTTAGCATCTACACCAGCTTCTTTTAATAAGTTATCTAACTTAGCAGATAAAGAAGCCTCTGCTTCTTTCATTTCAGCTTTGTCATTCTTTTTACCCGTTGAAGCAGCACCTGCTAATTCTGGATAAACGATAGACCAATCATATTCGTCATCGATTGGTTCAAATGCACTAATAGCAAAAATTAATGCTTCTGTAATAAGACCTACTGCTAATAATAAACCTCCATTTAGGAATCCAAATTCCCAGTGAAGAATTTTAAATAATGCACCGATAATTACAATCGACGCTCCAAGCCCGTAGGCCATATTAAACAGTTTCTTTGTTGATTTTGACTGTGCCATAATAATTTTAATTTTAAATTAAGTAATATATAAATAAGTATTTGGTTACTAGGTTTATATAATGTTCTCTCTTAATTGTTTATAATCCGTTATTTCCTTTTGTTGAATCTTCTTCGCCCATGTAATCTTGTACAGTTCTAAAGCCAATATAACTTCTTGCTGAATCTTGATATTCATAGTCTCTTGTACTCACTTGCAAAAAGTAAGCAACATCTTTCCATGAACCACCACGAAGTACTTTTCTTTTATTTAAACCTGAACCTGCATTCGGGTTCATAGTTGAAACATATTCATAAGCGTTAGGGTCGTAACTAGAGCTTGTCCATTCAGAGACATTCCCTGCCATGTTATACAAGTTAAAGTCATTTGGCTCATAAGACTTAGCCTCTACAGTATATAATGCTGCATCTGCGGCGTAATCTCCACGCTGTGGCTTAAAGTTAGCCATAAAACAACCCGTATCACTAATCACATATGGACCACCCCAAGGGTATGTACCACCTTCTATACCACCTCTTGCTGCATACTCCCATTCCGCTTCTGTTGGTAATCTAAATTGATTAACAAATTGTCTACCACGACTCTTTTGATCATCATTCTTAAATTTAGTTCTCCAATTACAAAATGCTTTGGCTTGCTGCCAGCTTATCCCTACAACAGGATATTCACTGTATGCATCATGCCAAAAATAGTCGTTGTGCATTGGTTCATTATATGAATAAGAAAAATCGCGAATCCATACTGTAGTATCTGGATAAATTTCTAATTCTTCCGTTTTAATAAAATCTTTTCTACTACCAGATTTCGCTCTAGCAGCGGCTTCAATATCCATCCAATTGTACTTGTATTTCAATTTAGTAACATCAACACTACGTTGTCCATTATAGGTTTCATCTTCTGATAAATAGATAGAATCTACCATAATTTCAGTATAATATTCGTCTGGGTAGTCTTCTCTATCCCATACTAAATCTATATCCTTATTTAATGCTCTACCCTCGTTATCAAAACCAGAATAATTATCCAACATGTATTTATCATACTCGGACAACTTGGTAGTATCTGCATCCATAAATGCATATTCACCGATACCTCCATCGTCTGGTCCAATACCTAATTGGTCGGCAAGTACCGCTAAATTTGTTCTAGTAATAGAATCTTTTACCCATTCTACGAATTGACGGTACTCACTATTAGTGATTTCCGTATCATCCATATAAAATGAACGAACAGTAACTGTTCTTGTGGGAGCGTTTTGAACTTTGGCTTGATCCTCTTCTGCCTTACCCATTATAAATGAGCCGCGAGGGATAAGTTCCATTCCATAAGGTTTCTCAGGATACCATTTTTTACCCTGAACACCAACCAATTCACCTTTTGATCTTGATTTTGAACCGCAACTGGTTAATAAAAAAACAAGTGCTATAGATGACAACAATAGCTTTCTCATACTTTAGGTTAAATTATTTTCGATTTAAGATTACAAACTGTAAACACAAATTCACTATTCACTAAAACTATTTTTTGAATAAATTATTGTGTAAATAAAATTTATAACTGAAAAATATTTTGTTTAGTTAAAGCCCTTTTTATAAGCTTTAAACCACCGCTCAGGAATGTTTTGGTTGCAAGCATCCAAATAGTCCTGCTCAGCGCAAGGTAATAACGCAGGCGAATTCGTTTTAGTATGTTCTGACAAAATAGATGGCACTTCTACCCACCATCTTTGTGTAAGATGACTCTTGTAGAAAACGAGCTCATCTGAATCTGTAGGTACAGTAAATTTTGTAAAGTCATCACTCTTAGAACTTGGCACTTCTTTTATTCGATAACTTAATCCTTCAATAAAATACCAAATTATTTGAGCAACTAATTGAAATGATAAATTAGAGTTTTCCATTTCATAAACACCAAATAAGGAAACATTATCACTTATTCCAGCATATCTAGCGATGGCACATATTTCGCGACCAGTAAACCCATTAGGGGAGAAACCTGTAGAAAGTCCCATTTCACTTGCACGAATAGAACGTGCATCTAAACTAACTAAATGTGCATTACGTAATACTGGTTCTGCCAATTGAATATTTGAAGCAATATCGCCTAAGCGATACGCATCAAAAAACAAACGCTCCATTAAATCTATTTCTTCTTGAGCGTTAAAGTAACTTTGATAGCCTAAATTAGAGAAGTTGTATAGGTTATTTGGTTTATCAGTAATAATTTTACTCATATAAGAGTGTGATGAGATTAACTCATCATCTTCTCCAAAATCAAAACAACTATCTATAGCAACCATGTTAATCATGTTTTTGATATTATCAAAAGCACGATATGCAGGGAAAGTAATATCTTGAGTAGCACCCAATATTATAGGTATAATATTTTCTTCTAATAGACCAGCTACAATTTCTTTTACTACAAAATAAGTATCTTCTACCTTATCTCCTTCTTCAACATCGCCAATATCAATAATTGTTGAATTCCAGTTACCGCTCATTAAACGATATAACTGAATACGAATAGCATCAATATCTAGTCTCTCCGTTTTTTTTTCAAAAGCATTTCTAGATTCTAATACACCAAAGATTGCGACAGTAGCATTTGCAAAAACAGGCAACCCTTTTTTAGTAGTATGTTTATATATACTCTTTCCTAGGGCTTGTGGGGGTAAAAATTCGGAAAACGCCAAAACTTTGTCTTTGACGGGAACCAAAAAATCGAATGCCATATTTAGATTGGTTGGGGTTTTATATTTACTTTTTTGTCTTTGCCTTTGCTCTAGTCTTTTTCTTTGGGGTTTTCTTTTCAATCAAAGCTTGCGCTTCCTCTAAAGAAATTTTAGTAGCATCTATATCTTTAGAAAGCTCGACTTTTATTTTACCTTTTAGTATGTTATGTCTTCCCCATCTTGCTTTTTCAATACGAATACCTTCTTCTGGCCATTCTTGAATTAGCTTTTCTATCTCTTTTTGTTTTTTTGCTTCAATCAATTCGACAATATCATCTTTTGTTAAATTATCGAAATCGTATTTTTTATTTACGTTGATGAACATTCCATCCCATTTTAGAAATGGTCCAAATCTACCGACACCTTTAGTTACTTCTTTATCTTCATAGTGGGCAATTGGAGCATCAGCCAATTGTTTTGCTTTAATAAGTTCAATGGCTCTATCCATATCTACTTCGAAAGCACTTTCGCCCTTATCTAAAGAAATAAATTTCTTTCCAAATTTTACATAGGGTCCAAATCGACCCACATTAGCTTCAACTTCTTCACCTTCATAAACACCAAGTTTTCTTGGGAGCTCAAAAAGTGTTAATGCTTCATCAAAAGTTATAGTTGTTATGGACTGATCTGGCAATAAGCTAGCAAATCTTTTTTCTTCGTCTTCTGCGCTTCCAATTTGTGCCATTGGTCCAAAGCGACCTAAACGAACTAATAGAGGTTTGCCCGTTTTTGGGTCTTCACCTAAAATACGTTCTCCACTTGCGCGATCCGCATTTTCTTCAACATCAATTACTGTGGGGCGAAAATCTTTATAAAAAGCCTTCATCACTTTTTGCCAATCTTCGTCACCTGTAGCGATACCGTCAAAATCTTGTTCAACCTTGGCCGTAAAATTATAGTCCAAAATATTGGTAAAATGACTTACTAAAAAGTCATTAACAATCATTCCAATATCTGTAGGGACCATTTTACCTTTGTCTGAACCTATTGTTTCAGTAAGATTCTTTTCATTTATTCCGCCTTCTTCTAAAACTAATTGCGTGTACTTACGTTCCACACCTTCTATAGTACCTTTTTCAACATAACCACGATTTAAAATTGTAGAAATTGTTGGCGCATAAGTAGATGGACGGCCAATACCTAATTCTTCTAATTTTTTAACTAATGAAGCTTCAGTGTACCTGTAAGGTGGTCTTGTAAAACGCTCAGTTGCAGAAATGTAATTATTTAATAAAGTCTCTCCTACATTCATTGCAGGTAACATTCCTTCCTGCTCCTCACCATCTTCTTCATCACTTCCTTCAAGATAAACTTTTAAGAAACCATCAAATTTTACTACTTCACCGTTTGAAGTAAATTCTTCCTGATGTTTGTTTGCCTTGATTCTAACGTTTGTACGTTCTAATTGTGCATCGCTCATTTGAGATGCCAAAGTACGTTTCCAAATTAATTCATATAATTTAGATTGATCACGTTCCAGTGAAGGTGCCTGCAACTTCATATCAGTAGGGCGAATAGCCTCATGCGCCTCTTGGGCTCCTTTAGATTTACCAGTGTAATTTCTTACCTGGCTATATTCCTTACCATAATTATCCGTGATGGCATCTTTTGCAGCATCCAATGCTTCTTTAGAAAGATTTACACTATCAGTACGCATGTAGGTAATGAGACCTGCCTCATATAAACGTTGCGCTACTTGCATGGTTCTACCAACTGAAAAGTATAATTTCCTAGAAGCTTCTTGTTGTAAAGTGGAAGTTGTAAAAGGAGCTGCTGGTGACTTTTTAGCTGGTTTTTTATCCAATTTAGCTACTGAAAAATCCGCGCTAATATTTTGTTTTAAAAATGCCTCTGCTTTTTCTTTTGATGGAAATGTCTTATTTAGTTTTGCTTCAAAAACCTTCCCTTTTTCTGTCTTAAATGCTGCTTTAATTCTATACGAAGCTTCTGGAGTAAACCCTTCAATATCCCGTTCGCGTTCAACAATTAATCGTACTGCTACAGATTGCACACGACCAGCTGAAAGACCTGGTTTAATTTTTTTCCAAAG
>CAYTRI010000025.1:18849-22469 GCA_964440105.1 uncultured Flavobacteriaceae bacterium
GCTTTCTTTGCCAAGTCTTTTAGCTTTTTAACCAAAGCTTTTTTATCTGTTGACACTATGTATTTAGGTTCGAAATTATTATCAACATCAACTCCCAATTCTTTAGAAGGTAAGTCGGCTATATGACCGAAACTAGACTCTACTTGGTAGTCTTTTCCTAAAAATTTTTCAATGGTTTTTGCTTTTGCAGGGGACTCAACTATAACTAAGTTCTTAGGCATTCAATAGATTTTGAGGTAACAAAAGTATGCGAATTTTTTGATTTCATGTTTTAAATGAAATATGAAGACAAAAAAATATCCCGTCAAAAACGGGATATTTACCTTACTAAGCGTCTTATTTAATTTAGTTGCAATTGACTAATAAGCCTAATATCATCATCTAAATATTGGTATTGATACAGAATTCCATCACCTATCATAAGTAGTTGTTCTTCCATTGGGATAACATCAAACGTTACAATATTTTCAAAATGATTTAATTGAGGTAAATCTGGCACACTGGACTTATCGTAAACCTTTAACCCCGAAGCACCATCACAAACGAAAAGTTTATCACCTTTAATTCCTAAACCATAAGGCTCATCCATGGGATAGATAACTTTTAGTTCTGGACTTTCTATTGTTGAAATATCTACAATAAAAAGACCGCTCTCCGTTGCCCCACAAAAATTACCCCCACGTAATGTCACATAAGCGTAATTATCATCTACAACAACAGGATCGCATGCAGTACCATGTTGAAATTCTGAAACAAATTCTGGAGTAGCAGGAGATGTAATATCATAAATATACATACCTCGCATACTTCCTAAAAACAAGTGGTTACCTCTATTAAAAATTGTTTCAATATCAAACCCTGCATATACATCGTCTAAATCAATAGGATTGGCCAAATCCGAGATTTCAAAAACATTGATAGTATGACTATCCACAGCATATAAATAATCCTCGACTATTTTAAATCTAGCTAAAGAACCTCCTTGTCCTGTATTATCGCTAGCATCATTTGCCGTTTCGGCAAAATCAATAAAGATATCTGGTTGTGCAACTTCTTCTATTTTTCTTCTTTCTACAACTGTTTCCCATCCAATTACGATATCATTTTCGTAGTCGATATTCCCCCATTCAAAAATTTCAGCATTAGAAGGAAATATTACATTATCTCGCAATACATCTTCGAGCCTATTTACCTGTTCAATAGCATTGATATTTGAAATATCTAGTACCACTAAATCCGTAATACTGTCGGCGTACAAAAAGTCTCCTTTCACAGAAATATCTACATTACCAGCAATCTTTATAAATGCTATTTTCTGTGGTGACGCTGGATTGCTATTATCAATTACATGAACACCCTGATATTTGTCATTTATAAAAATATAATCTTGATAAGCATAAATCTTACCCGATTCATTTATCGGAATAGGTTCAGTAATAGCAACACTATCTGCAAATTCTGCTTTACTAATAACCAATGGTCTTGCCACTAAATAATCAGCATATTCTCCATCATCATCGTTACAAGATGAAAATACGATAAGAATAATAGCCAGTCCAAAAAGAATATTCTTGTTCATAAGTGTTTAATTTTTTGAGTAGTAATTTTTATATATGATGGAAAAGATTAAACAAAGTTGCGTTTAATTTCTGTAAAATTTAACTGTCATATTGTCACTAATTTACATTATGCACTATCTTTGCAGATGCAAATGATGTATGATGAATCCTAAACAGGAAACAGAAAAAAGAATTGACGAAAGTGTCCAAGGCTCAACCATAACTCTGGGTTCTAACAAAAAAAACTCACGCAAGCTTTATTTAGAAAGTTATGGGTGCGCTATGAATTTTTCAGATAGCGAAATTGTTGCTTCAATTTTAGCTAAGGAAGGATTTGATACTACTCAAGAATTAAGTGAGGCCGATTTAGTTTTGGTAAACACCTGTTCTATCCGCGAAAAAGCAGAGCTCACTGTCCGTAAACGTTTAGAAAAGTTTAATGCAGTCAAAAAAATAAACCCAAATATGAAGGTTGGTGTTTTAGGCTGTATGGCGGAACGTTTAAAAGATAAGTTTTTAGAAGAAGAAAAAATTGTAGATATGGTTGTAGGACCAGATGCCTACAAAGATCTTCCAAATCTTATAAAAGAAATTGATGCTGGTAGAGATGCAGTAAACGTTGTCCTATCAAAAGAAGAAACTTACGGAGATATTGCTCCTGTACGATTACAAACAAATGGAGTAAGTGCCTTTGTATCTATTACTAGAGGATGCGACAATATGTGCACATTTTGTGTAGTACCTTTTACTAGAGGTAGAGAACGTAGCCGTAATCCACAATCTATTTTAGAAGAGGTTAATGATTTATGGAAAAAAGGGTATAAAGAAATTACACTACTTGGACAAAATGTAGACAGTTATCTGTGGTATGGTGGTGGATTAAAGAAAGATTATGGGAAAGCCTCAGATATACAAAAAGCAAGTGCAGTACATTTTGCTAATCTCCTAGGGATGGTTGCCGAGGCGCAGCCTAAAATGCGAATTCGGTTTTCCACTTCCAATCCGCAAGACATGACTTTAGATGTTATCAGAACCATGGCTAAATACGATAATATTTGCAATCACATTCATTTACCTGTGCAAAGTGGAAGTAATCGCATTCTAAAAGAGATGAACCGATTACATACTATTGAAGAATATTTTAAACTAATTGATAATATTCGAGAAATACTCCCCGATTGTGGAATATCGCAAGATATGATTTCTGGTTTTCCAACAGAAACTGAAGAAGACCATAAGGCAACTCTAGCAGCTTTAGAATATGTGAAATACGATTTTGGATACATGTATATTTATTCAGAACGCCCAGGAACAATGGCAGCCAGAAAGCTAGAAGATGATGTTCCTATGAAAGTTAAACAAAGACGACTAGCAGAAATTATAGCCCTACAACGCGAGCACTGTAAATTAAGAACTGAAGAACACTTAGGTACTATAGAAGAAGTGCTTATCGAAGGGACTTCTAAAAAATCTGACGCCCATTGGATGGGTAGAAACTCACAAAACACCGTTGTTGTTTTCCCTAAAGAAAATTATAAAATGGGTGATTTTGTTATGGTTAAAAGTCATGAATGTACTTCTGCAACTTTAATTGGAGAAGCTGTGGGTTATTCAAAGAACAATTAACATGGAAGGTGTACAATCTATAAAACAACGTTTTGAGCTCATTGGTAACGATGTTAAGCTAAACAGAGCAATCGAAAAATCGATTCAAGTAGCTCCTACAGATATTTCTGTATTAGTGACTGGTGAAAGTGGTGTTGGTAAAGAAGCTATTCCTAAAATTATCCATTCGCTTTCACACCGTAAACACGCAAAATACATTGCCGTTAACTGTGGTGCCATACCAGAAGGAACTATAGATAGTGAACTTTTTGGCCATGAAAAAGGGGCATTTACTGGCGCTACTCAAACCAGAAGCGGTTATTTTGAAGTCGCAGATGGCGGAACCATATTTTTAGATGAAGTTGGAGAATTACCATTAACAACTCAAGTGCGTTTATTAAGAGTTTTAGAAAATGGTGAATTTTTAAAAGTAGGCTCTTCACAAACACAAAAAAC
>CAYTRI010000026.1:0-22083 GCA_964440105.1 uncultured Flavobacteriaceae bacterium
TCCTTTAATTCTTCTAAACGACTTAATAAATTCATAGCCTTTGGCTCTTGATTGATAAAAACAAATGCTCCTTTCTCTTCAGCATTGATAGCAGCAAACATATCGCTTAATTTACTATCAGGATTATTGGTAAGCGTTCCTAGAATATCATTATTTACTAGCGTAGAATTAATTCTGGTCAGAACTTCTTCATCCTTTTTCCAACTACCTTTTGTAAGTGCAATATGAACTTGTTCGTTTGTAGTTTGTTTATATGCTCGTAAGCGAAATTCTCCAAACCTAGTTTTTATATTGAAATCTTCTTTTTTCTCAATTAAGCTATCATGTTCCATTCTGTAGGCAACTAAGTCTTCGATGGAAACAATTTTTAAATCAAATTTTTTAGCAACATCTAGTAATTGTGGTAGTCGCGCCATACTACCATCTTCGTTCATAATTTCTACAATAACTCCTGCGGGTTTTAAACCAGCAAGTCTTGCAAAATCAATAGCAGCTTCTGTATGTCCTGTTCTACGTAATACACCACCTTCCTTCGCTATTAATGGAAAGATGTGCCCTGGCCTGGCCAATTCATGTGGTTTAGTATCCTCTTTTGTTAATGAAATAACTGTTTTTGCACGATCAGATGCAGAAATTCCAGTAGTAACCCCATTTCCCCTTAGATCTACAGAGACGGTAAAAGCAGTTTCTAGGGGGTCTGTATTATGGTCCACCATTTTATGGAGCCCTAAATCTTTGCACCGACCTTCAGTTAAAGGAGCACAAATTAGACCTCTACCATGAGTTGCCATAAAATTTATGGTATCTGGAGTAACAGATTCTGCTGCTGCTAAAAAATCTCCTTCATTTTCTCTATTCTCATCATCAACAACTATAATTACTTTCCCTTTTCTTATTTCAAGAATAGCTTCTTCAATTGTATTAAGTTGAATGGTATGATTTATAGTTTCTGTCATTCCTCCTTATCTTTTTTTCTTTTAAAAATATCCAAAATTCCACCAATACTCATTAAACCTCTATCTGCTGTTGCCCTTTTAGTTAAATAGATACTTAAAGGTAGCATAATAAGGGTAGAAAGCCATGCTCCTAAAGCTGGATGCATTTCCCCTTTTTTTGCATAATTATCTGCAAATACGCCGATAAAATAATAAGTTAGAAACAGGACTATAGCTATAACCATAGGTAAACCCAATCCACCTTTTCTAATTATTGCTCCTAGTGGTGCACCTACGAAGAATAAAATAATACACGAAAAAGCTAAAGCAAATTTTTTGTGTAAGGATAGAATGTGTCTATTGTAAACCTCGTAACGTTTATTTAATTCTAGTTTTTTACCCCTAATTGTATTTAACACATTAGTTACTGAATTTTTTGCATTACTTAATATTTGTGTTCTTTGCCATTCAGGTAAAGCAGCAATCAAATTTTCTGTAGATTTAATCGTATCCTTTATTTTTAAACTTTTTTTTGTGGGGTAATTTATTGGAGATAGTGGTTGAACAGAGTCTGGTTTACTTAAAGGAAAAGCCCCCATTCTTGCAGTAATACTTTTGGAAAAAGCATTTACTTGTTTTACATTATTAATTTTTAAAGAGTCGATATCTTTACTTAAACGAGATATATTTTTCATTTTATCCGTTGTAATGTCGGATTCTTCCTCAAGATTTTTATTGCTCAAAGACGAAATATCAATGTTTTTTATATAGACCTCAAATTCAGATTTGTTGAATGGATGCTTGCGTTTAGCTTTTGCATCTTTTGGCTGCCCTTCTTCATAATAATGACCATCATTCAAAACTAACTGAATAATATCTGATTCTTCGCTACTTATTAATTCACCAGTCTTTGCTTTAATAACAGTTGTGTTGATTTTGGTTTTTGATTTTTGATGGATAATAACATCTTCTAAAAATTGGTCATTATCACCAGATTTTTTGCTCACCTTCATGTTCATATCTGTCCCTTCAATATCACTAAAAACACCCTCAACAATTACTGCCGCTGGTTTTACCTTTGCAATATTGCGACGCATGTTCCATATTTTTTGTTCTGATGCTGGAATAACTGTATTTGCAAAGAAAAAAGTAAAACCACCAAGTAAAACGGTAAAAACAATAAGGCTTCGCATAGCTTTTTGAAGCGATATTCCAGAAGCTTTCATTGCAGCAAACTCATAATTCTCGGCAAAGCTTCCAAATGTTAAAATAGAAGAAAGTAAAACGGTTAATGGTAATACTTTTTCAGTTAAACTGGGCATTAGGTAGAAAAGGAACTTACCAATAATCCAAATATCTAGGTCTTTTCCGGCAAGGTCATCTATAAAAAGCCAGACCGTCTGAAATATGAAGATGACCATCAATATTACAAACGAACTAAAAAAATTATAAAGAAATCTCGATAATATATATCGGTCAATTATTGGCAACACACTAGCTAGTTTCTTATGATATAGTAGCCTTCGTTTTTATACTTAGCTTCATCAAAAGTAAACAAGCTTTTTGATAAGGGCTGATTGGTTTTGAAAGAATTAACGGTAATCGTAGTTTTTGTACTATTCTTACCTGTCTCAATCAGTTTATAAATATGTTTGGTTCCGGCATCAATACCTAATAAGATAGATTTTATTTCGGTGTTGGTATCAATAGGAATAAGTTTTATGAATTGAATTTTTCTGCCCTGTACATTTTGTAAAATATCCCACTCGTAATTATGTCCAGTTTTATAAAAAGTAAGCATTTTTGAAGGGGTGACCGTGTTTTCTTCTGTACTAGGACTTTCAATAGTTACTTCTTCATTTTCTGGAACTACTGTATATACTTTACTGCCATCAAACAACCGCTTGGCTCCAAATAAGTTTGCCAAGTACTTGTCGCCTTTTAATGTAACATTACCCTTTGTTTCTTGTTTTATGTTAGCCTCACTATTTTCAAGTGTATAATTAAAATCGATATAAATATTATCATATGAAGTGACATTAGTATAGACTTCGTCTAATAAGGCTTTTGCTTTTTGAGAGTTTTGTCCAAAAGACGAAAACCCAAATGTTATAAATGCTAATACGATTAGTGTTGTTCTTTTTATCATGATATTAATTTGACTCATTTTTTAATAATTGATCCAGAGCAAAAATATCTGGAACTAAAACTTGACGTGCTTTACTGCCTTCAAAAGGACCAACAATTCCTGCTGCCTCTAACTGATCTATAATTCTACCAGCCCTATTATAGCCTAGTTTTAATTTTCTTTGGATTAATGAGGCTGAACCTTGCTGTGCAATTACAACTACTTCAGCAGCATCTCTAAATAGTTTATCCCTTTCAGATATATCATTATCAAGACTTGTGCCAGATTCTTCCCCTACATATTCTGGAAGTTCATGTGCACTTGGATATGCCCGTTGTGAACCAATATATTCTGTAATTTTTTCTACTTCTGGTGTATCAACAAAAGCACATTGTATTCTTGTAACATCATTGCCTTGGGTATATAACATGTCTCCTCGACCAATTAATTGGTCGGCACCTTGCGCATCTAAAATAGTTCTAGAATCTATTTTTGAAGTAACTCTAAATGCAATTCTTGCAGGGAAGTTAGCTTTTATAATACCAGTAATAACATTAACTGATGGGCGTTGTGTAGCAATAATTAAATGGATGCCTATCGCTCGTGCAAGTTGCGCTAGCCTTGCTATTGGAGCTTCTACTTCCTTTCCAGCAGTCATTATAAGGTCTGCAAATTCATCAACCACTAATACAATGTATGGTAAGAATTTGTGTCCATCATTTGGGTTTAATTTCCTAGCCTTAAACTTCGTATTGTATTCTTTAATGTTACGAACCATAGCTTGTTTAAGCAGTTCGTATCTGTTGTCCATTTCTATACAGAGCGAGTTAAGTGTATTGATAACCTTAGTATTATCAGTGATAATCGCTTCTTCAGAATCGGGTAGTTTTGCTAAAAAATGACGCTCTATCTTGTTAAATAAGGTTAATTCTACCTTTTTAGGGTCTACAAGAACAAATTTAATTTCGGCAGGATGTTTTTTATATAACAATGAGGTGATGACCGCATTTAGACCTACAGATTTTCCCTGCCCAGTAGCACCTGCCATTAATAAGTGAGGCATTTTAGCTAGGTCGACAACAAAAGTTTCATTGCTAATTGTTTTACCAAAAGCTATTGGCAATTGCATTTCTGCATTCTGAAATTTCTTTGATGCAATTACAGAACGCATTGAAACTATAGTAGAGTTTTTATTTGGCACCTCAATACCAATAGTTCCTTTACCGGGAATAGGGGCAATGATACGAATTCCTAAGGCAGCTAAGGAAAGTGCAATGTCATCTTCTAAGTTTTTAATTTTTGAAATGCGAATGCCTGCTTCAGGTACAATTTCATAAAGTGTTACTGTAGGACCAATTGTAGCTTTAATTTGAGCAATCCCAATTTTATAATTTTTGAGGGTATTTACAATTTTATTTTTATTTTCCTCAAGCTCCTCTTGGTTTATGGTTATGCCACCTGTAACACCATGTGGGTCTAATAAATCTAGTGTTGGAAATTTGTATTTGCCTAATTCAAGTTTTGGGTCAAATTCCCCAAAATCTTTAACCAATTTATCAGCCTTAATATCCTTTTCTTCTTTTTCAACCGCCACTTTACTTACTTCTAAATCTAGTTGTGGTTCTTCCTTGGGGATATTTACATCTAATCCAGCTTCTGGCTGAATAGGTGGGATGTCTTTTTTATGAGTATAGGTGTCTATTTTTATTTCAGGTTCATCTTCTACAGCCAAGTCAATTGAACTTTCTTGTGTTGTTTCTATTGAAGTTTCTTTTTTAAGAGCATCACGTTTTTTTCTAAAATAGTTTCCAATTGCTTCTGGAGAAAAATTGAATAAACGAACTAAAATGATAATTAATGTGAATATGAGAATTAAAAGAACACCAATTTTCCCCGTATAGTCTTGTAGGAAATCATTCATTTCATAGCCTATTAATCCGCCTAATAAAGGTTGCTCAGAGACGAAAAAACCTAGAGCTATAGAAACCCAAATAACACCTAATAAACCCCATATCCATTTACCCAATAAATTTTTAGAATTTAAACCTAGAAATAGATAGAGACCCGTAACTGCAAGTAAAATTGGAAAAACAAAAGAAGCAAGACCAAAGCCCTGATACATAAAAAAGTGGCTTACAGCTGCACCAAATTTGTTTAAGAGGTTAGAAGCTTCTGCATTTCTAATTGCGAATTCGCTAAGCAAACTTTGGTCTGCTTGCCAGGTAAAATAATATGATATAAAAGAAAAGAAAAGTGCTATACTTAAAACTATTAGAAAGCTTCCAAGAATAACCTTATTCTTTTTAGAAAGCTTAAAAGAGGTCTTCTTTTTAGTTACTGCAGCTTTAGATTTTCTTCGCTTTTTGGCCATTAACAGGAATTAATAAGAGGCTAATTTACAAATTTACGTTGCCAACCATTTAAATAGTTGTTTCCTCTAAAAGATTTTAGGGATATATATTAAAAGGCCAATAATTGAAGCAAGTACAGAAACAATCATTACCGCACCAGCAGACACATCTTTTATAAAACCAATTCGTTTGTCGTAATCTGGTTGTACAAAATCTGAAAGCTTTTCTACAGCTGTATTCATACCTTCTGTACCCATAACTAAACCTATAGCTAGGCATTGTAGAATCCACTCAATTGTTGAAATTTCAAAATAAAAACCTGCAGCAGCCATAATTAGGGCAAGAACAAATTGCACTTTAATACTTGCTTCTGTTCGAATGAGCATAAACATACCTTTTAATGCAAAACCTACGCTTTTGATTCTGTTTTTGAGGAAAGATTCTTTAGGCATCCATCAAGGCTTCAAGTGCAGCTTTATAATTAGGTTCATCAGCAGTTTCTTTAACCTGTTCTGTATGAACAACCATGCCGTTTGTATCTAAAACAACAATACATCTAGAGTGTAATCCGCTAAATCCACCATCACTAAACTCGAGACCATAATCTTTGCCAAACGCACCTGTTTTAAAATCAGAAAGCATTACTACATTTTCTATTCCTTCGGCTCCACAGAAACGTTGCTGTGCAAAAGGGAGGTCTCGAGAAATACATAATACATGCGTATTCTCAAGCTCTGCCGCTTCTTCATTAAATTGACGTACTGATTTTGCACAAGTACCTGTATCAACACTTGGAAAAATATTCATTACTACTTTGTTACCCTTGTAATGGTCTAAAGAAGCTTCGGAAAGGTCAACTTTTGTAAGTGTAAAATTGGGTGCAGATGTGTTATTTGATGGAAGTTCACCAATAGTTTTTACTGGTGTTCCTCCTAATGTTATAGATGCCATAAATACTTTTTTAATTTAGGTGTGAAGTTAAGAAACTACTTGACTATAAACAACAACCTTTTAAAAGCTTAAGAATAAATTATTTTAATTACTTAATTGCTTTATTTTAATCTTGAAAGCAGCAAAAATCATAGTCATAATTGGACTTAACCAATTAAAAATAGCATAAACAAAATATTCGCCAACGCCAACGCCTAATACACCACTATGGTATGCTCCACAGGTGTTCCATGGAATCAATACGGATGTTACAGTGCCAGTATCTTCTAATGTTCTACTTAAATTTTCTGGAGCCAAACCACGTTCTTCATAAGCCTTTGCAAACATTTTACCAGGAACAACAAGTGCTAAATACTGATCAGATGCCGTACCATTTAAAACAATACAGCTTAAGCCTGTACTCGCAAAAAGACCCGTATCTGAAGTAACCATATTTAATAAAGACTTGGTAATTCGTTGTAAAGCACCAATACCATCCATAATTCCTCCAAAAACCATAGCACAGAGAATTAGCCATATAGTATTAAGCATCCCATACATACCACCAGAAGAAAATAAATCATTTAGTGCTGGATCTGTGGTTGCTATAGAAGTGTCAACTGTAATTGCATTTAAAACTCCTTTATAACTAGACTCAAAACTTAATATTTCGCCTCCTCCAATGGTAGTGATTATTTCAGGTTGAAAGATTAGGGCAAAAACAGCACCTAATAAAGTCCCAATTAATAGGGCTAATAGTGGTGGAGCTTTTTTAACAATCATAAAAATAACTGCTAAAGGAACTAAAAATAGCCATCCATTTATATTAAAAGTAGCATCTATTGTAGCTAAAATTGCATCTGTATCTGCTACACCTGAAGTATCAATAGTCAATCCTAGAATTATAAAAACAATAAGTGTAACTGTAATAGTAGGAACTGTTGTCCAGGCCATATATTTAATATGTGAGAATAGTTCCCCTCCAGCCATTGCAGGTGCAAGATTTGTAGTATCACTAAGTGGTGATAATTTGTCTCCAAAATAAGCGCCAGAAAGTACAGCGCCTGCTGTCATTCCAAGGGAAATGCCGAGTGCTTCTCCAATTCCAATTAAAGCTATACCCACTGTTGCAGCTGTAGTCCAACTACTTCCCGTAGCAACAGAAATTATTGCGCAAATAATGACACAAGCAGCTAAAAATATGGTTGGATTTAAAATTTGAAGCCCATAGTAAATCATAGCTGGTATAATACCGCTTACCAGCCAAGTACCAGATAAAGCACCAACCATTAAAAGTATGAGTAATGCGCCAGTTGTAGATTTTACATTTTCTGCAACTTCAGCAAGCATTTGTTTGTAAGAAATTTTATTAAAAAAGCCAACAATAGCAGCAACTGCACCGCCTAATAAAAGAATAAACTGGTTAGAACCACTTAATGCATCATCACCAAAAACGTAAACATTAAAGGCAAGCATGGCTACTAAAATGAATACAGGGAGTAGTGCCTCCCAAATATTTAATTCTTTGTTTTCAATTATATTTTCGTCTTCGCGGTATTTGGCTTTTTTCTCTTTTTCGGTCATTGGTTATGGTTTGCTAATCAGGTAATATTACAATTTTAGAGCCTGATGTCCAAACCAACTTATGCCAATACAGTGTCTTTTTTTAGGATTCCTAATTTGAACATACAGTCTTTCATTACTTCGTAGGTTTTTTGAATATCATTATCTAAACCAATAGAAAAACGTATTAATCCTTCAGATAATCCCATTTCTAATTGCTCATCTTCAGGTATTTCTGAAGATGTAGAGCTGCCGGGCGCGCTAAAAAGTGTTTTGTAAAAACCAAGACTAACAGCTAAATATCCAAGGCTCTCTCTTTGCATCAATTCCATTAGAGCGTTTGCCATATCTAAACTTCCTACATCTAAAGTCATTAATCCGCCATAGCCATATTCCACATTCATTTGGGCTGTAAAAGCTTCATGACCAGAATGGGAGGGAAGTCCAGGATAAACAACACGTAAACCATCAGCTTCAAATTTCTTTGCTAGAAACAATGAATTCTCGCTATGCTTTTTCATTCGAATATGAAGCGTGCGCATATTTTTTAAGATTGATGCAGCTCTTAAGCTATCTAGCGTACTACCAAATAACATACCTGCGCCATCGTTTACATCCTTTAATGACAAACAAAACTCTGTTGATGCACAAACCGCTCCTGCAACACAATCGCTAGTACCGTTAATGAATTTGGTTAAACTATGTATTACAATATCTGCTCCTAATTGTGCTGCAGAAATACTCAAAGGTGAAAAGGTATTGTCTACTACTAAAGGGATGTTATACTTTTTAGCAAGTTTAGCAAGTGCTTCAATATTGGCAACCTCTAATAGCGGGTTGCTTACAGCTTCACAGTATATCATTTTAGTTTTTGGGGTGATACTTGCCTCAACTATTTCCAGATTAGTAATGTCTATAAAAGAAGTACCAATAGAAAATTTCTTTAAAAAGTTTTTAAGAAAAGCATAAGTTCCACCATAAATAGTTCGGCTACTCACAATATGCTCATTAGCATCACATAATTGCATTATTACAGAACTTATAGCACCCATTCCACTAGCATAAACATTAGCAGATTCGGTACCTTCTAAAGCTGCTAGAGCTTCACCTAGATACAAATTTGAAGGAGAGGAGTGTCTGCTGTATAAATAACAGCCTTCTGTATTCCCTTCAAAAGTATCAAACATGGTTTTTGCAGAAATAAAAGTATAGGTTGAAGAGTCAGATATTGAAGGGTTTACCCCACCAAATTCTCCGAAATACTGTAAGTCTTGAATTTTGTCTGCTGATTTATGATTCATGATAAATGATTTATACATCAAATCTAAAATTATAATGAATTTTATTCAACATAATTTAAAATATAAAGTATTAAAATCTAAATAAAAATGTAATAATAGATTTTAATTCTATATTAAGTATATTTGATAGGTAATTATAGAATTATATTCATAATGGTATTAGACGACACGGACAAAAGATTGTTGGCACTATTACAAGAAGACAGTAAAAAAACCACAAAACAGTATGCTTTATCATTAAATCTTTCTACAACAGCTGTTTATGAGCGAATTAAAAAACTAGAACGTGAAGGCGTAATCACAAATTATGTTGCTTTAGTTGATAAGAAAAAGGTAAATAGAAGCTTTACAGTACTTTGTCAAGTAAGATTATCTCAACACACGAAGGATAATGTACTTCGATTTGAACGACAAATACAGCAATTAGATGAAGTTTCTGAATGTAATCATGTAAGCGGAGATTACGATTATATTCTTACGATACATGTTTCTGATATGGCTGCGTACCGAGAATTTATGATTACTAAACTCACTGCAATAGACCAGATTGGTAGCACACAAAGCTCTTTTGTAATTAATCCAGTTAAAAAGTCGACGGCCATATTTATCTAAATTTTAACCTAAAACACTGTTAAAGCTTTCTTGGTGGTGAAATATAGTGGTTAACTTCAAGCTCAATCAAGAAACAATTCATCATCATGTCATCAAAAAACAAAGCACTGCTATGTGGCTTAGCTACAGTTTTTGGAGCACTCACACTTTTACTTTTTACGACTATTACTAGAGATATCATTTTTAAAGGATTAAGTCTGTGCTCATCTTCTGGTCCAGAACTATTCTTTGGAAGCCTCACTATGTTTACAGCAGCGGTAACAGCAGGTTTTATTACGTCATTAATTGTGATTAGAAAATCTTACTTACCTCATATTTTAATTTCTTTAGCAGTAATAGCTAAAATGTCTGTTATAGCAAACTGTTCTTTTCTTACGAGTTCATTTCTTTTTGAATCTAGTATAAATACTTCGTTAATTCTCGGTTTATGGTTGGGTAATTATAGCGCATTAAAATTTCCACTAGCTCCAGTTTCTTAATCTATAGTTAACGGAAAAACATTCGTATTTTTGTGGTCGATTTTAAATTCATCTTTATACTATAAAAATATGAGTAAATATGATGTGGCCGTTATCGGTTCTGGTCCTGGAGGTTATGTAGCTGCAATACGATGTGCCCAATTAGGAATGAAAACAGCTATTATTGAAAAATATGCAACATTAGGAGGAACTTGTCTTAATGTTGGTTGTATTCCCTCAAAGGCTTTATTAGATTCATCACATCATTATGAAGATGCAGTAAAACATTTTGAAGAGCACGGTATTGAAATTCCTGGAGAGGTAAAAGTAAATCTAGAAAAGATGATTGGTCGTAAACAAGCAGTTGTGGACCAAACCACTAAAGGAATTGAGTTTTTAATGAACAAAAACAAGATTGATGTTTTTCAGGGATTAGGAAGTTTTAAGGATGTAACCCATATTGAAATTGCCAAAGCGGACGGTAAAAAAGAAACTATAGAAGCAAAGAATACTATAATTGCTACAGGCTCTAAACCTTCTACTTTGCCATTCATTAAAATTGATAAAGAAAGAATTATTACCTCTACTGAAGCTTTAGAGCTTAAGGAAATTCCTAAGCATATGGTAGTTATAGGAGGTGGAGTTATTGGCTTAGAGCTAGGACAAGTCTATAAAAGACTTGGAGCAGAAGTTACTGTTGTGGAATATATGGATAGAATTATTCCTGGAATGGATGCTGCACTTTCAAAAGAATTGATGAAGGTGATGAAAAAGCAAAAAGTGAAATTCAATCTATCTCACAAAGTAAAATCTGTTGAGCGAAAAGGGGATGAGATAATAATCAAAGCTGATGATAAGAAAGGCCAAGAAGTAGAATATAAGGCTGATTATTGCTTGGTATCAGTAGGTAGAAGACCTTATACTGATGGTTTAAATGCAAAAGCTGCTGGTGTAGCATTGGATGAGCGAGGCAGAATAGCAGTTAACGAACATTTACAGACCAAAATTTCTAACATTTATGCTATTGGAGATGTTGTTCGTGGAGCAATGCTTGCCCATAAAGCTGAAGAAGAAGGAACTTTAGTTGCCGAAATTTTGGCAGGGCAAAAACCACACATTAATTACAATTTAATTCCGGGCGTTGTTTACACTTGGCCAGAAGTTGCTGCAGTTGGTAAAACAGAAGAAGAACTTAAAGAAGCCGGGGTGGCCTATAAAGTTGGTCAGTTTCCAATGCGAGCTTTAGGTAGAGCAAGAGCTAGTATGGATATTGATGGTTTTGTAAAGATTCTTGCAGATGCTAAAACAGATGAAGTTTTAGGTGTTCATATGATAGGTGCTCGTTGTGCAGATTTAATTACAGAAGCGGTAACCGCAATGGAGTTTAGAGCTTCTGCGGAAGACTTAGCAAGAATGAGTCATGCCCATCCAACTTATGCTGAAGCTGTAAAAGAAGCGGCATTAGCTGCCACCGAAGATAGAGCATTACATATATAATCATTACTTAATTAGGGTTACATCTGGAAAAGCTGCTTTGTAGCCAAACCAAAATGCATTATAAGAATGTAGACGTTCTATCGATGTTCCGTTTATGTCGATTAAGGAGTTCTCTTTAATTGTCCAGACTATGTTATCCTGATCTATGGCTTTATCATTTCCATCATATTCTTTGAAGATTACTTTTTGAGTTTTAAATACTCTGTGAGCTCCAGATTTATCTGTAAAAACGGTGAATTTTGTACTACCAATAGTATTATTGTAAAGAGGATTTTGTTTTAAAAACTTACTGCTTATAGCTAAATTTTCAGATGTAACTTCCGGTAATCTAATAGCCAAAATCTCATCTTTGTTTTTAAGACTCTTATCTACTTTAGGAACGGTAAACATTAGCGCATCTGTAGAAAAATAGTCTTTATATGCTACTCCTTCTCTGTAATCTCTGCGATGTCCAGTATTTAGTGACAATACTTTAGTATCCGGGTGTCTTTTTTTCCATTCACCCCATGTGGTGGTAACAACGCTTAAATAATCTAACTTTATGTCTTTACCCACCAGTGGACCAATAACGGGTTCTCCTTCTAAAGTACTCCACAAAGATTGCGTAGCCTTATCGTACATCAATTTATTGGAACGGTATAGGAAACCACTAGTTCCTAACTCATGATTAACACCGTTTTGTTTGGTTTTATATAAAACTACTGTTCCACATAAAGTACAATAGACTCCTGCTACTTTTTCGTCTCCTACAGTATCCACAAACATTTCATGCCATGCCAAAATTTGTTTAGGATATGCTCTTACATCACCATTTACTTCTATACCAAAAACAGTTGCTTTATCTTTTAAATAAGTAGCTTCTATTGCACTAATCATTTCAGGGTTTCTTAATGGTGGAATACCATCTTGCAAAACACCTCCCCAACGTACTTCATCTAAACGAATAGTTGTATTTTCACTTCTATTTTTAAAGTATTTCTCGAATTTAGAGTCTATTTTTTTATGGAGTTCCGCTTTAAAATTAAAATAGGATGGAGGATAAGATTCCTTTTTATTCCAGACCCATTGAAACCATTTGTCAAAATCATAGCCATAATTATGTCCCGTTTTATTCTGCAAGAGGTTTATTAATTTCTTGGAATGTTTATTGTTTTGGGAAAAGTAAATTGTCTCAATCAACATGATATCAAAACCTTCAGACCAATTCTCATCTATTAGAGTGATATTCTTTTCTATATTGGCAGTAGTATCCCCATTTATTAGATTTAGGAAGTATGTTATAGGCTCTTTTTCTTTAAACTCATTCTCTATAGTATTAGCAGAAGCTAAAAAATAAACCATTAAAAGCGAAAAGCTTAAAATGAAGCATAAAGCACTAGCGATTCTAATTTTCTTAAGCATAATGACATTTTGATAATATGTCGGGTAAAAACAAGAATGCTTTGGACTTTAACTAATAATTATGAGAAGCAAATAAGTGAAATTTAGTTTTTCACCATTCTAAAAAATCTAACCAAGTAAACTCTTGCCCTTGAAAAATAGAGCCTTGCTTTAGGAGAAATACTTCTTTGAAAAGACAGGGTTTCTAATTTGAAATTTTGTAGTACAGCAGAAATCTGATACTTTACTTCATCTTCATGCTTAGCATATTGTAGTGCCAAGAAAGTGCAAACAAACATAAATGCTGCAGCTCCTATAATAACTGCTGTAGGGCTTAACTGATGATGAAAAAATCTATATAGCCCTAAACCAGTAAAGCTTCCGTATAAAATTACAAAGTGAATTACATATATGGAAAGCGTATTCGCACCAATTTTGAGGATGGTTTTATTTGTCATAAAACTTCTAAAAATCATAAAAACAGCAAATACTAAAAATACATCGCCAAGACGTATAAACAGATAGTTGTTATGTTCTATCATCTGAAATAATCGAACCCCAGTTTCTTCAAAAAGTAGAACAAATCCATCAGAAGATGTAAAAATCATTAAGAGACCTATACTCAGCGATAGCCCGATTGCAGCTGGGTAGAAATATTTTAAATCTTTAAATTTTGAAAATAATATAGAAACAAACCCACCAAGAGTTGCGTAGCCTAACCATGGTATAATTGTGAATACCGAGCCATTGGTTTTAGTAAAATAGTTTGCTATGGCGTTTGGTAAAAATGAAAAAGACCACTGTTTGTAATAAGGTTCAAATAAAAATAAAGCAAGGGTTATAAAAAGTAAAATTGAAGGAAAAAAGAATCTGTTTCTCTTGGATGAAAAAAGATAAATTCCAATTATTGAAATAAGCGATAAGCCAATGCAATGCAGCACATCAACCAAATAAAAACCTTCATATACTTCGCCTATAAGTAGCCCAAACAAATTAAGACGCAACAGATAACCAATTGCTAATAGTTGTAATCCTCTTTTTATTCCTTTTTTAACTCGTGGGTTTTGCCAGCCACTGTCTTTGGATTTAATCAACAAATAAGTAAAAATAAATCCTGAAACAGTAAAAAATACAGGAGCTGTGATTCCTCTAAAATAGCGCCATGTGGCGTAGAATAGATTTTCCGGATCTCTAAAAATCGTATCTAAAAGACCGTCTATAAAATGACCTTGGAGCATCATTAAGATAGCCCACGCTCTCATAGCATCTATAAAAAATAATCTTTTAGAATCTTTATTCATTCTATTTACTTAGTACCCTATATACTTGCAAGACAGCTATTTTAGATGTTTTGCAAAGCAAAATTAGCTAAAATTCAACCAAAAGAATTGTTTTTAAGGTATTTTAGCGGAATACCTAAGAAATTCTATTTATGGCTAAGATTTTGGCATTTGCAGGAAGTAATTCTTCCACATCCATTAATTACGAATTGGTAAAGTTCACGGCTTCTTTGGTGAACAATCACGATGTGCAGCTAATTAATATGGCTAAACTTCCCTTTCCTATGTATAGTGAGGATTATGAGAAAAAGAATGGATTTTCAAATTCATTGGTTGAGTTAAAAAATGATATCGGCAGCGCTAATGGATTAATCCTTTCCGTAAATGAGCATAATGGGAATCCTTCTGCATATTTTAAAAATGTTATTGACTGGTTATCTAGAGTTGAACGCGACTTTTTAAAAGACACTAAAGTTTTACTGATGGCTACATCGCCTGGTAGAGGTGGTGGCAGTAATTCTTTAAAAGTAGTAAATGAAACGCTTCCAAGGTTTGGTGCTGAGGTTGTTGCTAGTTTTTCTCTGCCAAGTTTTTCGCATAATTTTGATTTGAATAAAGGAGGAATAACTGATGTAGAATTGTCAAAATCACATAAAACTTCAGTTCAAAACTTCTTAGCATCTCTTTAAAATCTAAGCATTTGCGTACCACGCATACTTTTTCAGTTTCAAATACTCAAAGATTTAAGAAAAACCTTCTTTTATGGTCCAAACAATATGATGAGGCCATCTTTCTAGATAGTAATTCGCATGAAGATGGTTATGGCTCTTTTGATGCCTTGTTGGCGGTAGATTCTAACTATACTTTAAGTTCGAATGCGGACTCTTTTGAAAAACTACAAAGGGTACAAGAAGAGAAAAAAGATTGGTTATTTGGTTACTTATCGTATGATCTTAAAAATGAATTAGAAGATTTAAGATCAGATAATTACGATGGTTTATGTTTTCCAGAACTTTATTTTTTTCAGCCTAAAAAAGTAATTGTTTTAAATGACAATAAAGCTCAGTTTTTATACTTAGATAGTTTTTCTGAAGGAGCAAAATTGGACTTTGAAACTATTTTAGATACACACAATAAAAAACAATCAAAACCCCAAACAACAGATATTAAAATTAAACTGCGCATCCTTAAGGATGCCTATCATAAAAAGGCATTGCTATTCTTAAAACATATTCATCGAGGGAATATTTATGAAGCTAATTTTTGCCAAGAATTTTATGCTGAGAATACAGAAATAGCCCCTATTTCTACTTTTTTAAGCTTGAATAAAATATCTGAAGCGCCATTTTCTACATTTCTTAAATTTGAAAATAATTATTTACTTTCTTCAACTCCAGAACGTTACCTAAAGAAAATTGGAAACAAAATTATATCACAACCTATAAAAGGCACAGCAGCAAGATCTAGTAATAAAAAGGAAGACATTGGCTTAAAAGAGGACTTAGTCTTAGATGCAAAGGAAAGAGCTGAAAATATAATGATAACAGATTTAGTTAGAAACGACTTATCTAGAATTGCTAACAAAAGTTCAGTAAAGGTTGAAGAATTATGCAAAGTGTATTCTTTTAAACAAGTGCATCAAATGATTTCTACCATTACAGCAGAGGTGGATGAAGCTTTAAATCCTATTGAAATTATAAAAGCAACGTTCCCTATGGGTAGTATGACTGGAGCTCCAAAAATTGCTGCAATGAAATTAATAGAAGATTTAGAGGAAACCAAAAGAGGCTTGTATAGTGGTGCTGTAGGCTACTTTACACCAAAAGGCGATTTCGACTTTAATGTGGTTATTAGAAGCATTCTTTATAGCGCAACCAAAAAGTATATTTCTTATTCTGTTGGTAGCGCAATTACAGCTAAATCTGTACCTGAAAAGGAGTACCAAGAATGTCTTTTAAAAGCAAAAGCAATGCGAGAAGTACTTGAACATAATTGATATGCTTAATTTTGAATTGTGTTAGCAGATTTTAAGTCACATATTGAAAATGAATTTCCATTTCTAAAAGAGGTTGAGCTTCTCATCGCCTGCAGTGGAGGAATGGATAGTGTGGTGCTTTCTGATCTATTAAATAAATTAGAGTATAACTTCGCTCTTGCACATTGTAATTTTACTTTAAGAGGTAATGAAAGCGATAAAGATGAACAATTTGTTACTCAGTTTTCTAAAAACTTGGACGTCAAATTGCACTCAGTTCGTTTTGACACTAAAAAGGAGATTGAAGAACGTGGAGGTTCAACGCAGATGGTTGCTCGAGATTTGCGCTATGAGTGGTTTCAAGAATTATTAGAAATTAACACTTACGAATATATCTTAACTGCCCATCATGCGGATGATGGTTTGGAAACCTTTATAATTAATTTATCTCGAGGTACAGGATTGGATGGCTTAACCGGAATTCCTCAAATAAACGGGAAAATAGTAAGACCCTTGTTGGCATTCTCAAGAGAGGATATTTTGGCTTATGCAGAAGCTAATAAACTATCATGGAGAGAAGATAGTAGTAATGCCGATACTAAATACCTTAGAAATGAAATTAGGAAAGAAATCATTCCTAAACTTAAAGGACTCAACCCTAATTTTTTATCTAATTTTCTAAGTACACAAACTAGACTCAAAGCGTCAACAGGTATTTTAGAAAACACTAAAAAGGAATTACAGACCAAGTTATTTGTTGAGAAAGGTAGTAGTATTAGAATTTCAATTGAACAATTACTTTTATTAGAACCGTTAGATTCCTATTTATATCTTTTATTTCAGGAGTATGGATTTACTGCTTGGAAAGATGTTTTAGACTTATTACAAGCCAGTAGTGGTAAAGAGGTGCGTTCCAATACACATAGATTAATTAAGAATAGAGAAGACCTTTTATTAGTATCTATTTTAGACAAAATAGATGCGGAGTTTTATATTTCAAAAGATAAGGAGTCAATTAAAAACCCACTGGAGTTAAGTATTGAAAAGGTTAAAGAAATTACAGAGGTTAATAAAAACACACTCTATGCGGATATAGAAAAGTTAAATTATCCGTTAATGTTAAGAAAGTGGCGAAAAGGCGACTATTTTTATCCCTTAGGTATGTCGGGCAAAAAAAAGTTGTCTAAATACTTTAAAGATGAAAAAGTAGATATTGTTGCAAAAGATGAACAATGGATGCTTTGTTCTAATGAGCAAATTGTTTGGGTACTAGGTAGAAGAGCAGATGAAAGATTTAAAGTTACTCCAAGCACTAAACAAATAGTAAAGATTACATGGCAAAGTTAAAAGGATTAAGTGTTTTTATAGTTCTGTTTATTTCTAGCTTAGCGTTTGGGCAATCAGATGATACTCCAGCTGTTTGGAGTCATCAAGTAAAGAAAATATCAGAAACAGAATACGAGCTTAAATTTTCAGCAGATATTTATAAAGAATGGTATATCTACTCACTCTACACGGCAGAAGGTGGCTCTATGCCTAGTGAATTTGATTTTAGTGGAGAAGGTGTTGATTACGATTTAATTGGGAAAACACAAGAAAGTAAAACCTATAAAAAATACACAGAAGTTTTTGATGTTGATGAGACTTTCTTTAAAGATAAAGCGGTTTTTACACAACGTATTAAACTATTGAATCTAGATGTAAAACAGATTTCTATTGCATTAGACTATCAAATTTGTAAGACCGTTTGCATACTACAGCAAGAGGTATTCGAAATCTCATTAGACGGAAGCTCTTTTGTTGCTGAAAGTAAAACACTTGATGAGCGAAGTCTAGCAATGACCAATGCATTAAAGCTAGATTTAAAAAATAAGGCTTTACTAAAAGCTGAAGATGACGTTGATGGGACCGATAAATCCAGCCTATGGATGATTTTTGGATTGGGCTTTTTGGGCGGTTTAATAGCATTACTTACGCCTTGTGTATTTCCCTTAATTCCATTAACAGTCTCTTATTTTACAAAGCAGTCTGGTAACAAATCAAAAGGAATTACCAATGCTGTTTTATATGGCTTTTTTATAGTTTTAATTTACTTTTTGCTGAGTTTACCTTTTCATGTTTTTGATTCTGTAGACTCTCAAATATTGAATACTATAGCCACTAACATCTGGTTAAATATTTTCTTCTTTATAATCTTTGTGTTTTTTGCCTTTTCGTTCTTTGGCTATTATGAATTAACATTACCAAGTTCTTGGGCAAATAAAATGGATGCAGCATCAGCTAAAGTAGGTGGGGTTTTTGGCATCTTTTTTATGGCCTTAACTTTAGCAATAGTATCTTTTTCTTGTACAGGGCCCATTTTAGGAGGACTTCTAGGAAGTACTGCTTTAGCTCAGGGAAGCGTTGCAACGAATCTTTCTTTTGGGATGACAGGTTTTGGTTTGGCATTAGCCTTACCATTTGCATTATTTGCGTTGTTTCCAGCATGGTTAAATTCGCTACCTAAGTCTGGTGGTTGGATGACAACTGTAAAAGTCGTTCTTGGTTTTTTAGAACTAGCTTTAGCATTCAAATTTTTATCTAATGCGGATTTAGTTGGGAATTGGGGGCTTTTTAAAAGAGAAATTTTCCTAGGAGTATGGATAGTTTTATTTGTTCTTCTTACGCTTTACCTTTTCGGAATATTTCGTTTTCCGCATGATGGTCCAAAGCAAAAACTTAAATTAGGCAGAAAACTAACAGGAATAATTAGCGCTGGCTTTGCGATATATCTTATCCTTGGATTAACCAATGTTACTAATTTAAAATTATTAAGTGGTTTTCCTCCGCCCGACTTTTACAGTGTAGTTGAAACGGAATCTGATTGCCCTTTGGGTTTAAATTGCTTTAAAGACTTTGATGAAGGTTTGGCGTTTGCTAAAGCAGAAAATAAACCAATATTATTAGATTTTACAGGTTGGGCTTGCGTAAACTGCCGTAAAATGGAAGAAAATGTTTGGAGCGATTCAAATGTGTTCAATATTATAAATGATGATTATGTGCTGATTTCACTTTATGTAGATGATAGGAAAGAACTTGCCGAGGAAAAGCAATTCGATTTTCAGTATCAATCTGGTAGAATAAAAACTATAGAAACAGTAGGGCAGAAGTGGGGTACTTTTCAAACCATAAATTTTAATGCCGCTTCGCAGCCCTATTATGTTTTGCTCTCTCCAGAATTAGAGGTTTTAAATTCTTCAATACAATACACTGATATTGAAACCTATGAAGCATGGCTAAAATCTGGTTTAAAACTTCACTTGATTTCCACACAATAATATGATGCCTTTTTAAAGAATATGGCTTAATTTTAATGTAAACTAACACAAATTTTAAAATGAAAACAATAAAGAAAGCATTTTTAGTACTACTAATTTTATTGGTAGTGTTAGGTATTGCATCCCTCTTCTTTATTAATTCTTTAAAGCCAGATTATAAAGGAACAAAAGAATTAGAATCACTTTCAGCAGAAACCAATGTCCATTATGACACCTATGGTATACCACATATTTACGCGGAAAACGAAGAAGATGCTTTTAGAACACTAGGTTATGTTCATGCTCAAGATAGATTATGGCAAATGGAATTGCTTCGTAGAGTAGCAAAAGGAGGATTATCCGAAGTCTTTGGAAAGGATTTAGTTTCTACCGATAAATTTTTTCTTTCTTTAGGTATTGATGACCATACCACTAAAACAGTTTCTCAATTAGATAAAAGTGAGGAGACGGTAAAACTCTCTCAGGCATATTTAGATGGCATTAATGAGTTTATTGAAAAAGGCCCTACACCAGTAGAATTTTATTTGACCGGCTTGGATAAAAAGCCTTTTGTATTAGAAGATATATACAATGCTGTTGGTTATATGGCTTTTAGTTTTGCCATGGCACATAAAACAGACCCTTTGTTAACTAATATCCGAAATCAACTTGGAGAGGAATATGTTAAAGAGTTAGCAATTGATTCTGATAGTAGTACTGTATGGATTAAAAATCATGATATTACTACGAGAGATAGCATTCCTACAACTATTACGGCAAGTGTTACAGAAGCGCTAGAAAAGCTTCCTATTCCTCAATTTATAGGCAGTAATAGTTGGGTTATAGCGCCAGATAAGACCAAAAAGGGTAAGGTTATTTTAGCTAACGACCCGCATATTGGCTTTGCTCAACCTTCAGTTTGGTATGAGGCGCATATAAGCACCCCCAATTATGAAAAATATGGCTATCATCTCGCAGGTGTTCCATTTCCTCTTTTAGGTCATAATAGAAGCTTAGCCTATGGTTTAACCATGTTTGAAAATGATGATATTGATTTTTATTACGAAGAAACAAACCCATCAGATAGCACGCAATATTTAACTGAAACCGGTTGGAAACCTTATGAATATGTTTCAAAAACAATAAAAGTAAAAGATGAGAATCCTATTGATTTTGAATATAAGAAAACTAGACATGGTCCTGTTTTAAACAAAATTGCAAATCAAATAAGTGGTGAGCGACCTGTTTCTATGTCGTGGATTTATACTAAGGTTGCCAATGAAGTTATGGATGGACTTTTTGGAATAAGTCATGCTCAAAACATAACAGAGTTTTCTGAAGCTTTACCAAAAATTCATGCACCGGGGTTAAACGTAATGTATGGAGACGCAAAAGGCAATGTAGCTTGGTGGGCAACCGCAAAGCTATATCAAATGCCGGATAGTATTTCTACCAAATTTATTCTTGATGGTACTACAGGTAAAGAAGAACGATTAGGGTTTTTAGATTTTTCTAAAAACCCTCATGCCATAAATCCACCTTGGAATTATGTCTACTCTGCTAACAATCAACCTGATTCTATTGCAGGGATGCTTTACCCTGGATATTATCTGCCTGAAAATAGAGCCAAGCGAATAGTTACACTTTTAGATGAAAAAGATGATTGGGATAAAGAAGGAGTTAGTAAAATGATATTAGACGTTACTTCATCTGTTAACCCCGAACTTGTTACTCAGCTTGTAAAATTAGTTGACATCTCAAATTTATCTGAAGAGCAATTAATACAATTAGATGCACTTAAAAATTGGAAAGGTAATTATCCATTAGAGAATACTAGTGCAACCTTATATCACAGATGTGAATATTATGTACTCAAAAATACATTTGAAGATGAATTAGGGAAGGAGCAGTTTAAACAATTCTTGTCAACCCATGTTTTAAAAAGATATATAGCACGGAGTACTGGTAGCAAAGATGGTGTTTGGTGGGATAATATCAATACAAAAGATAGAATTGAAACTAGGGACGATATTGCTCTGAAGTCCTTTGCAGATGCTTGGAACTCCTTAGTAAAAGATTTTGGACCTGACCCAACAAATTGGACATGGGATAAAGTACACACTATAGAACATGGACATCCAATTGGCCAAGTTCCTTCTTTAAGAAAATATTTTAACGTTGGACCTTATCCAATACATGGTACAAGAGAAGTTATTAATAATATGAGTTTCCCTTATGATAGCACGGGTTTTTATAAAGTTAGTTCAGGACCTTCAACACGGCGTGTAATCGATTTTTCAGATGTAGAAAATAGTATAAGTATATTGCCCACTGGGCAATCTGGAAATCCTTTTAGTAAATATTATAAAGACCAAGC
>CAYTRI010000027.1:0-4555 GCA_964440105.1 uncultured Flavobacteriaceae bacterium
ATTTAAGTAAGAAGAATTCAAATCAAAATAAATATACCCTAAAGCTTCTATTTCCTCTTTCACCCTATGGGTTTTACTCTGTTCAGAATCAAGAGTTTTATTTTCTGCTTCAGCAAGTTTAGCGGCTTCAGCTTTTTCTAGTTCTAAGCGTTTTTTTAATTCTTTTGCTTCTTGAGCTGTTTGCTCTGCGGATAACGTTGAATCTTGAACCCTTTGCAATTCTTTTTCAATTAGTGCCTGTTGTTCCAGTTTTTGTTTTCCTTTTTCTGAAAGTCCTTTTTCAGTTCCAAAACGATAAACTAATCCTGCTGCATGTTGTAAGTGGTTAGTGGCATTTTCTGTACTCATTGCCCATTTACCTGTAGAATTAAAATCAAGACCTATTCTATCATTAAACCAAGTTCTAAATCCAAAAACAGCATTATAAGTTCCTCTACCTTGGTTATTTGCATCTGTATAGCCTAGACCTATGCCGACATATGGGTCAAAAAAACCTGTCTCGCCAAGTATTTTGTTTAAATCGTAGCTAACCCTAAGGTCTGCAGCGTAATAATCTGTATCAGCTTGATTAACTTGATTGTCAACTATTTTCCCTTCTTTATACTTGTTGTAAGATCCAATTAACTCTAATCCAAGACCATTGTTAAAATACTTGCCAATACTCAACCTAGAAGGAAAAGGTACTATGTTCCAATTATCGCTTACATTAAAAATATCAGTAAATTCGGAGCCTGCATCATCAACAACATTAAAACCTATTCCAACAATCCAAGAATTTTTAACAATAGAATCTTGTTTGGTTAACTCATAATCTTGAGCAACAGCGACAACAGTAACTAATAAAAAGGTAAGTACAGATAAGCTAAATCTCGTAGACTTCATAATAACTATTATTTGGGGTAATAAAAGCAAAATTAGTACAAATAAAATATGTCGGAAATAACTACTACAAAAGACTGCTATAATCGTTAATTGGTGTAAGAATACAATTAAAGCTGTCTAAAAATAATCTTATCTGTAGAAGTGGGCATTTTGTATACACAAAATGGATATGAAGTAATTTGTTCAGTTTTTTTTGATTTCGATTTCAATTCGATTCCTATTACTTGTTCTTGTTTGCTACCTTCTAGCATTTTAAGAAAAGGCATTGCAGCTGTTTTTTGCTCTCCCATACAGGCTACCAGAATCATTTCCTTAGAAAAATCAACTTTAGGTACTGGAATCCCAGGTTTGCGAGTTTTATTTACTTTAGAAAAAAAAGATTTTAAAGCCTTTTCATCTCTGATTACATCTGTTTCTATCTTATCCGTAAAAAAATAACCATCCTGGACTAATAGTACTAGTTTATCATTATTACTAGTTTCTACAATAGATTTTTTTTGACTTTTACAAGATGTTGCTAATATCAGTATTGAAATCAGAATAACTTTCATAATGCTCTAATAAGAGTTCTTATATCTAGATTTATATGCCTTATCATATACCTCTTCATACATCGGTAGGATATTCAAAATATCAAATTGTAGCGCCCAATTAAAAGCTTCTTCTTTAAACTTTTCAAGTGTACTATCATCTTTTAAAATCTTAATGGCATTTTCTGCCATTTCATTAGTATTACCGATATCGCTCAAAAAGCCAGTAATTCCTTGTTTATTAACTTCCGGTATCCCTCCTGCATTAGATGATACAACAGGAACTTTATTTATCATAGCTTCTAAAGCAGCTAGACCAAAACTTTCTGACTCTGAAGGGAGTAAAAACAAATCTGAAAAACATAAAATACGATCAATCTCATTACTATTTCCTAAAAAGACAACCCTATCTTTAATTCCTAAACTCTCGCATAATTTTTCAGCTTCTTCTTTTTCTGGACCTTCACCTACCATCATCAACTTTGCTGGTATCTGGTCTTGAATTTTCTTAAAAACAAGAATTACATCAGGAATACGTTTTACCTTCCTGAAATTACTAATGTGTGTAACTATCTTTTCATTCTCATTGGCCATTAAAGAACGCTGGCAATCTGTATATCCTGAGCTATATTTTTTCTTGTCAATAAAGTTTGGAATAACCTCAATTTCCTTTTCAATATCAAAGATATCATTAGTGTTTTGTTTTAAATTCTCTGAGACTGAAGTCACAATATCAGATTTATTTATACTAAAAGTAACCGCAGGTTTATAGAAAGGATGCTTGCCCACTAAAGTAATATCAGTTCCATGTAGCGTAGTAATCATTGGAATAAAAATACCTTCTTCTTGTAACATTTTCTTAGCCATATACCCTGCATATGCATGAGGTATTGCATAATGTACATGTAAAACTTCAATCCCAAACAGCCTAACAGTGTCAACTAGTTTACTAGACAATGCAAGTTCATAGGGCTGGTATTTAAACAATGGATAATCTGGCACATGAACCTCATGGAAATGAATATTATTACTTAACAATTCTAAACGAACTGGCTGTTTATAAGTAACAAAATGTACTTCGTGACCTCTTTCCGCTAAGGCTATCCCTAATTCGGTTGCCACTACTCCACTCCCACCAAATGTTGGGTAACAAACTATAGCTATCTTCATGGGTATAAAATTAGCTTATATTTTAGTTGCTAATTGATAATAGAATCATAAATCGCTTGCTGAATTCGAGTTCGCAATCCTGATTTTACTAAAATATTATTTCTTGATGACGGATATGTTCTATTAGACAAAAAGACATAAACGAGCTCTTCATCTGGGTCAGCCCATGTATAAGTGCCTGTAAAACCACTATGTCCAAAGCTTTTTCTTGAAACACAACCACAGGTTGGTCCGGTTTCTTTAAGTTGTGGTTTATCAAAACCTACACCGCGTCTAACATCCTTGTCGCAGAAATAACATTTATTAAATTTTTCAACTGTTCTAGCATCTAAATAACGTTCACCACCATAACGACCTCCTTGCAAATACATTTGCATAATCTTGGCAATATCATTCGCATTACTAAATAATCCTGCATGTCCTCCCACTCCGCTTTGCATAGCTGCACCCATATCGTGCACATAACCTTGAACAGTTCCATATCGGTAATAATTGTCCTCCTCTGAAGGAACAATCTTTTGTTTATCAAACTTTTCTAAAGGATTATAACTTGTATGTGTCGCTCCTAATGACTCTAATAAAAAGTCATTAATGAGAACATCAAGTCTTTTACCCTGTGTATCCTCAATATATTTTTTAAAAACATAGTAAGCAACATCGCTATAACGATATCTATTAGATTTCAGTTCTTGACGCCCAATGCGATTGTATATAGAATCTTTATAAGCATCTGTTAGGTATAACTTATCTGTAACTTTAATAGAAAAACCATCAGATGGTACATTTCTATAAAATTCTGTTGATGGTTTCCGCTTTCTATCTAAAGTACTTGCATAAAAGGCAATCCATGCAGGTAAGCGTCCGTAATGCGACAATGCCTTTAAAACAGTAACATCTTTCAATTCTGTCTCAGCATATTGCGGAATTAAATCTTCAAAGGTATTATTCAGTTTAATTTTACCTTCTTCTTCCATTTTCATTATCAATGGTAGCGTGGATAAAATTTTAGTCAACGAAGCTAAATCATAAATATGATTGTCAGTAATACTATCTGAAACATCATAAGTGGACTTTCCAAAATTCTTTTGATATACTACCTTTCCTTTTTTAGCCACTAAAACCTGTGCTCCAGGGTACATTAAAGAATCTATTCCTATTTTAACTAAACTATCAACTACAGCTAGTTTAGAGGAACTTAAACCTACCCTTTCTGGTATACTATAACCCAATCTAGCTATGGCTTTAGTTTTTATACTGGTATTAACTGGAAAAGTTGAACTTGAAGAAACTGGTAATACTCCTTTCCCAGGTATAGCTCCAAACAATACTTGAGCTGCTTTTTCTTGAGCAATCTTACTATTTTGATAACCAACAACAGCAACATCAATACTTTCAAAATTTACGACATCAAGTAATGCATAAGGCTTTGCAAAAACTGTTAGAATAGTATTACTTGTTCTTAATCTTGAAATTTCTTGCAACCAAAATAATTCGTTCTTTGTAAATTTATACCCTTTCCATGGGCTATCATTATTTTTGTGAAAACCTATAATTACAAGATTAAATTCTTTAAGTCTATCACGATAACCAGCAATATCTTTAGCCTTAATTTGGGTTACTTTAGCATACTTGTTTAATGTATTATAAAAAGGCATCCCATCATCATCTCCAAATTTTACGTAAGCAATCTTCTTATTATCTAAATTTTTTACTGGAGCTAAATCGAATTTGTTTTTTACAATAGTTATTGCATTTTCAATTGCTTCTTCATAAATAATATCATTCTCTAAACTATTTAAATCTTTATATAAATTATTGATTACTATTGGTTTATAATTATGCAGATTAGCTTTGTATTTAGCCATTAAAATTTTCTTTACAGACTCACTCAACCGATTTTCTGTGATAAGGCCATAGTTATAGGCTTCAATAATTTTGACTTTTGCATTCTTTACGTCAACCGGCATTAAAAG
>CAYTRI010000027.1:4655-12586 GCA_964440105.1 uncultured Flavobacteriaceae bacterium
CGTTTAGCATGCTTTCCTATTTGATGGCCCACTTTTTCAACGATTGAATTATCCTTAATTGCTCCTAAAGTCATATTCCAAGGAAAAGCATAGGTAGAATCAAGTCGCATCGCTAAACCCCACTCCGCGTCCATTCCAATCAATAAAGGTATTTTTGATGCTGCTTGGTATTCATTGGTCAATTTTGCTTGTCGCACTGGACCTCCAGTGGAGAAAATTACTCCACCTATATGTTCTTCTTGAATAAGTTTTTTAATTGTACTCGTAGCGCTTTTATTTTGGCTTGATGCTACGCTTACCATAAACAATTGTCCAACCCTTTGTTCAAGCGTTAATTCATCATATCTAGCATCTACCCATGCTTGTTGAGCTATAGAATCGGAGGTAATCAAAGGGTCTACTTGACTTTGACCTATAAAGAAAGAAATAAAGAAAATAAGTGAGTAAAAATATTTACGCATACTAAATTGTCTAGGGCATCAACTTAAAAGCAACTAAAAATATTGTATTTCATCGAAGAAACTATAAAAAATAGTGGAAATCAATACTATTTAGGGTAAAATTCACATAAAGCGTCCGTGCCAACTCTCTGAAGCAGGTACTTCCCAATTCTCTATATAATCCTGTTTTGTTGCTACTAAGTTGTTAAAAACAACTGTGTTTTTAGAAACTGCACGTTCCTTAGCCATTTTTTTAAAGTCTTTTAAGTCTTTATAAGCTATATACTCTCCTTGTTTATAGGAAACGTTCATTTTATCTAATAAATCAACATTATATTTCTTCTCTAAGCTTTGAATATAATGAACCGACGAGTCTATAGAACAACCCGAAGCACTTGCTTCAGCTTGGTCTAATCCTATTATGATAAAGCGATTGTATTTAATCTCAAACCCGGCTTTTAAATCACTTCCGTGTGCCGTCCATTGGGTTAAAAAGGCATTTAAACCCTCTTTTACTTCTTCTAGCTCGGTTTCTGAAAAACTACGATTGCACTGGTAAATCCAAATTCTAGAATTATCAGGTAACGATTTAAAGTCTACTAGCATTTTAAATAGAGTTTGCAATTAGTTCAGCCACATCCAATACAGTAACATCCTCTTCTTTTTCGTGTGCTTTAATCCCGTCTGTCATCATCGTATTACAATAAGGGCATCCAGTGGCAATAATATCAGCATTAGTTGCTAAAGCATCTTTTGTTCGCAACACATTAATATCCATATCTCCTTTTTCAGGCTCCTTAAACATCTGTGCACCTCCTGCACCGCAACATAACGCTGTTTTTTTGCTGCGTTTCATCTCTACAATATCAGCATTGGTTTTTTTAAGAACTTCTCTTGGCGCATCAAAAACCGAATTTGCTCTTCCTAAATAACAGGGGTCATGAAACGTAATTCTTTTTCCTTTATAATATTCACCCGCAACAGATAGACGTCCGTTATCAATAAGTTCTTTTATAAATTGTGTATGATGCACTACACTATAGTTTCCACCTAGACTTGGGTACTCATTTTTAAGTGTATTAAAAGAATGAGGATCACAAGTAACAATGCGTTTTATTTCATAGCCATTTAAAACTTCAATATTCATCATAGCCTGCATCTGAAACAGAAACTCATTACCTGCACGTTTGGCAACGTCTCCGGTACAACTCTCTTCTGCACCTAAAACTGCAAAATCAACATTTGCTTTATTAAGGAGTTTAACAAAAGCTCTAGAAATTTTCTTAGCCCTATCATCATAACTACCAGCAGAACCAACCCAAAATAAGATTTCTGGTTGTGTTCCTTGCGCCATGAATTCTTCCATGGTTTTCACCTTAAGTGTATCACTCATAGTTATATATTTATTCGTTTACCCAGTTTAACCTATCCATCTGATTATAAGGCCATGGCGCACCGTTATTTTCAATATTCGACATCATATTGTTTAACTCTGTAGGTGCTGCTGATTGCTCCATCACTAAATAACGTCTCATTTCTAAAATAATGGAAAGCGGGTCTATACTAACAGGACAAGCTTCAACACACGCGTTACATGTTGTACAAGCCCATAATTCTTCATTAGTGATATAGTCTCCCAATAGTTCTTTTCCATCAGCTATAAAAGCGCCGTTGTTTTTATCTATGTTCTTACCAACTTCCTCTAAACGGTCACGAGTATCCATCATTATTTTTCTTGGAGATAGCTTTTTACCTGTCTGATTTGCTGGACATTCTGATGTACACCTTCCGCACTCTGTACAGGTATATGCATTTAATAACTGAACTCTAGTTAAGTCCATTACATCTGATGCCCCAAATTTTTCAGGTTCTTCTGCATCTTCTGCTGGAGCTGCAAAAGGATCAACCGATGGGTCCATCATTAATTTAACTTCATTCGTAACCGCTTCAACATTATTAAACTCGCCTTGCGGTTTTAGCTTTCCATAATACGTATTCGGAAAAGCCAATAATATATGAAGGTGCTTTGAATAGTATAGATAATTTAAAAAACATAAAATTCCCAAAATATGTAGCCACCAAGCAGTACGCTCAATTAGTATCAAGCTCGAAATAGACATGCCATCAAACAATGGTGCTATAAATTGGCTAATTGGAAAAGAACCTGCTTTAGTATAGTGCTCTGCACCCAATTGTTGTAATTGTAAATCGGTAGCATTCATTGTTAAAAATAAAAACATGAGAACTAACTCTATATACAATATTAGGTTACCATCCTTTTTGGGCCAACCATTCATTTCTGGTTTTAAAAATCGCTGTAGTTTGATAATATTTCTTCGTATCCAAAAAATAACCACTGCAACAATTACAAGAAAGGCAAGTATTTCAAATGAACCAATTAAAAAATCATATAACGCTCCCAACGAAGCAAATACTCTATGTGTTCCTAACAGACCATCAATAATTATCTCTAATACTTCAATATTTATGATTATAAAACCTACATAAACTATTATATGCATTAAACCAGCAATTGGACGTACTACCATTTTGGTTTGCCCTAAAGCAATTTTCGCCATGTTCTTCCATCGCTGAGATTTGTTATCACTGGCGTCTACAGATTTTCCAAGCTTTATATTTCTTGATATTTTTCGAATATTTCTTATAAAAAAGCCAATGCCAAACAGAAGGGCAATAGCAAATATGATATTAGGGAGGTATTCCATAAAGTTAGTTAGTTGTCTTTATTGGCTGCTGGGTCATCTTCTGGGAGTTCATATTCTTTTTGCTTCTTCCCAAAAACGGAAACATTTACATAACGTTTTGGATTAAGTCTAAAGTCTTGAAGCAATAAATCTAATTCTCTGGATGCGTTTGATAAATTATCATACAATTCATCATTATTAGCCATTTTACCTAGAGAACCCTCACCATTTTCAATTTTAGATAATACTCCATTAAGACTGGCAATAGTTGTCTCTAAATTTTTTACTGTTTTTGCTAAATCTGCTTCTGCTAAAGATTCTGAAAGCTTGGCAAAATTAGCACTTGTTGTATTTATATTTTTTATTGAGCTGTCTAGCTGTTGTTTATTGTTCTCTAACAATTCATTCATTGCATTTGCACTAGTTTGAAAACTTCTTACTAATACATTTAAACCAGCAATACTTTGCCGGAGCTCTCTTTTAGTTGGGTCGTCTAATACATCATTAAAATTCATAAGTAATGAATCTGCATTGGAAACCGCTCCCTCAACTTTTAGTTGTAATGGTGTTAGTTTTTCTTGCACCAATGCTGTAAGTCCTGGTTTGATGTTTGCACTTAAAGTATCACCAGATTGTACCATAGGTGCGCCATCAAATACGGGTATAATTTGTATTCCTTTGCCACCAATAATACCAGTATCATATAGCTCTGCTTTGCTATTCTTGGAAAATTGGAAATCACTATTAACCGAGAAAGTCACCAAAAGCTTCCCAGAATCGTCTTTAAAACGAATACTATTAACGTTACCAACAGTAAAGCCATTAATTACGACTTCTGTGCCAGGTTGCAAGCCTCCAACATTATTGTATACCGCGTAGAGTGTTTTACTATTGTCAAAAAGCGAAGAGGCTTTTAAGTAACTGTAGCCAAATATCACGCAAAGTATACCTAAAATGACAATAAGTCCTGTTTTAACTTCTCTTGATAACTTCAAAGTCTTGGTTTTCTGTTCTAAACAAAATTAGGAATAATTTTAAGACAAGGCTTTATTGAACAGGAACAGATTTTATGGCTTCTTGCAAAGGGATACGATTGCCGTTTTTATATGCCACAATATATGATGTTGTATACCCTTTAGCATCTGCATTGGACTTTAACAATTTAGCCTTTAAATAAGAATTCGTATTACCGTACATATAACGATACAAATTCTTTACTGGCTCTTTTGATAGAGTGTTTAATCCTTTAAAATTATTGCCATCCAAAGGAATAACTTTAGAACTCGCCATCAACTGCACCTTAAAGATTACATTATCGATAGCTACAGTTTCTGTTTTTTTTGGTTTTGCACTTTCAACTTTAGTCTCTATTACTTCTTTTGGTTTGGTATTAACTACCTCAGCAACTTTTTCTTCCTTGACTGGAGGGACAATAACCTCTTCTTTTATTTTCTCAACAGTTTCCTCTTTTTTGGGAGTGTTTTCTACTACAACACTTTCTTCCAACTCAATAAGATTAGCATCAACACCATCTTTATAACTTAATATGGCGTTTGCAATAGCTGTACCCATCTCATTTTGCCCTTTAGTAGAATTTAAATATGAGCCTTCATTTTTATTAGTCAAAAAGCCAGTTTCAACCAAAACACTTGGCATAAATGTTTGATGAAGCACTATAAAGCCTGCTTGTTTTACTTTGCGGTTTTTACGTTTTAATTTTTCTGTGAAATTATCTTGCATCAATTTAGCAAGTTGAATACTTTGCTCTAAAAACTCTTCTTGCATTATAGTTAAACCAATAACAGATTCTGGAGAATTAATATCATACTTAGCATATTTTTGCTCGTAATTATCCTCTAGATAAATTACAGAATTTTCCTTTTTGGCGACGTCAAAATTTTGCTTATTTGCATGAAGCCCTAAAACAAAAGTACCTGCACCATTAGCATCTGAAGAGTGAGAATCGCAATGTACAGATACAAAAAGATTAGCATTGGCTTCATTAGCGATTTCACCTCTTTCAAAAAGATCTACAAAAGTATCATCGTCTCTAGTAAATATAACTTCAATATCCTGGTTCTTCTCTAGTAACTCTCCTACTTTAAGTACTATTGCTAACGCAATATTTTTTTCTAAGTAGCCATTACCTAAGTTTCCAGGATCGTGACCTCCATGTCCAGCATCTAAAACAACAATAAATTTATCCTTTACAGGTACTTGGGTACTATTTTTGATAAAAGAAGTATGTAGTAAAAAAAGGGAGCAAATTACCAGGGATAAAAATCGATTTTTAATCATAAGAACTATTCATTTTCAACGTTCGGTCTTGGTTAAATTTATCGTAATGTCCAATTAACAGAACAAAAAATATATGTAAGTTTGAGCTTCAAAAACCAAGCCAACCTACTACAAAAATAGGATTTATCACGTTGCGAGCAAACAAACATCTTTTTCTTTTCCTATTCGTGCTTGTTTCAAGTGTGCAATTTTCATTAGCACAAGAAGACCCTATAGTACCATTACCCATTAAAGCTGTAAAAGATACAATTACAGCGCCGTTACTACCTAACAACATATTAAATGACTCTATTCTGGTTGATTCTACTGGTCAAGATTCTTCACAGAATAAAAAGCCTCTCTTGCTTGATAAGATAAAATACAAGGCTAAAGATTATGTGAAATTAAGTCAGAAAGACAATAAAATATACTTGTATAATGAGGCAGAAATCTATTATCAAGATACTGAGCTTAAAGCAGGTATTATTATAATGGATTATGTTAAGAATGAGGTTTACGCTGGTAGAATTAAAGATTCTACTGGTACATATTCTCAATTACCATATTTTAAGCAAGGTGATAATATAGTAATCCCTGATTCTATTCGGTTTAATTTTGATACCCAAAAAGCACTTATTTGGAACTCCAGAACAGAACAACAAGCTGGAGCTGGAGCTTTGGGTAGTGATGCTATGAAAGTATTAGCAGAAATTACAAAAAAGGAAAACGATTCTGTATACTTTTTAAAATCTGCAAGAATAACTACTTCCAAAGATACCGTAGACCCGGATTATTATATAAAAATTCATAAAGCAAAATTTGTTCCGGGTAAAAAGATTATTGCTGGTTTTAGTAATATGTATTTGGTAGATGTGCCAACACCTATTGCCCTACCTTTTGCATATTTTCCTTTAACTACTGGTAGATCAGCTGGTCTAATCTTTCCCACTTTTACCAACGACCCAAGAAGAGGTTATGCCATACAAAATGGTGGGTATTATTTTCCTATAAGTGATTATGTTGACTTTAGTATTCTAGGCGATTTTTTTACAAATGGTAGTTATGGTTTTAGAACGCAAACTATTTATACCAAAAGATATAAGTACAGAGGCAATATCAATTTTAGATATGAAAATCAGATTACAAGCCAAAAAGGTTTTGATGATTTTTCTAGGTCAACACTCTATAACATCCAAATATCACATCAACAAGATCCTAAGGCAAGCCCAAATTCTAGGTTTTCTGCTCAAGTGAATTTGGGAAGCAGTCAATACTTTACAAATTCTTTTAATCAAATTAACGTTCAAAACACGCAAAACAACAACCTATCCTCCTCCATATCCTATTCAAAAACATTTCCTGAATATCCTTCTGTAAATGTCAGTTTAACAGCTACCCATAATCAAAATATTAGTAGTAATGCAACTTCTGATACGGATAATATTAGTTTAACCCTACCAACTCTACAGGCAAGTATGGAACGTATTTTCCCTTTTGCAAAAAGGGAAGGTGTTAAAAAAGGAATAATTCAAAATGTTAATTTTCAATATAATGTTAGGGCAGAGAATAGAATAAGAACTAATGATGAAGATTTTTTAACTGGTAGAATGTTTGAGAATGCACAATTAGGTGCAAGACATACCTTACCATTAAACACTAACTTTAAAGTAGCAAAATATTTCAGTGTTTCTGTTGGCGGAAATTATGAGGACATCTGGACCGCTCAAACCTTTGAAAGAGGTTTAGACCCAAACGACCCTGACAGTAATAGAGAGGTAGTTTTAGACACTATAAATGGTTTTGACCGCTATAATAGATATGGTTTAAGTGCCAGTATTGGAACCACACTCTACGGAACTTTTAACTTTGGGGAGGATAAAAAAATACAGACTATTCGCCATGTAATGAGACCATCAATTGGTTGGGGTTATACGCCTTCTTTTGACCAATTTTATGATAGCTATACAGATTTAAATGATGAAGAGATTCTTTATAGCAGATTTGAAGGGACTTTGAATGGAGCTCCAAGCCTTAACAAATCTAATTCCGTTAGTTTTTCATTACAAAATACTTTAGAAGCAAAGGTTAGAGATAAAGATTCTACAAAGCTTGAACCGAAGAAAATAAAGCTACTTAGCAATCTAAATTTTTCTACTGCTTATAATTTTGAGGCAGATTCTCTAAAACTAGCTCCAATAAATATGAATGGTGGTACTAGTATTTTAAATAATAAAATGAATATTAACTTTTCTGGTAGTTTTGATCCTTACGCTATTGATAATAATGGTAGAAGAATAAATACATTTAATGTCTCTAATGGGGGCAGCTTACTGCGTTTAACAAGAGCCAGTTTAAACTTTAGTTATAATCTAAATAATGAAACCTTTAAGAAAAAATCTAAAGATAGTGACGAAGACAATGAAAGTGAATTAAATGATGAATACCGCGCACGTAGCGGTGGTCGATCAGATGATCTCTTCGGTTTTGGTTTAAATGATGACACCTTTAA
>CAYTRI010000027.1:12686-21805 GCA_964440105.1 uncultured Flavobacteriaceae bacterium
TGGGATTTCTTTATAGGAATTAGCAGCTCTATTTTATCCGATTTAAAATGGGAAAGTAGAAGTCAACGTCTTAGATAATTTTATAAGTATTAGAAAAAATGAAAAAAATAATTACAACTCCAAATGCACCAGCTCCAATTGGTCCATACAATCAAGCAACTCTTATAAATGATACGCTTTATATTTCAGGGCAGATACCAATAAATCCCAGTACTGGAAAGCTTGTAGAAGGGGATATTAAAAAAGAAACTACACAGTCTATGGAAAATTTAAAAGCAATTCTATCTGAGGCTGAAATGACTTTTGAAAATGTAGTTAAGACTTCAATCTTTGTAAAAGATATGCATCAATTTGCTGAAATTAACGAAGCCTACGGAGCTTATTTTAATGCAGATACTGCTCCAGCAAGAGAAACTGTAGAAGTTGCTAACCTACCAAAATTTGTAAATGTTGAAATTTCAATGATTGCCGTTAAATAGTGCTTTTATGAAACTCTACAAGACCATCAATAGGTCTTTGTCTAATAACACCTAATATTAAATCATTGCGATGAATTACTGTGGTTAGTTCTTCACGCAAGTAATACGCAATACTACCAACAAAGCTAACAGGAACTTTTGTTGCAAGCTCAAACTGCATAATATAGTTGTTTACAAACTGCTGAAATCCTTTATCAATAACTCCACGGCAGTATGGATGTTCCTTATTTTCAACTATAAATTTGGCAAACGTTGCCAAATATGTGTTAGGATTGGGCTGTTTATAAAGATTGTCTTTAATAACATCTGCATCCAATTCATATTCTTTTGCAAACTTTATACCCAAGTCTTGAGGCATTTTATGGAAATAATAATCTCTTAACAGTTTTCTACCAAAGAAATTACCGCTTCCATCATCCATAGGAATATATCCTAAGGAAGTTACCTTTTGAAACAGTTGATGGCCATCATAGTAACTGCAATTAGAGCCTGTTCCTAGAATACAAACAATTCCTTGGTGCCCGATTTTAGTTGTTGAGTAGATGGCGGCATAGGTGTCTTCTCGCACTTCCGCCTTAGCATTCGGGAAAAAATCTTTAAAAATTTCTTTTAAAAAAATTTTCATTCTATCCGTACCGCACCCAGCACCATAGAAGTAAAGATTGGTAACCTTTTCCTTATTCTTAGATAATTCAAAATTATTTGCCAGACGGTCTTCTATTACCTCTCTAGTTAAAACTTCTGGACTTAAACCAAGAGTCTGAGTAACAAAAAGTTGCTCCCCTTTGTTATCTAATGCTATCCAATCAGATTTTGTAGCGCCACTATCTACTATTAAAATCATATTTCTAAAAAATAAATATTCCTTAAAATAATGAATTTATTCTTCACTATTTTAAGGAATAATTTAAGTTATTTTTAAAGACTTGCAACGTGTTGCGCCAAGTCTATCATCTTATTTGAGAAACCAGCCTCGTTATCATACCAAGAAATTAACTTGAAGAATTTAGAATTCAACTCCATTCCTGCCCCAGCGTCAAAAATACTTGTGTGCGTATCCGAAACAAAATCTTGAGAAACAACAGCATCTTCTGTGTAACCAAGAACCCCTTTCATTTCTCCTTCTGAAGCTGATTTAAAGACTTTTTTAATTTCTTCATAAGAAGTTTCTTTTTCTAAACGAACCGTTAAATCTACAACTGAAACATCTGCTGTAGGTACACGAAATGCCATCCCTGTTAATTTACCTTGTAGTGCAGGAATTACTTTAGTAACCGCTTTAGCTGCTCCTGTAGATGCTGGAATAATATTGAGCATTGCGCTCCTACCACCGCGATAATCTTTCTTAGATGGACCATCTACTGTTAATTGTGTTGCAGTAGTGGCATGAACAGTTGTCATTAACCCTTCTTCAATACCAAAATTGTCATCCAATACTTTAGCTAAAGGCGCTAAGCAGTTAGTAGTACAAGATGCATTAGAAACAATTTTATCTGAAGCTTTTACATCTTTATGGTTTACGCCCATTACAAACATAGGTGCATCTTTAGATGGTGCAGATATTACTACTTTTTGTGCACCACCATCAATATGATATTGTGCAGTATCCATTGTAGTAAATATACCTGTACATTCTGCAACTATATCAGCTCCTGCTTCGTTCCATTTTAAATTTTTTGGATCTCTTTCAGCAGTAATTCGTATTGTTTTACCATTAACCACCAAATGTCCACCTTTAACTTCTACTGTCCCATCAAACCTGCCGTGTACAGAATCGTATTTTAAAAGATATGCTAAATGCTCTACATCTAACAAATCATTAATGGCAACTACATCAACGTTGTCTCGCTTAACTGAAGCTCTAAAGACTAATCGACCAATTCTACCAAATCCATTTATACCAATTTTAACTTCTGCCATTCTATTATTTTTTTAAATTTAATTATGTTGTCATTATATCTGAAACTCTTATGAGTTCCTCATCAATAGCCGTATGCGCGCTAATTGCTTCTTTTATAGGTACGAGTACCAGTTTTGTATCGCGAATACCAACCATATAGTTAGATTTTCCTTCTAACAAAGCCTCTACGGATTTAACCCCCATTCTACTTGCTAAAACTCTATCAAAACAGGTAGGATTACCGCCACGTTGCATATGTCCTAAAACCGAAACTCTTACATCATATATTGGTAAATGCTCTTCTACATACTCTTTAAGTTCAAAAACATTTTTACCTGTTTTATCACCTTCTGCGACAATTACTATACTAGAAGATTTTCCAGATTTTTTACTACGCTTTAATGAGTCAAGTAAACGTTCTAAACCTAAATTTTGTTCTGGTATCAATATTTCTTCTGCTCCCGCACCTACACCAGCGTTTAAAGCAATATGTCCTACGTCGCGCCCCATTACTTCTACAAAAAACAAACGGTTATGCGAGCTAGCAGTATCTCTAATTTTATCAATAACCTCAACAACTGTATTAATTGCGGTATCAAAACCAATTGTAAAGGAAGTACCTATAATATCATTATCAATAGTCCCAGGAATACCCATAACTGGAAAACCAAACTCTTCATTAAATAACTGTGCTCCAGCAAAACTTCCATTACCGCCAATAACAACAAAAGCATCTATTCCAGCTTTCATTAATTGGTCATGCGCTTTTTTTCTACCCTCTGGCGTTCTAAACTCTTCGCAACGGGCAGACTTTAATACAGTACCACCTTTATTTACAATGTTATTTACACTTCGTGCATTCATTGCTTTAAAATCACCATCTATCATTCCTTGGTAACCTCTATAAATGGCAACACATTCCAATTTCATAAAAGCACAAGTACGAACAACAGAACGTATTGCAGAATTCATCCCTGGTGAATCACCACCTGATGTAAAAACTGCTATTTTCTTGATTTTTTGGGTCATTTTAAAAATTGAAATATCAAAACTAGGAAACTTATTTCAATAAAAGTGCGCCCTATTCGTCTATTTATCAATGCATAAACAACGCAAACGTTTTCGTTTGTAGTTTTTTACCAAAAAAAAATAGTCTGTTGAATTTTTAACGCTTTGGAAGTTCTTTTTTAGTCCGAAACCGTATTAAACTATCTTTCCCCATTACATTAGTTAGTGGCGGTAACTCTTCAGATTTTTCTGACTCCTTTTCTTTTTTCTTAAACACCTTTTGCATGAGTTCTTTAAAAGTATCAAAATCAACTTGATATGATAAACCTAAACCTTGAGTATAACCCTGTTCACCTAAAAATCGCTGCACTTGATTTTCTCTATTAAAAATCTTAGCGCTTAACGTTCCTTCATCATTTAATAAAACTTGTACCTCTACATCACCAGCCACAACAGTTTCAGACACACCGCCAACTGGTACTCCTACCCGACCGTTTATTAATATCCTATCGTTTATCTGAGTAGACACAGTAAATCCGAATCTATCCTCTGTATTAACTCCAGATTGATCACCTAAATTCCCTTGTTCATAAGACACTCCAAAATTTAATTTGTCGTTATCTCCTGTAAGTACTTGATTTAAAAGACCGGAAGCTGTTTGTATTAGATTACCTGTTAAGGCTTGTTGATTTAAACCTGAAGCTTCAGGATTTACAAAAGTACCTTGTGCCAATAAATAGAAGGCATTATCACTTTTAATAGTTGGATCCTGTAAATTATATTCTAGTTCGGATTGGACGATTGAATTTGTTCCCGGGAATTCAATATCAAAATCAACTAGTGTGTTTTCTAACTCTCCATCTAAGCGAATTATTACTTCTGTAGGGATACGACCACCTCTATAGTTATTACCGTCAAGCAAAGGAGCAGGATTTGCGTTTAAGGCATAAACAGCTTCCATATCTAAAGTTGCTTTTAGTGGGTCGCCATCCCAGTTTACCGTACCTCCTGGTCTTACAATGAATTTTTTATCTATTATTCCAGCTCGTTTAAAGTTATACTCCCCAGTTACCGCAACAAATTGACCATACATATTAAACTTTCCATTGGTATTTATCTCCATTAATAGCAGTCCAGAACCAGTTCCCTTTAAAGAACTTCCAGTATTCTGATCAATTACAATTTCTACTTCTGCATCTGGGGTTACATCTAAATCAAAAAACATTTCGATTCCTTGGTAATCATCAAGAACTCGTTCGGTTTCAAAAGATTCTACCTGATTTTTATTAATAAAATTAATGAAGGAATAATCTCCAACGGTTGTTAAATCACTTAAAGGTATTTTAAGAGAACTTCCTTTAGCAGTTGCGCCCACAAAATTTATATTTAAAGCATTAGTAGACCCCGATATACTCCCATTACCACTTACAAAACCTGTTCCGTAATAAAGTTCATCTTCATCATATTCTGTATTTAAAATTAAAAAGCGATTATTATTGGTGTTTAATTTTAAATCAAGCATCCAATCATCAAAAGCCGTATGAGAAATACTGCCATCCAAAACTGCTTGGGTACTTTCTTTACTATCAGTTAGAACAATATTATCAAAGTTAAAAGATTGCTCTTCTAGCAAAACTCTTGATCTAACACCAAACTCATAATCTACATTTAGGTATGGAATACCTAAACCAGCGTCATTTAAAAATAATTCGCCATTAAATTCTGGATTTCTTGCATTACCAGTAATGCTTGCGTTACCTGTTAGACTCCCTCTAATGTTAGATATAATATCCTCCCCTAAAGGTGCAAAAGGTTCTAAAGCAAAATCATTAAATGCAGCGGCTAGATCAAATGTTGTTTCTGTTTTAGTATCGTAAATCTTTCCATTAACATTCATTTTCTCTACACCATCTTTTCGGAGCCAAGTATTTACGCCATATTCGGTAAGGTCATTATTCCCAAAAATCATCATTTCTAAATCTCCTAAACCAATTTTATTAACTGCAAAATCTTTTATGTTTAGACTTGATGTTGGCAGATACTTACCATCTTTTTGTAGAATATTTAAAAAGCCGTCTACTTGACCGTCTAGTTTTAAGCTATCTATTGCTGGAGTAATTTTATTTAATGATACAATCTTAAATTGTAGGTCTAAATCTTTATAGGTAGAATCTGCCAGTTCTCCTCTTAGTCTAATTTGCTCCTGCTTATTATTATTCATTACAATCTCTTCAATTGTAATGCTATCAAGACTTTTGTTTAAAACAATTTTATTTTTAGTATTCCCTTCTTCGTTAATAATCCAGTTATTATCCTTGAAACTAACATCAGATTTTTTAAGACCAATAACCGACTTGTTCTCATTATTAAAAGTGTGGTAAAAATTTAAGTTATATATATCGTTGTACTGACTACCACCTTTAAATTCTGTTCTAAAAAAAAGTGTGTCTTTTAATTTAGTGTTTATTAAATTGAATTCTTTTACATCATAATATACAGTAGACATATTGTCCACCGATAAAAAGGTATTGAATAAAGCATTTTTATTATCAATCTGAAGTTCTACAGTTTCTAACTTATTTTTATAAGCCTCAATGGCCGGCGATTTAAAAGTCAACTTAAAATCTCCTTCATCTGCTAAAATATTACCCCTAATAAAAGTCTCAGGTCCTAAACTAACTTCAGGAAAAAACACACCTAAAAACTTATTATAAACTTTAAAATTAAAGTTCATTCGCTGCCCTGGTGACACTTTAAACGGTTTATAGTTTGTATAAATACTCCCAATAGAGTTTTGCATAAGCTTACCTAGCTCGGCAACTTTGTATTTACCTTTTAAATAACCAGAAACAATATCAGGAGATTCAATGTTTATAGTTCTAACCGTGTCTTTATCAAAAGATGATGAAACGGCAAAATCATCAAAAAAGTAAACTTCATTTATATTTTGATAGGTTGTATTTTCAAATTTAACGTCACCAGTAAGGTTATCAAGTGTATTACCCGAAATATCCATTTTAACTTCACCTCTAAATATGGAGATGCTATCATTTATAAAGTTCATTAGTTTTAAATCGGCATAGTCAACGTCTGCATTAAAATTAAAATCGTTTCGTTCATCACTAAAATCGGCCAAACCTTCGAAGTCAAAGCGTAGATTTCTATCATTACAGATTAAACTTCCGTCAAATAGTTCATCTTTAATTATTCCTGATACTTTAATATCGTTGTATTCGTAACTATTAAACTCTAACTTATAAATTTCCCCAATAGCTTCTGTATTAAGATACTCAGCAGTAAAACCTCTACCTTCCACATTTACATCTAGTGAAGTCTTACCAAATTTTGGGTCATTTATAAAATCACCCAAATCAAAATCTGTTAATGATATTAATCCTCTGTACGAAGCATCATCTATATTATTGATGTTTGTCATTTGCAAATCTGAATAACTGCTCCCTATCGCTGTATTTAAATTTACCTGCGCATCTATAGAAGTCTCCGTTACCTCAGCTTTACCTCTAACTGTGAACTGCCCAAATTTCTGAAAAGAAGTAGGTATGGTTTTTCCCAGAATATTAGGTAATAATGCACGCAATTGATAATAGCTAGAAGTAACATTATCCATATCGGCATTCATAACAAAAGGCTCCGACTGCCTAAATAGGTTTTTAAAATTAAAATCCCCTCGAATACCTGTATTGTCTGACTGCAGAATTAGATCATTAACGATTAAGTCATTTAAAACCCCTTCTGCTCTAGTGGAAAACTGTGCTGTAATATCAGTACCAAACTCATTAAAATAACTATTAACCTCATTTAACGCTACTACAGATTCATTAAATTCTGCGGTAACCTTAACTTTATCTAAAAATGCTGAAAAATCTTCTCTGTTATAATCAAAAACCAGATTTCCGTTTAGCTTGGATTCTGTAGTTTCAATTGCCAGAGCATCAAACCGCATCTGCGATTTAGTATACTTAAAATCAGTTTCTAAATCATTTATTCTTAAACCTCGTTTACTTAGTAAGGATAAATTATCTATCTCTAAGCTTACTTTAGGACCAACAATTTGAAAATCACTCGCATTAACCTCTAATTGATTAAAATTAAGAATAGTCTTGTTTTCTAAATTCTCGTCAGAAAGTTTAAACCTACTATCAGCCAATACAATTTTTGAAGAAGACATAAAAAAAGGTGGCGTACCTGGCTCCCTTGGTTTTCCATCATCTAGCTTATCTACAAAGACATCGAGATTAGTATCTTTTTCGCCTTCATAGGTTTTCATATTAAAATAAAGTCGGTCCACTTCAATATCTCCAAACTCTAAAGTGCCATTGACCATATTTCGGATACTCAAAACAGAAGTATTCAACTTATGAATATGAAAAAGGGTATCCTTTCTATAATCTTCTATATAAATGCCTTTGATATCTGCTCCCATAGAAAAAGGAGAGAAATGTATGCGGTCTATATTAATATTTGTGCCAAACTCTTCATTAATATTATCGGTAGCATATTTTGCTAAACGAGTTTGCACTAACGGTAAAGAAAAAAGCACAGAAATTAAAACTACCAGTATTAGCAGAACCAAGAGTACTCGGAGCAGTATTTTTTTTAGTTTTTTGATAGGGCTTTACCGTTTATCTTTGTGTATCCAACTTTTGTTCCAAAATAGGTGAAAAATCAAGAAAATTTTATTCTAGCTATTGAATCATCATGCGATGATACATCTGCCGCTGTACTTGGTAATAAAAAAGTACTCAGCAATGTTGTGGCTACGCAAGAAATACATCAAAAATATGGTGGTGTTGTGCCCGAATTAGCATCAAGGGCGCATCAACAAAATATAGTTCCAGTTGTACATCAGGCATTGGCTCAGGCAAATATCGATAAAAAACAACTATCAGCCATAGCATTTACAAGAGGACCTGGACTTATGGGTTCATTATTAGTTGGCACTTCTTTTGCCAAGTCATTAGCACTTGGTTTAGACATACCACTAATAGAAGTAAATCATATGCAAGCGCACATTTTAGCCCATTTTATTGAGGATAAAGAACAACAAACTCCTGAGTTTCCTTTTCTTGCTATGACCATTAGTGGAGGACATACTCAAATCGTATTAGTGAAGGATTATTTTGACATGGAGATTCTAGGTGAAACTTTAGATGACGCTGTGGGTGAAGCTTTTGACAAAAGCGCAAAACTTTTAGGACTGCCCTATCCTGGCGGACCTTTGGTGGATAAGCATGCTAAATTGGGGAATGATAAAGCCTTTGAGTTTCCAAAGCCCAAAGTGCCTGGCCTTAATTTTAGTTTTAGTGGTTTAAAAACAAGTATTTTATATTTTATTCAAAAAAGAACCAAAGAAAATTCAGAGTTTATTAGTAAAAATATAGATGATATCTGTGCATCTATACAGTTTACTATTTTAGAAATTCTAATGGACAAGCTAAAACTAGCGGTAAAACAAACTGGTATTAAACAAATAGCTATTGGAGGTGGTGTAGCTGCTAACTCTGGTATACGTTCTCGTTTAAAGCAAGCAGAACAAGAACTTGGTTGGAAAACATATATTCCAAAATTTTCTTATTGCACTGACAATGCAGCTATGATAGGTATTGTAGGATATTTAAAGTTTTTAGAAGAAGACTTTGCAGAACAGAACATTGCTGCAAAGGCACGATATAAAATTGGTAGTTCGCAAAGCAATTGAACTTGAACTTGAA
>CAYTRI010000028.1:0-15878 GCA_964440105.1 uncultured Flavobacteriaceae bacterium
TATTGCCCACTGGGCAATCTGGAAATCCTTTTAGTAAATATTATAAAGACCAAGCTGAAATGTATGTGAGGGGGGAGTTTAGAAAAATGATGATGAATAAAGAAGAAATTGAAACCACTTCTAAATCATTGCTTATTTTTAGACCTAGACGAAATTAAATATGCTCATTAAAGTTTTTGGAAGCGCTGTTTTTGGTGTAGAAGCAACGACTATTACTGTTGAGGTTAATATAGACAAAGGAATAGGCTATCATTTAGTTGGTCTTCCCGACAATGCCATTAAAGAAAGTAATTATAGAATAGCTGCTGCGCTACAAAATAATGGCTATAAAATTCCAGGCAAAAAAATCACCATTAATATGGCCCCAGCAGATCTTAGAAAAGAAGGTTCTGCTTATGACTTAACCCTTGCAATAGGAATTTTAGCAGCTTCAAATCAAATTCAATCAGAAGAGATAGAAAAGTATTTAATTATGGGAGAGCTTTCTTTAGATGGAAGCTTACAACCTATAAAAGGAGCATTGCCAATTGCTATAAAAGCAAAAGAAGAAGGCTATAAAGGTTTTATTTTGCCACTGCAAAATGCAAAAGAGGCAGCAATAGTTAGTGATTTGGAGGTTTATGGTGTAGAAAATATTAAGCAAGTCATTGATTTTTTTGATTCTGGAAAGTCTTTGGAGCAAATGATAATCGATACACGTGCCGAGTTTTATAAAAGTTTAGACTTTCCTGAATTTGATTTTTCTGATGTTAAAGGACAAGAAAGTATTAAAAGATGTATGGAAATTGCTGCTGCAGGCGGACATAATATTATTTTAATTGGCCCTCCGGGAGCAGGAAAGACCATGTTAGCAAAAAGGTTACGTTCTGTCCCCCAATTTACCTTTGCAGCTTGAATCGGCGAAACCTAATTGTTTACAATACCCCACAGCAATTATTACTGTAGGTGATGAATTCCGTGCAGTACGGATTGATAGAGGGTTAACTCAACAAGAGGTAGGACAGATGCTAGGCATTAATCGGAATTTTGTTTATGAATTAGAACTTAATCAACACCAATTAACAATTTATTCATTGCATATAGCGTATCAATTTTTAGGCTATATACCTGAGATATTAAAGATTGATGAATCTATCTTACAAGGTCAATTATTTGGGTATAGGATTCGTCATGGATATACCTATACGGAACTAGCAAAGAAAATAGGTTTGGATAAAAGTACCTTAGCTCGTTTTGAGAAAGGTGGGAATATTAAAATTGAGACAAGGGATAAGATTATAGTTTGTTTATAGCTTATTGATTGTAAAAATCCTTTGTAATAAAAATATTAGTTAGTTAGAATGAATAGAGATTTTACAAAAAGATGTATTTTCAATTTATTTTGTAAGAATAAGATTTAAATAAAAACCATAGTCATTCAATGGTTTCTCTACAACGACTGTATTTGGGCGAAAATATACTGTATTTCATCGAATTGCCGAGCTTAATTTTTTACTTGTTATATTAGAAATGAAAATTTTAACCGATAAACAAAGCCATTATGAAAGCTAGATTTGGATTATTTTATAGTTTTATTTTACTATTTATTTTAAGTTGTAATGAAAACTTATCCGAACTTGTATTAGAAGAAGAAGTAAATCAAGGGCTTGAACTCTTCAAAGGAAAAATAGAAGATTTTCCAGAATTAACGCAACTATTTGATAAAACAGTAACACAAAAAAGAACACGAGCTTCCAAAAACTATAATGATGAGTTATACAATTTTACCTTAGATAGTTCTTCAATATCTAAAATCACTTTAGATGATAATAATTTTTATTCCATTGCCATAGTTAGAGAAAATGGTGATGAAAGCAATTTTGAAAACCTAGTCATTTCTGATAAATCTGAAGCAGAACCCTTAGCTTTCATAATCAATTACTATCCAGATGATGCTTACTGGGAAAGGTTTGCGAACGACCCTAACACACTTTTTTCAGGACAACGCAGCATGGTGCCTTTAGATGGTGAGAAACTTACCTTATCTAAATCAAGTATGGGATGTTTTACCATAAGTACGACCTATTGTGGTTCAGATCAACATGAAAGAACTCCAGATGACAATACTCCAGCAGGTGATTTAGCTGGTCCAGGTTGCACTGAACCTTATACTGTAACCACAACGGTCTGTATTGATGCTGGGGACTCTACATCTGGTGGAGGCGACTTCGATATTGGAAATCAAGGAACAGGAGGCGGAAATCCTGGTGGCGATACAGGTGAATCAGGAAATTCAAACCCTTCTGATGATATTTTAACTTCAGATGTTATAACTACATTAAATATCCCTTATGCGAGTTTGGTAAAAGAAAAGATGGGTTATTCAAGTTTCTCATATAAAGGGAGGTGGGTAGATAAACAAGAAAATTTTCCTGTTGTCCAAGATATGTTGATATTTTTAAACCGAAACCAAAATTCTGATGCCGCAAAAGAACGTGTAGATGAAATAATTGAAGAAGATATAGACAGAAACACACTTTCCGCATTTCCTTTTGTTAAATACCCAAAAGATAAAGCAGCAGAATATCGGAGAGATTTTCCTAAGCTAACCGAATATTTAGAGAATCAGTTACCAAAACTAGCAGACAATATTTTAATTACAAGGGCATTTAAAAAATTCACTAATATGACAGACGCCCAAATTAAGGAAGCTTTTAAGTGGGATGAAGGTCCCGAGATTGTTATAAAAGATATAGAAGGGTCTGGACATTTCCAAGAACCCAACATAATTGAAATAGATATTGATTTGGTTAATGCTCTAGAAAATGCAGATTCGGGTTCCGAGTATAGTGAGAAAGTTTTATTTGCAGTTGCCGCAACCATAGTTCATGAAGCCGTACATTATGGAGATTACGCATACAATAATGATTATTACAGAGGTAACAACCCTTGTTCAAATGAAGAAGGATGGCTTTTCGAGCAAGAAGTATATGATATTGCGATAGAAGTCGGTTCAGATGGAACTCTTACAATTCTTTCATTACCTTTTAATTGTAATTAAATGAAAAAAATCCTTTTTTTCCTATTAGTGTCTGTGTGGTCATGCAAATATGGTGATGGAAAGATTAAAGAAAGTCAGATAGCCGCTATTGAGCCAAACTTATATGACATATTTTATTTAGAGTTGTTATCTCAAAATAGAAACTATAGACCAATAAATATTGATTCATTAGAGGTAGTTAATGTTAAGGATGAACTTTTTGAATATTTATCTTTAGATTCTGTTTCTCGTCAAGATTTAAAAGACAAATCTAAAATGGACATACCATTATTTAAAATACAAGTTTCAGATTCGATTAAGAAAAAAGTTAATCATTCGAGTCGAAAACTTGAAGTTATAGACTTTTTTTCAAAACCACTCAGGTTATCAAATACCAAAACAATCATCTTTTTTGAGACGCATCATAAGCTCGGTTATTCAGATGGAGTAGTTTTTTATAGTAAGGAGTTAAAAAGTAATTGGCGTGTAGATTCGTTAAAAGTTTTAAATAATTATCGTGGTGGTAGTCGTCTTTATAAATAAACTTCTTAAATGTAAATATTTATAAACTAATTTGGAGGGAATGAATGGGTCTACTTTTGCAGAAAGTATATTATTCTTTGTTGCAGTAACGGTATTACATGAAGCCATACATTATGGAGATTTTAATTACAACAATGACTATTGGGATGTAAATATAAATGGAGAAGAAGGATGGCTATTTGAGGAAGAAGTCTATGGCGGAGAAGTAAGGATTAGTCCAAATGGCGGAATTGAAATAATACCTCTTAATAACTAGACATGAAGAATTTTTTTATTGTAATTTTTATCATTTTTACTTTTAATGGATGTAATACAAAGAGAAAAAAAGAAGATAAACCGCCTGTCAAAAATAATTTAACAAGACTATATGATTTATATTATATAGATATTTTGAACAAAGGAAAATCACCCATTGTTAAGAATTTTGATTCTTTGAATGAAATAAAAAGGATAAAGAACCACTTCATTTGGCTTAAAGAAAGCACTGGAATAGACTCTTTGGAAATAAAAGAAATCAATATGGAACAAAAAAAGATAGCCATCTCTGATACAATAAAAGCAATACTGAGGGACAATATTGCAAACGATTTGAATAAATATGGTGTAACTCATAGTTTTTCAAAACCATATTCTTTTTCAAAAGACCGTCGGAGATTAATTTTTTGGGAATCAGATTTTCAAAAAATTAGTCATACTATTGGAGTCACTTTCTATTCAAGAGAGGTAAATAATCTATTTTCTTTGGATTCTTCATTAACCCTTTATAATTCATCAATTAGATAGTGCTTTAACTATTTCTTGAATTTACACTCAATATCAATATATATGTTCGAAACATATATATTGATATTACTTTTAAAATAACAAGGGTCTGAATTTTAGAGTAACTCCCGACTTTGTCGATTTTTGATTTTTGACAGGGTCAATAATACAAAGATATGATTATCTCGATTCCAATTCATGAACTCGATAAAAGTGATGTTAGCATCTGGGTAATTAGATTTAAAAGGTATACTTTAGTCACAAACACTCACCATGTTAATTAAAGTTTTTGGAAGCGCTGTATTTGGTGTAGAAGCAACGACTATTACTGTAGAAGTAAACGTTGACAAAGGAATAGGCTATCATTTAGTTGGTCTTCCCGACAATGCCATTAAAGAAAGTAATTATAGAATAGCTGCTGCGCTACAAAATAATGGCTATAAAATTCCAGGCAAAAAAATCACCATTAATATGGCCCCAGCAGATCTTAGAAAAGAAGGTTCTGCTTATGACTTAACCCTTGCAATAGGAATTTTAGCAGCTTCAAATCAAATTCAATCAGAAGAGATAGAAAAGTATTTAATTATGGGAGAGCTTTCTTTAGATGGAAGCTTACAACCTATAAAAGGAGCATTGCCAATTGCTATAAAAGCAAAAGAAGAAGGCTATAAAGGTTTTATTTTGCCACTGCAAAATGCAAAAGAGGCAGCAATAGTTAGTGATTTGGAGGTTTATGGTGTAGAAAATATTAAGCAAGTCATTGATTTTTTTGATTCTGGAAAGTCTTTGGAGCAAATGATAATCGATACACGTGCCGAGTTTTATAAAAGTTTAGACTTTCCTGAATTTGATTTTTCTGATGTTAAAGGACAAGAAAGTATTAAAAGATGTATGGAAATTGCTGCTGCAGGCGGACATAATATTATTTTAATTGGCCCTCCGGGAGCAGGAAAGACCATGTTAGCAAAAAGGTTACCTTCTATTTTGCCTCCCATGACATTGCATGAAGCCTTAGAAACAACTAAGATTCATAGCGTAGTAGGTAAAATCAAAAATATGGGCTTAATGAGTCAGCGCCCATTTCGCTCTCCTCACCATACAATTTCTGATGTTGCATTGGTTGGCGGTGGAGCATATCCGCAACCAGGTGAGATTTCACTTTCGCATAACGGAGTATTGTTTTTAGATGAATTACCAGAGTTTAAAAGAGGAGTTCTAGAGGTTATGCGGCAGCCTTTAGAGGATAGAGAAGTTACGATTTCTCGAGCTCGTTTCACGGTTACTTATCCGAGTAGTTTTATGTTAGTTGCTAGTATGAATCCAAGTCCTGGTGGTTACTTTAATGACCCAGATGCTCCGGTTACTTCTTCACCAGCAGAAATGCAACGTTACCTCAGTAAAATTTCTGGACCATTATTAGATAGGATTGATATTCATATAGAAGTTACTCCTGTCCCTTTTGATAAATTATCTGAGGAGCGGAAAGGGGAGAGTAGTGTTGAAATTAGGAAGCGAGTTACGGCAGCTCGTGAATTACAAACTACACGTTTTGCTGAACTTGAAAATGTGCATTATAATGCGCAAATGAACACCAAACAGATTCGTGAACATTGTAAGTTGGATGAAGCCTCAAAAGAATTATTGAAAAATGCTATGGAGCGACTTAATCTATCGGCTAGAGCTTACGACCGAATTCTTAAGGTTGCACGCACAATAGCAGATTTGGAAGGTACTCAGAATATTACTGGAAACCATATTTCAGAAGCTATACAATATCGTAGTCTGGATAGAGAAGGTTGGTTAGGGTAGTTTAATCTTTGGGAAAAGTATTATTTTCTTCTTCAGATTTCGTTCATTCTTCTTATGATATCTCACTCTTCAAAATAAGTCAATAGGTAATCTTTTATTTCAAAAACAAGTTCTTAAATATCAAATATTAAAATGTCAGTGGCGTATAAACGTAGACTTGTAGTTTTTGCAACAGCTATGTTCTCTTTAATGGTGTTGCCATGAACAGGGTTTACATAAATTATTTTTATGCTTCTTTTATTTCGTTCTATTGAGTTTTTAATATTTACAAGTAGTTGTTCTAATACATGCTCACCAAAAGGGTTATAAAGAAAAAGAATATCCTCATCATCCATAAAATTATAGTGCAGAGCATTTTTATTAATGACTTCTACATCAGAATTGTACTTTTTTTTGTGCATAAAAACGTTTACATTTTTTTTTGCTATTTCACATAAATTAGGAGACAATTCCACGCCTTTTATTTTTTTAAACCCGTATTCGGCAGCTATCAATAGAACACGACCTTTTCCTGAACCTATATCAACAAAAACTTTTTCTTTTGGAATTTGAAGTTTGTTAAATAGTTTCCTGAGTTGTACAACATAGGTGCCTTCGTACCAATAGGAGTGTTTTTTTTGCTCGTCGTTAAAATCTAAATTTTCCAAATGAACATGGGAGCTTGTTTCAATATTATACTTAAAATCAAAACACCTATCCCATATTTTTGCAAATAATAATTTAGATAAATCGGAAATACTTTTATCTCTAATTTTTTCAATAAAACTTTTCATAACTTAAATTATTATTAGTTTTTATGACCATTTAAATAGTTTAACCAAAGTTACACGAACTATAGCGAATTTATAGAATACATTTTATATTACATGAAATCATATCTCTGAAGCTATTCAATACCGTAGTTTAGATAGAGAAAAATGGTTTGGTTAATTGTTTAGCCGATAACTTTTATGTTAGCTCTTAGACCTTCAATAATTCCTTTTATGTTAGTAACAGTATCAATTAAGTAATGTTTGATGACTACGTGTGGAATACGTATAGTAGTAAATCCATTCTTAAAAGAATGCATTGCTTGTTCTAAGTCACTAATGGCTTGATCATGAGTTATCATTTCATAATCGGTATCTATCTCAATATTTAGTTTTACTCTAGAAATAGCGATATCTACAGATTTTTTACCATCCCACCATTCAAGCATAGGATTTACTCCTGCTTGTTTTAAAGCATAGAATAACTGAATGGCTTCAACTGAAGTTGCATTGTCAAGGATTACTTTTTTGATAAGTTTTGTATGTCTAGCGCATAATTCTACTCCAAGGGAGTCCATAGAATTCTTGTGCTCTTCATAGCCGATGTTTTTGTCACAATCTTTACAGGTCATGTTAAGTAGGTCGTTAGGTATTAATATTAAGATTTGGGATTAGTATAACAGCAACTTTTTTGGAATAGTATTATAAATCGATGTATGACACCCAACTTTTAGACGAACGGTAATTTTTTAGATAAACGGCAAATTAAAATGTTAAAATTGTGGTGAAAGTCTAGTTGAGTATGCATCTTTTTCGCCTATCTTGAAAAGGTTTTTTAATAAATACATTTCTTTTTATGTTTAAGAAGATTGGTCCTGGAGTTTTGGTAGCTGCTGCTTTTATTGGTCCAGGTACTATTGCTGCCTGCACAATTGCAGGTGTAAGTTTTGGTTATTCACTGCTTTGGGCAATGTTGGTATCGATTTTAGCAACCATGATTTTACAAGGAATGGCAGCTCGTTTAGGCATTATTAGCCAGAAAGGGCTAGCTCAGGTAATTAGGGAACAACTTTCTTCTAAATGGGTTAGAACTACAATTACTTGTATTATTCTAGGAGCTATATTAATTGGAAATGCAGCTTATGAGGCTGGGAATATCAGTGGAGCTACATTAGGAATGCAAGCTTTGTTTGGTGAACAATTTTCTGCATATTACCCTTTTGTAATTGGCTTCTTAGCATTTGTTCTTTTATGGTTAGGAAATTATAAGGTATTAGAGAAGGTCTTTGTCGGGTTAATTTTTTTAATGAGTATTTCTTTTATTATCACAGGAATAATGACTAAGCCAGATTTGTTGCTTATTGTAAAAGGATTACTAATTCCATCTTTCTCTGAGGAAAACCTTTTAACCATTGTAGCATTAGTGGGAACAACTGTGGTGCCATATAACTTATTTCTACATGCTTCTCTTGTAAATGAAAAATGGAAGTCAAAAAACGAATTAAAAGATGCTAAATGGGATACGATAGTTTCCATTGGTATAGGAGGTATTGTTTCAATGGCTATAATAATTGCAGCTTCAGCTATTCCAACTAACGAAGTTACTGGAGCTTTAGACTTAGCAAAAGGCTTAGAACCACTGTTTGGCGATACATCAAAATATTTTATGGGTATTGGGCTTTTCGCAGCAGGTATTACTTCTTCAATTACAGCGCCCTTGGCAGCTGCTTATGTTGCTAACAGTTGTTTTGGCTGGAATACTGGTTTAAAGGATAAAAGGTTTCGTATAGTTTGGATAAGCATTCTAATTATAGGTGTTCTAAGTCTTTCCTTTAAAATTAAACCAATTGCTATTATCCAATTTGCCCAGATTGCAAACGGAATCTTATTGCCAGTTATAGCTATTCTCTTGGTTTGGATAGTGAACAATAAAAAGGTGATGGGAAAATATAAGAACACTTTACTACAAAATATAATGGGGTTTTTAATTATTGGACTTTCAATAGTATTAGGGGCAAAAAGTATTTTTAAAGTTTTAGGAATGTTATAAATGAAGGTTAAACACATTGATATAAATTGTGATGTTGGGGAAGGCATTGGTAATGAAGCTCAATTGTTTCCATATATATCTTCTTGTAATATTGCTTGTGGCGGTCATGCGGGAGATGAAAAAACTATGCATGAAGTTGCTTTACTTGCTAAAGAGCATAAAATTAAAGTTGGTGCGCACCCTAGTTATCCTGATAAGGAAAACTTCGGGCGTGTTGTTCTTAAAATGCCTAAGAGAGAACTTATCAGAAGCATCCAACAGCAAATAAAGGCTTTCCTTAAAGTTATAGAATCAGAAGGGCTACTAATTAATCATATTAAACCTCATGGTGCTTTATATAATGAAATCGCTAAAAACAGTGATGAAGCTGAAACTTTTTTAGAAGCTATTCAGCAATTTAAAAAAGATGTGATTTTATACGTTCCTTTTAATTCAGTAATTGCAAAAAAAGCAAAAACCCAAGGCTATACTATAAAGTATGAAGCTTTTTGTGATAGAAACTATAATGACGATTTAACTTTAGTATCTAGAAAGAAAAATAATGCCTTAATAACTGATTCTGAAGATACCTTAAATCATATTTTACAGATGGCAGCTGAAAACTCTGTCAAGACTGTATCTGGTAAATTAAAAAAAATAAAAGCAGATACCTTTTGCATTCATGGAGACACCCCAAAAGCTGTCGAAATATTAACGTATCTTTCAAAAGAATTACCAAAGAAAGGAATTTATATTACTAAGTGAAGAGTTACCCCATAACATTAAAAGCCTTTGGAGAAAAAGCTATTCTTATTGAATGGCCAACTATGGTTGAAGAAGGTATCTTATTCGATATCATAAGATTTAAATCTGTTTTAGAAACCGAATTAGATGATTACTATGAATTAATACCCGCATACAATTCAATCACTATTATTGCTAATACTGATAAGGCTAACTTGAAAAGATTAAAAGAAAGCCTACAAGACTTATATGAGAATAAAAGGACTTTAGTAAAAGCTAAAAGAACACTTTGGAAGCTTCCCGTTTGCTACGATTCAGAATTTGGAATTGATTTAGATGAGGTGGCATCTAGCCTTAAAATATCAAACTCAGAATTAATAGCGAAGCACTCTTCTAATGAATATACAGTTTATGGAATAGGGTTTCTTCCTGGCTTTATGTATTTGGGTGGATTACCAACTAACATGGAAACTAGTAGAAGGGAGACCCCAAGATTAAAAGTGGCAAAAGGCGCTGTTGGTTTAGCAGGAAAGCAGACAGGAATTTACCCTCAAGAATCTCCAGGTGGGTGGAATATTATTGGTAATTGCCCCATACCTATATTTAATACAAAGGCAACTGACCCTTGTTTCGTTAATGTTGGAGATAAAATAAAGTTTGAATCAATTTCTCGAGCAGAATATGAACTTCATAAAATAGAAGGTGAAGTTGGTATTTATAAACCAGAAAAAATATCCTTAGATGCTTAAAGTATTAAAATCTGGCTTTTATACCACCATTCAAGATAATGGGCGCTTTGGTTTTCGTAATAAAGGTGTTCCTATTTCTGGAGCTATGGATATAGTGTCAGTTTCGAGGCTTAATACCTTATTAGAAAATGACAAAAATGCAGCCGTTCTAGAAATTACAATGACGGGGCCCACTTTACTTTTTGAAAACAATACGTATATAGCTTTAGCTGGTGCTTGGTTGTCACCAACTTTAAATAATGAGCCTATAGATAACTATAAGGTCTACAAAGTTGCTAAAGGAGATATTTTATCTTATGGCCGATTAGAAAAGGGTTTTAGAAGTTATCTGGCAGTAAAAGATGGTTTTAATTCACCTTCGGTTTTAGGTAGTCATTCGCAATATTTTCCGCTTACAGAAACTAAATGTATTTCTGACTTTGACGAATTAGATTTTAATGAATGCGATTCTTTTAAACCTAAGATTTCAGAACTTAAAATGGATACGTATTTAGATTTCAATGTCCTAGAAGTTCATAAAGGACCTGAGTTTGAAATGCTAAATGATAATCAATTAAGAAAACTATTTTCAGAAGATTTTACTGTTTCTAAGGAAAATAATAGAATGGCATATCAGTTAAAAGAAACAATTAAAGGACATTCATACAGTCTTTTAACCTCAGCTACGCAGCCTGGAACAGTGCAACTAACTCCTGCAGGCAAATTAATAGTGCTAATGAAAGATGGGCAAACAACAGGTGGTTACCCAAGAATTTTGCAATTGACAAATGAAGCTATTAATGTTTTAGCTCAAAAAAAAGAAGGGGATAAGCTTACTTTAAAATTAGTCTAAACTTCTTTATATACTTCATCAAAGGGAACCCTAAAACGCTCTCCATAAATACCTTTCCCATCTCTAACACCACAACCAATAACCATGTTAATTTCTGAACCCCATGGAAGATTAAGTATTTTCTTAACTCGTAGTGTGTCACTGCCTTCCATAGGACAGGTGTCATATCCAATTGCAGCCATACTAACCATAAAATTCTGAGCTGCAAGTCCTGCACTTTTGTGGGCAACAATACGCATATCTGAATTTCTAACTTGTCTGTAAATGGGTTTGAACAAACCTACTACTTGAAATACCAAAAATTTTAGCCACCCGAAAATTCCAAGAAAGTCAGTATAAATTGTTGGAATTAATTTTTCGTAATACCCTAGAGCAAATTTTTCACGTTTGGTATATTCAGATTTTGGTTTACCATTTAGCGTGCTCTCTAAATAAGCTGCATTAGCTTTAGCTCGTTTACGCCATAAATCTTTTCTTGCGACTATAACAAGCATTTGCTTAGAATATTTTGCGGCGTTTTGACCTAAACAAGCAGTTGTCATTTTCTCAAGAATTGCCTTATCAGTAATATGATAAAACTCCCAAAGCTGAAGATTACTACTAGTTGCAGCTAAAGTTGCATTTTCTATACAACCTTTTACTTTCTCAGTATCTAATTCTTCATCTTCTTTAAAAATACGAACTGAGCGACGGTAATTTATAGCTTCGGTAACTGTTCTTTCCATAGAAGCCAAAAGTATTAAAATAGAAGCTGGTTTTTAGAGATAATCAGCTTATTTTTTGGTTTAGTAAAGAAGTGAATATGGTATTTTATTTTAAGTTAAATATCTGTAAATCAGATTTTTAATTGAATTAATTTTTAAATGAATTTAGCACATTAAAAACTGTTAAAATTATTCGCAAAATGAAAAAATTATTTTTGAATAGGAAAGTGTGCCTATTAGGTAAGAATAAATAACCATCGCATTAATGGAATTAAACAAACACAGTAAAAATGTTACCCAAGACCCAACACAGCCAGCTGCTCAAGCTATGCTTTATGCAATTGGTTTAACTGAAGAGGATTTAAAAAAGCCTTTGATTGGAATTGGTAGTACTGGTTATGAGGGAAACCCTTGTAATATGCACTTAAATGATTTAGCTCTGGAGGTTAAAAAAGGGGTTAATGAAAGTGGTAATGTTGGGTTAGTTTTTAATACTATCGGGGTAAGTGATGGTATTTCTATGGGAACCTATGGAATGCGTTATTCATTACCGTCTAGAGACATAATTGCGGATTCTATGGAAACTGTAGTGCAAGCTATGAATTATGATGGCTTGGTTACCGTGGTTGGATGCGATAAAAATATGCCTGGTGCTTTAATGGCGATGATTCGTTTAAACCGTCCCTCTGTTTTAGTTTATGGCGGTACAATAGCTTCAGGGTGTTTTAAAGATAAAAAATTGGATGTGGTATCTGCTTTTGAAGCTTGGGGAGAAAAGGTGGCAGGAACTTTGAATGAGGAGGATTATAAAGGTGTTATCCAAAATGCTTGTCCTGGTGCTGGAGCTTGCGGTGGTATGTATACTGCTAATACCATGGCTTCGGCCATTGAAGCTTTAGGTATGGCAATGCCTTACAACTCATCTAACCCAGCTATTGGCAAACCAAAACAAGAAGATGCTATAAATTCTGGAAAAGCATTAAGGAAGCTTTTGGAGAATGATGTTAAACCAAGTGATATTGTAACCAGAAAATCACTCGAAAACGCTGTAAGATTATTAACCCTGCTTGGTGGTTCAACTAATGCAGTGCTTCACTTTTTAGCAATTGCTAAAGCAGCCGAAATTGAATTTACATTAGATGATTTTCAAAAAATAAGTGATACCACTCCGTTTTTGGCAGATTTAAAACCTAGCGGTAAGTTTTTAATGGAGGATGTGCATCGTGTTGGTGGTGTGCCAGCGGTAATGAAGTTTATGTTAGAAAATAATATGCTTCATGGTGATTGTTTAACGGTTACTGGAAAAACAATTGCAGAAAACCTAGCTAGTGTTCCAAGTCTTTTAGAAGGACAAAAGGTAATTAAACCACTTGATGCGCCAATAAAGGAAACTGGTCACTTGCGAATTTTATACGGTAATCTTGCTGAAAAAGGAGCCGTTGCAAAGATTACAGGTAAAGAGGGGCTTTATTTTTCTGGCCCTGCTAAAGTATATGATGATGAGTTTTTGGCTAACGCAGGAATAGGTAAAGGCGAGGTTAAAAAAGGAGATGTTGTAGTTATCAGATATGAAGGTCCAAAAGGCGGCCCTGGAATGCCAGAGATGTTAAAACCAACAGCTGCAATTATGGGAGCTGGCTTAGGTAAAGATGTAGCATTAATAACTGACGGACGTTTTTCAGGAGGAACTCATGGTTTTGTGGTTGGTCACGTTTGTCCAGAAGCGCAAGAAGGAGGATTGATAGGTCTTTTAGAAGATGGAGATATAATAACCATTGACGCTGATAAAAATCAAATTGCAGCTGATTTAACTGATAAAGAAATTGAAACTAGAAGAGCCAACTGGAAGCAGCCTTCTTTAAAGGTTAGAAAAGGAAGTTTGTATAAATACGCCAGAACAGTTTCGGAAGCATCACAAGGCTGTGTGACAGACGAGTTTTAAAGTATAATTATTTAATTAAATTCCCGAGAAACTCCCCCTCCAACTGGAGGGGGTCGGGGGAAGGCTTATGGAGACACTAAAAGAAATGAAAACGGAGAACAAAAAGGATAAGACCATAAAGATATCTGGCGCAGAAGCAATTATTCATTGTCTTTTAGCCGAAGGTGTTGACTTGTTGTATGGTTATCCAGGTGGGGCAATTATGCCAGTTTATGATGAGCTATATAAGTTTCAAGATAAGTTAACTCATATTCTTACTCGTCATGAGCAAGGGGCAACTCATGCTGCTCAAGGTTATGCTAGAATTTCAGGAAAAGTTGGAGTAGCAATGGCTACCTCTGGTCCTGGAGCTACAAATTTAGTCACTGGATTAGCAGATGCACAGATAGATTCAACTCCAATGGTTTGTATTACGGGACAGGTACCTAGGCATTTATTGGGTTCAGATGCATTTCAGGAAACTGATATTATCGGAATTTCTACACCAGTTACAAAGTGGAATTATCAAATCACCAAAGCTTCAGAAATTCCTGAAGTAATAGCAAAAGCATTTTACATTGCTAAATCCGGTAGACCGGGTCCTGTTTTAATTGATATTACCAAAAACGCACAATTTGAAGAGTTTGCTTTTTCATATCAAAAATGTATTGGGGTACGAAGTTATAATCCAACTCCAAAACCAGATGAGAATGCAATAAATGAAGCTGCAGAGCTTATAAATTCTGCAAAAAAACCATTTATAGTTTGGGGACAAGGTGTGATTTTGGGAAAAGCAGAAGAAGAATTGAAAGCTGTTGTTGAAAAGGCAGGAATACCTGCTGCATGGACAATTATGGGAGCTTCTGCTTTAGATACAGACCATCCCTTAAATGTTGGTATGGTTGGCATGCACGGTAATTATGGGCCAAATCTACTTACCAATGAGTGTGATGTTCTAATTGCCATTGGTATGCGCTTTGATGACCGTGTAACAGGAAGATTAGAAGATTATGCTACCCAAGCAAAAGTGATTCATTTTGAAATTGACCCTGCAGAAATTAATAAAAATGTACATGCTGATGTAGCTGTTCTTGGGGATTCTAAAGAAACCTTAAGTAAGCTATTACCAATGTTGAATGCCAACAAACATGAAGCTTGGCACAATGTATTTAAAGAAAAGTATAAAATAGAGTTTGATACGGTTATAAAAAATGACATTCACCCAACCAAAGATGGTTTAACCATGGGTGAAGTAATAGAGGAAATTAACGTCGCGTCCAAACATAAGGCTGCAATTGTAACCGATGTTGGGCAGCACCAGATGATTGCTTGTAGATATGCTAAGTTTAAAGAATCTAAAAGTAATATCACTTCCGGGGGCTTAGGAACAATGGGTTTTGCTCTGCCAGCAGCTATTGGAGCAAAACAAGGAGCAATGGACAGAGAAGTTGTTGCCGTAATTGGTGATGGAGGCTATCAAATGACGATTCAAGAACTGGGTGTTATTTTTCAACATCAAATACCAGTGAAAATTGTGGTTTTAAATAATGACCATTTAGGAATGGTACGCCAATGGCAAGAATTGTTTTTTGATAAGCGTTACGCTTCAACAGTAATGGTCAATCCTGATTTTGTAAAAATCGCTGAGGGATATCATATTGAAGCGAAACGAGTTAGTGAACGAAAAGATTTAAAGGCTGCTGTTCAGGAAATGATAGCTTCAGATAAGCCGTATTTCTTAGAGGTTAAAGTTGAAAAAGAAGACAATGTTTTTCCAATGATTCCGTCAGGTGCATCAGTTTCAGAAGTAAGGTTAAAATAATATGAAAATGTCATATTGAGCGCAGTCAAAATAACACTGGATACAAGAGGTCTTCGACTGCGCTCAGACTGACATATATTTATAAAAAAACTATTGAAGTTTAAACGATTATAATGAGTACGAACAATTCAGAAAATCAGTGGTATACCATATCGGTTTATTCCGAAAACAACGTGGGTTTGCTCAATAGAATAT
>CAYTRI010000028.1:15978-21553 GCA_964440105.1 uncultured Flavobacteriaceae bacterium
TGGTATACCATATCGGTTTATTCCGAAAACAACGTGGGTTTGCTCAATAGAATATCAGGAATATTCTTAAAGCGACACATTAATATAGAAAGTTTAAATGTTTCAAAATCAGAAATTAAAGATGTTTCTAAATTTACTATTGTCGTAAATACTACAGAAACCTGGGTAAATAATATTGTTGGTCAAATAGAGAAGCAAATAGAGGTTATTAAAGCCTTTTATCACAAAGATGATGAGACTATTTATCAGGAATCTGCTTTGTTTAAAATTGCTTCAGATTTACTGTTTGACGAACGTCAAATTCAAAATATAATTAAAGAAAACAATTCGCAAATTGTAACTGTTGCTCGAGACTTTTTTGTTATTGCAAAATCAGGAAGAAGAAATGAAATTGACGAAATGTACGAGCAGCTTCTGCCTTATGGGATAATGCAATTTGTGCGTTCTGGTCGTATTTCTGTTTCAAAAGAAGAAATGCAGATATCAGCTTTACTGAAGGAATTTCAACATAATTAATAAAATGTCGCCCTGAGCGCAGTCGAAGGGTCTTGATTACTAAATAAATAACCAATTAAAACAGATTCCTGCCATTGTAGGAATGATTAAAACTAAAATTAAATGGCAAATTACTTTAATACGCTATCATTAAGAGACCAATTAACGCAATTAGGAAAATGTAGGTTCATGGATTCTTGGGAATTCTCAGATGGTGTTACTGCATTAAAAGACAAAAAAATAGTGATTGTAGGCTGCGGTGCGCAAGGTCTAAACCAAGGTTTAAATATGCGTGATTCAGGTTTAGATATTTCCTATACACTCAGAGATGCTGCAATTAAGGAGAAAAGACAGTCTTATGTTAATGCCTCAGAAAATGGCTTTACTGTGGGAACATACCAAGAGTTAATTCCAAATGCAGATGTTGTAATCAATCTTACACCAGATAAACAGCATACAGCGGTAGTAAGTGCTGTTATGCCTTTAATGAAAAAAGGGGCAACGCTTTCGTATTCCCACGGTTTTAATATTGTTGAAGAAGGAATGCAGATTCGTGAGGATTTAACAGTTATTATGGTTGCTCCAAAATGTCCAGGTTCTGAAGTGCGTGAGGAATATAAAAGAGGCTTTGGGGTACCTACATTAATTGCAGTACATCCAAATAATGATCCAGAAGGAAAAGGTTTAGCTCAAGCAAAGGCTTATGCCGTTGGCACTGGTGGTGATAGAGCTGGTGTTTTAATGTCGTCTTTTGTTGCCGAAGTAAAGTCGGATTTAATGGGGGAACAGACAATTCTTTGCGGTTTGTTACAAACTGGTTCTATTCTTTGTTTTGATAAAATGGTTGAAAAAGGAATTGACGCGAGCTATGCTTCAAAGTTGATTCAGTATGGATGGGAAACTATTACAGAGGGAATGAAGTATGGTGGCATCACCAATATGATGGACCGCCTATCAAACCCTGCAAAAATAAAAGCTTTTGAATTGTCTGAAGAGTTAAAGGATATTATGCGACCGCTTTTTCAAAAGCATATGGACGATATCATGACAGGTCATTTCTCAAAAACAATGATGGAAGACTGGGCTAATGATGACAAGAACTTACATGCCTGGAGAGCTGCTACTGGTGAAACAGCATTTGAAAAGACACCAGCTGGTAATATGGAAATCTCTGAGCAAGAATTTTATGATAATGGTGTTTTGATGATTGCTATGGTTAGAGCAGGGGTTGAGTTGGCTTTTGAGTCAATGACTGAATCAGGAATTATAGCCGAATCTGCTTACTATGAATCATTACATGAGACACCACTTATTGCTAATACCATTGCAAGAAAGAAACTATTTGAAATGAATCGGGTTATTTCTGACACTGCCGAATATGGTTGTTATTTATTTGATCATGCTTGTAAACCATTATTAACTGACTTTATGAAAACCGTTGATACGGATATCATTGGCAAGCCCTATAAGTCATCGGTAGGAAATGGTGTAGATAATGCCAAACTAATAGCTGTAAATAAAGAATTAAGAGAACATCCGGTAGAAATAGTTGGAGCTCGATTGCGCGAGTCCATGACTGCAATGAAACCGATAGTATAGTTATTAAGGCGTCAATCTGAGAAAAATTCTTTTGTGTTTTCTGTCTCATCGAGCGGAGTCGAGATGTCTTAGTTAGACGTTGGAATAATTCTCGACTCCGCTCGAATTGACGGTATTTTTATAGTGTTTTTTTTGATGCAAGGTTGAGCCTGTCGAAACCAGTAGTTGATAACTCGAATAAAATATTTCGAAGACCTTGAAAATGACACATTGCTGACTAAAAAGTTTATTCAATAAAACCGAATACTATGAGCGCTAAAACCAACATACCCAAAGAATTTGAAATCACAGAAACCATAGACCAACGTAATTATTTGGTTAATGGAGAATTAAAATCTTGGAAAGGCAATACTACCGAGGTGTATTCTACCATTTCTTCAACTACGGATTATAAGCCCACATTATTAGGAAGTATTCCAGATATGGGAGAACCTGAAGCTATGGATGCTTTAGATGCTGCTTTAGGTGCTTATAATCAAGGACAAGGCGTATGGCCAATTATGAAGGTTAAAGACCGGATAGAGTGCATGGAAACCTTTGTTGGTAAAATGAAACAGCAACGTGATGTTGTGGTGAAATTACTGATGTGGGAAATCGGTAAATCTTTACCAGATTCACAGAAAGAGTTTGATAGAACAGTTGAGTATATTGAAGATACTATTGAAGAGTACAAAGAATTAGATAGGAGTAGTGCTAAATTTCAGAAAAATCAAGGGGTTTATGCACATATCCGTCGCGGTCCTTTAGGTGTTGTTTTGTGTTTAGGGCCTTACAATTATCCTCTGAACGAAACCTTCGCCTTATTGATACCTGCTATCATTATGGGTAATACAACAGTGTTTAAACCTGCAAAGCATGGCGTGTTGCTTATTACACCACTTTTAGAGGCTTTTCAGACGAGTTTCCCAAAAGGAGTAGTGAATATTCTTTTTGGTAGAGGTAGGGCAGTAGCAGCCCCCATTATGCAGACTGGTAAAGTAGATGTGCTGGCTCTGATTGGAAATAGTAAATCTGCAAATGCCTTGCAAGAGCAGCACCCAAAGAGTAACCGACTACGATTAGTGTTAGGGTTAGAAGCTAAAAACCCGGCAATTATTTTACCTGATGCTGATTTAGACCTAACCATTGATGAAGTCATTGCTGGAACCACTTCGTTTAATGGGCAACGTTGTACGGCCTTAAAAGTGGTTTATGTTCATGAGGATTTAAAAGACGAATTCTTAAAACGTTTTTCTGCTAAAGTCGATGCTTTAAAATTTGGAAACCCTTGGGATGAGGGAGTAAAATTAACACCACTACCAGAACCAGGAAAACCAGCCTACATTCAAGAATTGTTGGATGATGCATTAGCTAAAGGTGCCAGTATCCAAAATGGAAAAGGAGGTCAGCATTCAGATAATTATATATGGCCAGCAGTTTTATATCCAGTTTCAAAAGATATGCGAGTGTATGAAGAGGAGCAATTTGGCCCTATAATTCCAGTGGTGTCCTTCAAGGATATTTCTGAACCCTTGGATGATATGGCAGAATCCAATTATGGACAGCAAGTAAGCTTGTTTGGAAAAGATGTGTACAGTCTTTCACCGCTAATTGATACGCTTGCCAATTTGGTTTGCCGAGTGAATTTAAACAGTTCATGTCAGCGTGGACCAGATGTGTATCCGTTCACGGGACGAAAAGACTCTGCGCAAGCAACCTTAAGTGTGCATGATGCATTACGTTCATTTTCTATAAGAACCTTTGTTGCTTTTAAAGACAATGAGTTGAATAATGAAACTATTGAACAATTATTAGAAGCTAAAGTAAGTAACTTTTTAAGTACGGATTATATTCTGTAATAATTATATCAATTTCCGTGTGAAATTTATATATCAAGCCTAATTAAGTATTTAAAGACTTTATTTCTAAAATTAATTGGAAGTAGATTATATGTACTTGAGTTCGAAAGGATTATTTATTGATTTCTCTCCAAATATTTTAAGCAAAGAAACTAAACTGGTTTTGTCACCTTCTAATTTCTCTAATTTATGTTCATGATAAGGTTGATTCAAATTTGGAATTCGAGCGGCAAAAAATGGCATTAAAGCATCAAACTCATAGGTTTTATTTATATCAGGAAAATCAATCATCGGCAGAACAAATTGATTTTTCACATATTCCTCTGAGTATTTGAAAATCCACTTTTTATCATTGAATTCCAAAGTACCTATTAATTTGTCTTCAAATAACAATTCAAATTTCCCATTCTCATTATCAGATTTGAGTTTAGACAAAAACTCATCATCGCCAGACCATGGGGTAAGCTTTTGAAATATATTTTTAATTTTCTCTTTCATTTCTATCTAAGATACAATTTTTTCAAGTTTGTTATATCTGTACTGTAATATATCAGTAACCAAAGAACGTCTTTCTTTACTTAAAAGTGTGTTATAATTTTTGTTAAAGTTTTCTATCACCATTTCGATTCTATTCTCATTGAATAGCTTTTGTATGAACGCATTATTCTGATAATATGTATCATACGATTTGATTAGGTCGAAATGATTGACACTTTCTTTGTTTTCTATTCCAATTTTTGGTTTGCTATTGTTACAATATTTTTTGATAAATTCTTCTTTTCTATTTTTTGTACTCAGAATTTCATGAATTTTACTTTCTTTTTCATTCCAGAGCAAACCTCGTGCCGAATCATATATTGGAGAAAATTTAGCTAATTTTTCACCATAGATGTCACGAACAACTCCCCAATTATACATGTGTCTATCATTATTTCCAATTAAAGCATCAAAAAACAACATTAACATAAAAGATTCAAAAATTTCATTAAAAGAGTCTTTAAAAAAATGTTTTAGAACGTCTCTGGTAAAACTGATTGTGAAAAATGACTGGGTCATTCTTTTAAGTTCTATATCATCCACAAATTGCTTGTCATGAAGATAACCAGCATAAATATCAGCACCATGATGGAGTTCGTCAGTAGGAACTTCTATAAAATACTTGGAGAAAAATCTTATTTGACCACCTATGTAGCATATTTTTGACTTAGCAAGTTTAAAGCCATATGAGTTTCCTAAATCTGATATTAGTTGTTCTGTTATGGATTCGAGGGGATAGTACTTGTGACCTAACTTTGCAATATAAATAGGCCAGCTTTTTGGTTTTCTTTTTAGAGCATTACCGTATTCAAAATATCTAATTAGATCTTTTGGAGCATCACCTGTAACGGCAACATTCTTAATTACACAGTAGTTATCTTTTTTAGCAATTTCAATTTTAGAAAACTTTGGATTAAATCCGCTATACTTTAAAATTGGAAGTTTCGAAACATGCTTGAACTGTCGATTTTTCTTTTTGCTCATTTATTAAATTGTAGCCATAGAATACTATAGGATTAAACTAATTTTTATTTTAGTCCATGGAATATAAGATAATAAACTTAAAATTGTTTTTATAAATTAGCCGCCAACCAATTCCCAACTTC
>CAYTRI010000029.1:0-3908 GCA_964440105.1 uncultured Flavobacteriaceae bacterium
AAACCCAATTTTTCACTTCCCTTTGGTAATACTTATCTTTGCGCTGCTATAAAAAGAAAATGCAGCAAATACATTCCAAAACACTTCAAGATTTAGAATTTCCTACCGTTTTAGAGCAGTTGGCTGCACGCTGTAACACGGAACTGGGAAAGGAAGCAGTGCTTGCCTTACAACCCCTTACGGATAAAGACTATTTAAAAATAGTATTAGGGCAAACCTCAGAATACCTAGCTTCTTTTGAGAATGACAACCGTATTCCCAATCATGGGTTTGATACCATCAATAGCGAGTTAAAACTATTAGCAATAGAAAATACGACCTTAGAGATTTCAGGATTCCGTAGAATAGGCAATATCTGCAAGACCATTGGTATTCATAAAAAGTTTTTAAAAAAATTTAAGGAGTATTACCCGCTACTTTTTACCTATTCGGAAACAGTAGAAGAAAATAAAACTATTATAGAGGAGATAGACTCTGTTATAGATAAGTTTGGAGAGATTAGAGATAATGCTTCTATAGAACTTAAACAGATTCGTATTCAAATCAATGGAGTTCGTGGAAAGATAAATCAAAGCTTTGGTGCGGCAATGACCAGATACCAAGCTTCTGACTTTTTAGATGAGATTAGAGAGTCCGTAGTTGAAAACAGACGCGTACTAGCAGTAAAAGCAATGTATAGAAAAAAGGTGCGTGGTACCGTAATGGGTACTTCTAAGACAGGAAGTATAGCGTATATCGTTCCCGAAGCTACCTTGCAATACAGCACCGAACTCAGTAATCTAGAATTTGAAGAAAAGGAAGAAATTCAGAAAATACTAAATCAGCTTACGGATTATATTCGTCCATTTTCCGAAGCATTAGAAAACTATCAGCATTTTCTAACGCATATCGATATTACAGCCTCTAAAGCAAAATACGGTTCAGAAATGAATGCCGTATTGCCTAAAATTAATAAAGAGAAGCAATTGTATCTAAGAGATGCGTATCACCCCTTATTGTATTTAAGCAATAAGGCAAAGAAAGAAAAAACCTGGCCACAGAGTATTGAGTTGCATCCTGAAAAGCGAATTATCGTAATTTCTGGGCCTAATGCTGGAGGAAAAAGCATCACTTTAAAGACCATAGGTCTGCTTCAATTAATGTTGCAGAGTGGACTTCTTATTCCCGTACATGAACGTAGTTCTGTTTTTCTTTTTGATAAAATAATGACAGATATTGGAGACAATCAATCCATTGAAAATCATTTAAGTACCTACAGTTACCGTCTTAAAAACATGAACCAGTTTTTAAAACGCTGTAATAACAAAACACTATTCTTAATAGATGAGTTTGGTACGGGTTCTGACCCAGAATTGGGCGGGGCATTAGCGGAAGCTTGTTTAGAAGTTTTTTATGAACGGGAAGCCTATGGCGTAATCACAACCCACTACTCTAACTTAAAGTTGTTGGCGAATGAACTGCCACATGCGGTTAACGCCAATATGCTTTTTGATAATAAAACTTTGCAGCCCACTTTTAAACTTGTCATGGGGCAAGCAGGTAGTTCTTTCACCTTTGAGGTAGCTCAGAAAAACGGAATCCCCTACTCGCTCATTAATAAAGCTAAAAAGAAGATAGAACGCGGCAAGGTTAGGTTTGATGCTACTATTGCAAAACTTCAAAAAGAACGTTCAAAAATGGCTAAGACGGGCTCTAGACTTCAAGACGAAGAAACTAAGGCTCGTGGAGAGGCAAAAAGATTGGAAGAGTTGAATGCCAAGGTTAAAAGTAAATTAGAGAATTACCAAGAGCAATATGACCATAACCAACGGATGATTTATTTAGGAAATAAATTAAATGATGCTGCGGAAAAGTATTTTCTGGATAATAAAAAACGCCCTTTGGTATCTGAACTGCTCCGTATTGTAGAAACGGAGAATAGTAAGCGCAAAAAAACATCTGCAAAACAAGCTAAAGCAAAGAAGGCTCAAAAGAAACAAGTAGCTAATGAGTTGGAGCAAAAAATTGTAAAGGTTCGAAAAGAGAAAATTGTAAAAAAGAAAAAGGCTGTACAGGCAGAAAAAGCAAAACCAAGACCAGTATTCAAAATTGGTGATAGAGTAAGACTTTTTGATGGTAAAGCTATAGGTAGCATAGATACGCTAGAAAAGAACAAAGCTGTTGTTAATTATGGAATGTTCACGACCAATGTAAGTGTTGACCAACTAGAATTAGTTGAAGCTAAAAAGTAAAATGGAGTCAGGAATCAATAAAAAAATTATTCTTTTTGATGGTGTTTGCAATCTTTGCAACACCACTGTACAGCGCGTAATTAAGGCCGATAACGAAGATATGTTTCGGTTTGCTGCTTTGCAAAGTGATATTGGCAAAAAACTAACTTCAGAAAGAGGAATAGATACCTCCCAAGTTGATTCAATTATTCTAATCGATTTAGGAGTCGCCTATTACACCAAATCTGATGCTGCATTGGAGATTGGTAAAAGCTTAAAGAAATACCAAACAATTTCTTCTATATTATCTGTTTTCCCAAAAGGTTTGCGGAATCTTGTTTATGATTTCGTCGCACGTAACCGCTATAAATGGTATGGAAAGCAAGATGCATGCATGATTCCTACGCCTGAGTTAAAAGCCAAGTTTTTGGATTAATTACTTTTTGCAATCTAATTGTTCAAAACCAAAAATTCATATTTTTTTCTGTCAGACTGAGCGCAGTCGAAGTCAAGAACAGTAGTTCCCAATACAATTCTTATAGTCAATAGAATCAATCGAACTAATAAAAACTTCTTGGAATAGTTAAAAAAGTAGCTTACCTAATCCAAACAACTATTTCACTTAAAAATAAAATGGTTTCACTAATAATTGATTTTAATTAGGACTAACAAAAACTAGGTTTGGCTAAACTTTAAAACCAATCCTTATGAAAAAGTTAGTTCTGATTTTATTTGTACTCCCCTATTTTGTATTTGCAAACGATTTAAAAATTCCTTCAAAAATCAAAGAAGTTACCGTGTATTTAAGCGGAGCTGAAATTACTCGAAAAGCCACTTGTAATTTAAAATCTGGAACTTCCGAAGTGATTTTTACAGGGCTATCACATAAGATTGATGAAAGTAGTATTCAAGTTTCAGGCTTACAGGCTGTTTCAATTTTAGCCATGTCTTACGACATCAATTATTTGGATAAATCTGAAAGTCACCCCAAAACCATGCTTTGGGAAAATGAAATTAAAGCACTAAACGCAGAAATCACCTTTTTAAAAAATCAAATTACTGGTTTACAAGAAGAAGAAAAAGTAATTACTACCAATCGCCTCGTTAGTGCCGATAATCAGGCACTAGACCTGGGAAAAATAAAAGAGATTAGTCAGTATTATAGAGAACGTATTACCGCTATTAAAAATGAAGTTTTTAAAATCAATTTAAAGATTAATCAACTAAATAAAGACATAAGAGACATCCAAAATCAATTAGCAGAAGCAAACAACGCACCTGCACTGCCCCAAGGAGAACTCACTATAAAGTTTGACGCCCCTATTGCTTCAAAACTTGAAGTAAAGCTATCTTATCAGGTACTAGATGCTGGTTGGATTCCAAATTATGATATAAAATCAAAAGCTTTGAACACCCCTCTTAATCTTGCTTACAAAGCCAATGTATATCAAAACACAGGAAAAGATTGGAATAATGTTTCCGTTACACTATCCACGGGTAATCCTACGTACAATGTTGCTAAGCCAAACCTAGAAGCCAAATACCTAAACTTTGTAAGTGCCTACTCTAGAAGACAAAGTCAACCCACAAAAAAGAAGGGTTATGCATATAACCCTACAGTCAAAAAAATAATGGGTACTGTAACTGATGAATCAGGGCAACCTTTACCGGGAGTGAATGTTGTTGTAAAAGGAACTA
>CAYTRI010000029.1:4008-9660 GCA_964440105.1 uncultured Flavobacteriaceae bacterium
ATTACTACCAAGAAAAGTAGCTTGCAAGATGATATTACCAATACCAAGTTTGTTATTAAGAAACCCTATTCTATTGCATCAGATGGCGATGTTACGGCTATCGAAATAAACACCTTTAAAATGCCTGCTAGCTACGAATACTATGCGGCTCCAATTATTAATGAAAACGTATTCTTAACCGCCAGCTTTAAAGATTGGGAACAATACCAATTATTACCAGGAGAAGCTAACATTTACTTTAAAGGAACTTACGCTGGTAAAACAGTATTAGACCCATATACCGTTAAAAAAGAAATGGTGCTTTCTCTAGGTATAGACCCAAACATAACTGTTACAAGAAAACAGCAACGTAATTTTAAAAGCAAATCCTTTACTGGTAGTAATCGTATACTTGACCGTATATATGATTTAGAAGTAAAGAATAACAAGAACACTGCAATTTCCCTAAAACTAATGGATAGAGTCCCTAAATCACAGAATAAAGACATTAAAGTAGATGATGTGGAGACTTTTAATGCAGAATACGATAAGAAAAAAGGTTTATTGACTTGGGTATTGGATATAGCACCCAAAGAGAATAAAAAGGAAAGTTTTTCATTTAAAGTAAAATATCCGCGAGGAAAGTATATTAGTTTATAGTATTAAAACAATACAATACCCTTTTCATTCTTTAACTTTATAGTCAATTTAAAGGCTATGAAAATAAGAAGAAAAGGGTATAAAAAGAAAAGATATGTGCTACCTATTAGCATTATTCTTATTTTAATTTGCATACGCCTTTTACTCCCTTCGCTAGTAAAGAATTATGTTAATGATGTTCTTGCGGATATTCCTGGATACTACGGTCAAGTAAAAGATATTGATATTGCTCTATACAGAGGAGCATATGTTATTCATGGTTTATATTTAAATAAAGTAGATGCAGGCTCTAAAGTTCCCTTTTTAGATTTTAAAAAGACTGATATTTCAGTGGAATGGGGCGCAATTTTTAATGGTAAAATTGTGAGCGAAATTATTATGACCAATCCCAAAGTGGTTTATGTTTTTGAAGACCAAGAAGGTGAGTCTGTTGAGACAGAAGCATGGACAAAAGCATTAACAGATTTAGTGCCTATAGACATTAACCGATTTGAAGTAATTAATGGTACTACTGCTTTTGTAGAATTACAGGCAGAGCCTACAATTGATTTGAATTTGCACAATATTGATTTAGTGGCTAGTAACCTAAGAAACGTTGTTCAAAAAGAGCGAGTACTGCCTTCACAAGTTAATGCAACTGCTGTTTCTATTGGTGATGGGCAATTAAAAATGGACGGTAAAATGAACCTGGTTAAAGAAATTCCAGATATGGATATTGGTTTATCTCTTATTGGAGCAGATATTACTGCACTTAACGACTTTACAAGACATTATGCGAAAATTGATTTTGATAGTGGTGAATTTGAATTATTCGGAGAAATAGCTATTGCAGACGGTTTTCTTAAAGGGTCCATGAAGCCTATTCTTAAAAAAGCTAAGCTTATCGGTAAGGATGATAGCTTTTTAAGTGTTCTTTGGGAAGGCTTTGTAGGTTTCTTCAAATTTGCGCTCAAAAACCAGAAAAAGGATACACTAGCTACTAAAATTCCTATTGAGGGAGACCTAAATGATGTTGGTGCCAAAATATGGCCTACAGTTACTGGTATTTTTAAAAATGCATGGGTTAAAGCCTTCAAGGAAGGTGTAGATGACGATATCAATTTTAAAGATGCTGAAGCTGGTGCAGACAAAGAAGAAAGAAAAGCGATAAGGAAAGAAAAGCGTGAACAACGCAAAAAAGAGAAAGCAATAGACAATTTGCCTATTTAAGATTATTGAGGATAAAATCCAAAGTAGAATTTGTGTTTAATTTTTGCTGAAAAGAGTGGCTTTCATGAGTTATTGGCTCTACTAATCCTAAAGTTTTTAAGTACTTTATGTTTTCTTCCATGTCTACAGTAACCTTACCTGAAAGCAAAATGTCTAAAGACTCTTCCTTTTGATAGCGCTTGTAAATCTTTCGAAGTCCACTCAAGTATAATCTATCCTTTGTAAATCCACCACCTCTATGTGCACGAAGTGTAATGCTGAAAGCCTCATCACGATTTAACTTATACTGCCCATGAATTAAATCAAATGTATCTGCAAAACTATAGCCCTTTATTAAACTATCTGAAGCCATAACCCGGTATGCTAGTTCTTTTAGGCGCTTTAAAGTTAACGCTCCACCCATATATTCACTAAAAACAGCCAAACCTTCTTGGGTTTCTACATTTTTTGGTAAACCGTTAGAGAATACTTTTAAAGGCTGTGCTAGTCCATTAAAAGTAGTAACCATATGCACCCCTATTTCATGATTAGCTAAAGTCAATAATTGATTTTTACTAAATCGTGTATTTTTTTTAATCAATAGTGTTTGAGAGCTATTGCTAACCATTGCATCTGCAGCAATGTTTGTGGAAAAACCAATATTTAGAGGAAAGTTATACTGCTTTACAAAATCTTCAAAGTAGTTTTTAGCTTCTTCGGGAGAAAACACCTTTTCCATATCTACACTAGCAGGTTCATCTGCATAATGCAGGATAAACTGTGCATTTTGAACATCTTTTTCGGTAGGTGTACCAAATACTCGTAAAGAATTGTAATAGAATTTTTTACCTTGCCCTATTGTTTCAATACATTGAATCATGTTTGCATAATAATAAATCACTTCCTGATAGAACTTTCGAATAGTATCATCCTTAATTCTTTCTAAGTGCTGCGAAAAGAAAAGACGGTGTAATTTATAGGGATTGAATTTTAGTTTAGGGTATTTAAACTGAGGTTCGCAAGTATATTTAGATGCAAAAAAGCGTTGCTTTTCTTTCTCTATATTTTGTGGATTAACATAACTCAACAACTCTATCCGCTTTACCAAACGGTCTAGATTAGCATCTATCTCAAATAAATCGGGATATTCTTGCTGTATATTATTTTGTGATTTTTCTTTAATCATTCGACTTCTTGAAACTCTTGCGATTGCAAAGGTATCAATTCTTGTAACTGTTTTTCAACAGAATGGACAACTTCAGGATAAATAATTCCTGTAAGCTCGTCACAGTAGACTTTCGCAATTTCAGTAGCTAATACAAGCGTATTCTTAAAATTTTGAGTTATATATTTTAAAAAGTAGCCATTGCCTTGGAACGTATCGTTAATTCTGGATGTAGATTTTATACTATTTGGGAGTTGCATTTGACCAAGCTTGGCACTCCAACTTAAAGCAATATCGCCAAATCTTCTACTATCGATATTTGCCGTACCTAAATTCCATGTAGGGACTTCCCTATTCCAACGTTTCCAATTATAACTGTGCATGTCAAAAACTAAGACCTTTTTATATTTTGACTCTAGTTTATCTAGTAAAGCTTGAACTACCCGATAAAAATTTTGATGCTTTTGTAAACTAAACTCTTTTACTTTTTGCTTTAAAGGGAATTTCCATAACTCTTTGCCCCAAGCATCTGTATAAATAGCGGTTTCTGGAGCTCTATTCAAATCATATTCAAAACGACTATCACAACCTGCTATAACTATTGGGTGCGATTGTACCATTTGCTTGGTACAGGGGTCTTCCTCATACCAACGGTCATATTCTGAGTGGTGACATACTTCCCATAATGATTTTCGAAATTGATGTCCATCATGGACTGCGCCGCAAACATATGGCGTATAAGAATCTATCTTTAAAGTAAAAGAATAGTCTTCTGCTACTACATTAAAAATTTCTTCTGCATCAATAAGTTTTATAATAGAATCGACAGCTAGCTTACGCATTTGCAACTTCATTTCGTAAACGTGAGCGTCTATTGAAGGCTTCAAGAGAATCAACTACTTTACTTTCAACAAAATCAATAACCTTAGCTTGTATTTTGGTTTTATAAACCTTATTCATGTACGTAATTCCGCCTGGCGACATTACATTTACTTCAACCAACTTACCGCCAATCACGTCAATACCGACAAAATAGAGACCATCTTTAACTAATTTGGGTCCAATTTGCTTGCAAAGCGCTTTCTCTTCTCTAGTCATGGAATGTTTTGCTACACTGCCACCAGCCGAAACATTGGAACGATGATCGTCGGTTCCTGGCACTCTTCGCATAGCGCCTATTGGCAGTCCATTTAGTAATAATATACGAACATCACCTTGGTCAGCACCTTCAATGTATTCTTGAAGTATAACATAATTAGATGTTCCATCTGAGTTAGTTATATAAAAATCTAAGAGCGATTGAATGCTACTCATTGCAGATTTTTCAATTAATATAACACCAGAACCTCCAAAGCCATTTAGTGGCTTTAAAATCATCTTATCAGCCTTAGATTCCTTTATTTGACGAATTAGATGGTTTTTATTTTTAGATACATGTGTAGCAGGAATGATATTACTATGCGAATCTCCAAAGGCTGCGGTATATAACTTGTTGTTTGCTTCTCTAATCCCTTGCAGTGAGTTCATTATAAAAACATCATCTTTTACGGAATCTAAAAAATTAAGCATTATAGGGTCTAGTGGTGGATTTGCACGCATAAAAATCACATCAAACCCAGCTAGCGGAAGCATTTCTTCGCGCAAACTGGTTTGCTTATAAAAAGTTTTAAGGTTACTAGAGATTTTATCTGATCTATTAAGAACCGTGCAAAATGCATTAGTTACACTATTCCGAATCGTTAAATTGGCAGGACTACATAAGGCTACTCCATGTTTACGCTTAGCGCACTCATGAATTAGTGCTAAACTAGTATCATTTTCTGGGTCAATTTCTTCCCATGGGTACATTAAAAAACAAACATTCATTCTCTAGAGTTCTTGGTTGAAGCATATAAGGTAAAAGCTATTTCTCTAATTTCAAAATGATGTAAGAAATGAATTAATTATTTAACCTCATCATAATTATCATCCCAATTCTTAACCTTTGGCTCTCCTAGTTTATCAGCAGACTTGGCTACTAGCATAGAAACAGTAGCATCACCAGTTACATTAATAACAGTTCTACACATATCTAAGGGTCTATCAACAGCGAAGATTAATGCAAGTCCAGCTTCTGGAATACCAGCATAACCTAACACTCCAACTAACATCACCATTCCAGCTCCAGGAACAGCAGCCGAGCCTATCGAAGCAAGAGTTGCGGTGGCAATTATACCTAATTGCGTGCCAAATGATAAATCCATTCCAAATGCTTGAGCTATAAAAACTGCAGCAACTGCTTGATACAAACTAGTACCATCCATATTAATTGTAGCTCCAATAGGTAACACAAAACTAGAGACCTCTTCTTCTACTCCTAAATGCTCAGTCACTCTTTCCATTGTTACTGGTAAAGTTGCTGCACTAGAACTAGTAGAGAATGCTAAAAGCTGCGCAGGAGCAATTCCATTCATAAAGAATTTTGGAGATTTTCCAGTAAACATTTTAACTAGAGCAATATAAAATCCTACCATTAATGCTAAGCCTAAAACAACACAAAATGCATACATTCCTAAGGCAGCAAATAAATCCGCACTTGGAGCTTCAACCACTAAGGCCGCCATTAATGCAAAAACTCCATATGGAGCTGAAAGCATAATTAAATCCACCATTTTTAGAAT
>CAYTRI010000029.1:9760-21415 GCA_964440105.1 uncultured Flavobacteriaceae bacterium
GAAACACCCTTTATTAGTGCCGCCAAAATCAGTGGTATAGCAATAAGTTTTAAGGAGTTTATAAAAATAGTTCCGAATGGCTTTATCCAATCACTAATAAATTGTGGACCCCAATCTAAATTCACCATTCCAAGGGCAAAAACAATACCTAGAGCCATTCCAATAAGAATTCTCCAGTGTAATTCTAGTTTACGCATAATCAATATTTGATTTGAAAGATACTATTTTGAAAGGGAAACCACTAATAGGTAAAATTAGATTTTGTTCGTTCTTGCTAACAAGGAGTAATCTGCAAGAACCAAAGCGGTCATTGCTTCAACAATTGGCACTGCCCTAGGAACTACACATGGGTCGTGACGACCTTTGCCCTGTGTTTTTACTTTTTCACCTTCTTTGTTAATCGTTTCATAGGCTTGTAAAACAGTCGCTACAGGTTTAAAAGCAACATTAAAATAAATATCCATTCCATTGCTAATACCTCCTTGTACACCTCCACTTAAGTTGGTCTGCGTGGTACCATCTTTATTAAATTGATCATTATGAGCACTGCCTTTCATCAATACACCATCAAAACCGCTACCATACTCAAAACCTTTAACAGCATTTATACTTAGCATAGCCTTTCCGAGTTCTGCATGCAATTTATCAAAAACCGGTTCTCCTAAACCAATTGGAACATTCTTGGCAACACAAGTAATTACCCCACCAACAGTATCTCCTTCTTTTTTAATGGTTTTAATATATTCTTCCATCTCCTTAGCCATTTTAGGATCCGGACAACGAACTGGGTTATTCTCTATTTCTTTAAAATCTAATTCTTTATACGGTTTTTCTAGTTTTAGCTCACCAACCTGAGATACAAATGCATTAATTTGAATCTCTGGCAAAAACTGCTTTGCAATAGCTCCAGCTACTACCCTACTGGCAGTTTCACGAGCAGAGCTTCTACCGCCACCTCTATAATCTCTAAAACCATATTTTTTATCATACACATAATCAGCATGAGATGGTCTGTAAGAATCTTTTATATGCGAATAATCCTTAGATTTCTGATTGGTGTTATGAATAGCAAATCCTATTGGAGTTCCTGTAGTCTTTCCTTCAAAAATTCCAGAATAGATTTCAACAGTATCAGGTTCTTTACGCTGGGTAACAATAGCGGATTGCCCTGGTTTTCTTCTATTTAATTCATTCTGAATGGCATCTATATTCAATTCAATTCCTGCTGGACATCCATCAATAACCCCTCCAAGAGCCCTACCATGAGATTCTCCAAAAGTGGTCAGTCTAAAAAGTGTTCCAAATGAATTACCAGCCATATTACCATTTTAAAAGGAATACAAATGTAATTTTTCTATGATTGATAGAAAAGTCAACTTTATAACTTATTCGAGCAAGGCTTGGCGTAAGATAGTTATAGGGTGTAATGCTTTCCTCCCTGTTCCATCAAAAATTTGATGACGACAACTTGTACCATTAGCAGAAATAATAGTCTCACTGTCACTTTTTCGCACTGCTGGGAAAAGTTTTAATTCCCCTACAGCCATACTAGTAGCATAATGCTCTTTTTCATATCCAAAAGAACCCGCCATACCACAACAACCGGAAGCTATAATGGATACTTTGTAGTTTTTAGGAAGGTTGAGCATATCAAAAGTTACTTTTTGATTGGACAAGGCCTTTTGATGGCAATGACCATGTATTTTTATGGTTTTAGTTTCTTGAGTGAAGCTTTTAGCAGTAATTCTACCGTCTTGAATTTCTTTTGCAAGAAACTCTTCAATTAAGAAACTATTCTTAGAAAGCTTTTCAAGAAATAGCTTATCATCATGCAAACGCTTATACTCATCCCTGAATGAAAGGATGGCGGATGGCTCTAAACCTAGTATTGGTAATTTTTTTTCTAGTAACGGCCTTAATTTTTTAATATTTTTAGCAGCTAAGTTCTTCGCTTCTTTTAAAAACCCTTTTGATAAATAAGTACGTCCGCTCTCTGCATAAAAAAGTTCAACTTCATATCCCAATTTTTGTAAAACATAAATAGCGTCTTTGCCAACTTCAACATCTAAATATTTAGTAAACTCGTCTAAATATAGAATTACTTTCTTATTATCATTAATTAGTTTGTTTTCAAATACTTGAAGTTCTTTATCGAAATTAAAATTATAAACTTTAGGGAGTGACCTTTCCTTAGCAACTCCCGAAGCCTTTTTCAATAAGCCTCCTAGTATTTTAGAATCATATATGGCATTAGTTAACCCAGACACCTTACTCCCCAAAGCATTAGATTTTGTGCTATTTGCAAATAGCTTACTCCTAAAAGAATACCCATTAGTTTCTTGGTATTGATATAAAAACTCAGCTTTCAATGTCGAAACATCTACATTACTAGGACACTCACTCGCACATGCTTTACAACTAAGACATAAATCGAATACTTGTTTTAATTCTTTATGGTTAAACTGATTCGGTTTATCAGAATTTGTCAAAAACTCTCGCAACGTATTTGCTCTACCCCTAGTAGTATCTTTTTCGTCTTGGGTAGCATGATAACTAGGACACATTGCACCAGCCATATGATGAGACTTTCTACAATCCCCACTCCCATTGCACTTTTCAGCGGCTTTTAATATTCCTTCACTATCTGAAAAATCTAATAAGGTTTTAATTTCTGGCTCTTTTCTGTCTATTTCATAGCGCAGAGATTCATCCATAGGATAGGCATCAACAATTTTACCTGGATTGAATATTCCAGCTGGGTCAAATGCCTTTTTTATTCGTTTTAAGAGTTGGTAGTTATTTTTTCCTATCATTAAAGGGATAAACTCTGCTCTTACAATACCATCACCATGCTCTCCGCTAAAACTACCCTTATACTTCTTTGTAAGTTTTGCAACATCTGTCGTTATAGAGCGGAACAGTTCTACATCCGTAGATTTTTTTAAGTTTAAGATAGGTCGTAAATGTAGCTCGCCAGCACCTGCATGTGCATAATAGACCGCATTTTGCTTGTAGCCAGCCATTATATCTGAAAACTCTAAAATAAAATCCTTTAAATCCTCTAAAGCAACCGCAGTATCCTCTATACAAGCAACTGCTTTTTTATCGCCAATCATATTACCAAGTAAGCCAAGACCTGCCTTACGCAATTCTATGGCTTTTCTAATGTCATCACCATATAGCACTGGACTTGCATAACTTAATCCAGATTTTTTAATTGTGTTTTGAAGTGTTGTAATTGCCTTTTCTAAATCATCCTTAGTGTCAGCTTTCACTTCTAACATTAAAATGGCTGCGGGATCGCCTTCTACAAAAAACCGATTCGCCAGTTGTTGTCTATTGTTTTTTGTGCAATCTAAAATCACCTTATCCATCATTTCACATAGATGCAGGCTATGTGTCATGACAGGAGCAACATCACTCAAACAATCTTCTAACGAACTATAATGCGTTGCAACCATGGCAGAAAAACTAGGAGGTAGTACATCTAACTGTAAAGTAACTTCGGTAGTAAAAGCTAGTGTTCCTTCACTACCAGAGAGTAACTTACAAAGGTTAAATTCTTCCTTACTATCACTAAACACATCACTATTCAATAGTTCATCTACTGCGTAGCCTGTATTTCTTCTGTGAATAGCTGTTTTGGGAAACTCTTCTAAAATCTCTTGTTGGATTTTAGGCTCAGAAAGTTCTTGATAAATAGATTTATAGATTTTTCCTTCTAAGGAATCATGTTTTGTTTTCTCTAGAAATGCTTTTTTAGATATTGAAGTAAAACTGGCTTCATTCCCATCTGCCAAAACAGTCTTTAAAGCAACGACTTTATCTCTTGTAACTCCATATTGTATAGATGTTGTTCCAGAGGAGTTGTTACCCACCATTCCACCTATCATACATCGATTAGAAGTAGACGTATTTGGTCCAAAAAATAAACCGTATGGTTTTAAATACCGATTGAGTTCATCACGAACAACACCAGGTTGTACGACAATCTGTCGCTTTTTTTCGTTAAGATGTAAGATTTTAGTAAAATACCTAGAGGTATCTACAATTATGCCCTCTCCCACGCATTGTCCTGCCAAAGAAGTGCCTGCTGTTCTCGGTACTAAACCAATACTGTACTTAGTTGCAAAATTAACTAATAACTTTAAATCATTTGCGGTTTTTGGAAAGGCAACAGCTAATGGAATTTTTCGATATACAGAAGCATCTGTTGCATAAAGTGTTTTGGTTAAATTATCAAAATTTAACTCTCCTTCAAGATTATTAGATAGGGTTTTTAAAACTGATTTATGCAACTTGGAACAATTTTTGAAAGCTAAAGTAAGTTTTATTATAGAAAGTCTGAAAGAGACTATTTTTAATTTTCATTAAATCGAGAAACTTATGAGAATCATCACATTTATTACATTACTATTTGTATTTGCAACAATTAATTTACAAGCACAAAGTATTTCTGACAATACTTTAGGACTTCGTTTAGGAGATAGTGATGCTTTTGGCGTAGAGATTTCTTATCAAAAATCAATTGGAAGGTTAAACAGAGCCGAATTTAATTTAGGCTTTAGAGATAGTAGAGAATTTGATGCGTATAAACTAGCCGGAGTTTACCAGTGGGTTCACAATATTGAAGGTGGTTTTAATTGGTATTATGGTGTTGGTGGCGGATTAGGAAATGCTGATTTTGAACCAGTCTCCAATGGAAACAATGGCTTTAGCGATGATAATGATGGCTTATTTGTATTCGCAGCTGGTAATTTAGGCTTGGAATATGATTTTGATATTCCACTCTTAATCTCTTTAGATATTAGGCCAGAAATAGGGCTAATAGGTTTTGATGGATTTGATAATGATTTCTTATTTGATATTGCCTTAGGCTTAAGGTATCAATTCTAAACCATCTAAATATACACAAGGCTCCTATACGGAGTCTTTTTTATGGGTATTAATATCTTTACCTTTGTTAAAAATTAAATCTCATGAAAAAATACCTAACGGTAATTTTAATAGCTATTTCAATAATAGCTTGTGGAACAGGTTCTGACGGTTATACTTTAAATGGTGAAATAACTGGTGAACTAGCGGACAGTTCTAAAGTATACTTAAAGACAATAGATTCTACTAATAGATTGATGGATGTAGATACGGCCATTACAATAAATGGAAAGTTTGAATTTACTGGAATCCAAGACGCACCTGTTTTGCATTACATGGTAGTTGAAGGTATTCGCGGTAATTGGCCAGTAGTTATTGAAAATGGGACTATAGAATTTAAAGGACAAAAAGACAGCTTAATGTTTGCCAATGCAAAAGGTACTCCGCAAAATGAATTATTTTCAGATTTTTTATCTGAACAACGCAAGACACAACAAATGGTTCAGTCTATGCAAAATGATTTACGTATAGCAAATAATGCAAAGGATACAGTGACTATGAATTCTTTGCGTGAAGAATATTTTGAACTTCAAGAAAAATCGAAAAGTTTTAATTTAGAGTACATTAAATCTAATCCAAACGCATTGATTTCTGCATTTTTATTGGAAAATCTTCTACGAACAAAAGGAATACCTTCTGCTGAATGTAGAGAAATTTTTAATGGCTTTACAGATGAGGTAAAAGCGTCTAAACCCGGTAAACGTATTGCTGAAGAATTAGAAAGAACAGCAGCGACAGAAATTGGCGCTAATGCCCCTAAATTTTCTGGTCCAACGCCAGAAGGCAATGTTTTAGCACTAAATGATGTAAAAGGAAAACTTACCCTTGTTGATTTCTGGGCCGCATGGTGTAAACCATGTAGACAAGAAAATCCAAATATTGTAGCTGTTTACAATAAATACAAGGATAAAGGTTTAAATGTTGTTGGTGTCTCTCTTGACCGAAAATCTGAAGATTGGCTTAAAGCTATTGATACGGATGGATTAGAATGGAATCATATTTCTAATCTTCAATATTTTAATGATCCGATTGCAAAATTATATGGTGTAAATGCAATTCCAGCTGCATTTTTATTAGATGAGAATGGGGTAATCGTAGCAAAGGATTTGCGAGGACCTGCATTAGAAGATAAAGTTGCTGAACTATTACTAAACTAATTTATATCGTCATTAAAAAGTAAAAGCCCTTGTAAAATTTACAAGGGCTTTTTTATATCGTTGTTTAAAAAATAACTTTAAAACTTATTTTCGGCATCGGTAAAATTGCCCGTTATAGTTGCAGAACCTAATCGTATTACATCTCCATGCACTGCAATAATGGTATTATCTCCTAAAAATTCAAGTGTCGCATTATCTTCTAAAATAAGATCTCCCCAAATAGTTACAGTACCACCTTCAACTCTAAATGTACCACCTTCACCTACCGTAATATCACGTCGCCTATCATTGCTAGCTAAAGTAAGACTTCCGTTCATCGCAAGTGTTGCATTGTCACCAATAGTTATTCGGTTTCTTACGGTCCAATTACCGCAAAGTAGTAAAGAACCAGCTACATCAACCCTTCTAAAACTAGTATTTACACTATATGATAAATCATCTCCTTCCGCAACATCTAATCTTGAACTCCCTGAATAATTAGGGGATATGGCGCATCTTTCCTGAAGACTAGTAGAGGGTCTATTAATTTTTATAATCTGGAGCCCCTCACGACCTGAGGCAGCAAAAATGTAATCATCTTTTGATGCTACAAAATTTATTGAACCTTCTAACTCAATAATACCAACAATATTAACACTTCCATTTTCATCATCAGTAAGGCACAAACCACCTCCACCATTAGCCATCAATAAAATATCTTCATTGAAAGCAGTTGCATTGGTTACGATGTCTGATTGTGCAACATTAGCTGGGTTTGTTGCTATTGGGATATATTCTTGAAAAGCACCTGTATTAGAATCATAAACTCCAGCACCATTACTTCCTTCTGCAACTACAATCTTATCATCAATAAAATCTAAGGTTCTTTTTTCTGCTTCACCAAAATCTGAACTAATTGCAATCTGTGAAGCCTCAGTAAAATCAGCATTTAAAACTCGAACTCCTACACTAGCATCTAAGACCATGTACTTTCCATCCTTTATAGCGACTGATCTTAAATCTTGGTAAGCTACCTGATTAATAATTTCTAGAGAATTTTTATCAAACTCGGTGATGTAACCATCTTTTCCACTCGTCATAAAAGCACTATCGCCTACTATAACTACATCATTAGCGTTAAAGCCTTCTTGAAATCCAAATAGAATACCAGAAGTATTAAATCTTCCACTAGCGGCAGAAATTCTTATAATTATAGAATTAGCAGTTGCTAATGCAGACTGTTCTGAATCTATGCCCCCGACTAGGTAGGCAAATCCATCACTATACTGTATTGAATTAAAATCGATACTTAAAGAGTAAACTCTTGAAGTTACTCTGGGAGAAGTTGGATCACTAATATCAATTATATCTGCGGCTCCAGCATAACCTTCACCTACAGTGTTATAAGAAACATAAGCATAATCTCCATCTATTTGAACATGCGTAGCAGTTAGGTTCTCTGCCCCATTAAAAGAAGGTGGGGTAATTTGAGCTACCATTGTTAATGGGTAATCTCCTGCCTGATCATTGGCGAATTTTGCGAAACTGCTAAACTTACCACTTTCAGATTCTTCTTCAAAAATGTCTACTACACCACTTTTTGCAAAACTTACACTGTTTGCTAAAACTGTTTGACTTTCTTCTAAACTAAAATTGTCATCAGTTTGTTCAAAAACGACAGTTTCGTCAGAACAAGAGATTACAACAAACACAAGTGTAACTAATAAAAAGAATTTTCTAATTTGGGACATGTTGGGGCTCATTTAGTCTGCTAAAATATCCCGAAAGCATTGATGCTTACTAATTTATGTTGTAAAACGCCATTAACTTGTTGACTGTTCGATGAAGTGCAAAAGAATATTAGAAATAATAAGAAAAATACTACTTATTAAGCTTCCCGGTTTTTTGTAATATGAACAGAATTACTATGGGTATAGCCAATAATCCAACCATAAGGGTGTCTGTTTGAAAAAGACTAGGTTTAAACAACAAAGCAGTCACATAACCACCTATGGCTCCACCAAAATGGGCAGAGTGTCCAATATTACCAACTCTGTTTTTCATTCCATAAATGGAGTATAACAGATAACCAATTCCTAAAACATAGGCAGGTAAAGGAATAGGAATAAAGAAAAACCCTAGTTGCATATTTGGCTGTAACAATATTGCAGCATATAAAATTCCAGTTACCGCCCCACTGGCTCCTACAGCACTGTAATAGGGTTCATCTTTATGAAAAGAAATTGACAACAAATTACCAGCTACAAGGCTAATAAAATAGATAATAAGAAATTTAGCAGGTCCAAACCAACTGATGACAACATCTGCAAAAAAGTAGAGCGTAAACATGTTAAAAAACAGATGAGCCATGTCTACATGTAAAAAACCAGATGTTAGTGCACGCTCCTTCTGTCCTGCCTTTATACCTCCTATACTAAACTTATATCTATCAAAGAAATGAGTGTCATTAAAGCCTTTTAATGATACCAAAACATTAGCAGCAATAATGGCAATTGTGGCAGCATGTAAACTAAACATCTAAGTAGTATTTATGGTTTCAAATATAGCTATATTTGTGCATTATCTTTGGTGTATGCAACTCCTTATATTCCTTTTAGCTTATCCTTTTTTATGGCTTATTTCAATATTACCTCATCGTATTTTTTATGGGTTTTCAGATTTTATTTTCATTCTTATATTTTACATTTTTAAATATAGAAGAAAAGTAGTACAAGCTAACTTAGCGTTGGTTTTTAAAGAAAAGCAAGAAGAAGAGCGAAAGCACATTGAAAAAGAATTCTATAAACATCTCTGCGATTCTTTTCTGGAAATGGTAAAAACTAGAAACTTATCTAAAGAAATGGTTGCTAAAAAATATGCTATTCAGAATGTAGAACTTATTCAACAACTAGAAAAAGAGAAAAGTATTTTAGTAGTCTGTTCCCACTACGCTAATTGGGAATGGAATGTGAGTCTTAATAATTATGTAGAATCTAAAGGTTATGCTGTTTACACCAAAATAAATAATAAATATTTTGATTCATGGAGCCGCAGAGTTCGCGCCAGATGGAATACTACGATCATTACCCAGCAAGAAACTGTAAAAACCATTGTAAAAAATAAAAGAGATAACATCACTGGAATTTTTGGCATGGTTAGCGACCAATCGCCACAAGTAAGTCGTTCTCAATACTGGAAAGAATTTATGGGTGTTCGTGTTCCCATTATTAACGGAGCAGAAACTTTAGCAAGAAAGATGGATCTTGCTGTAGTATTTTTAAAAGTGTCTAAAGTAAAACGAGGTTATTACCAAGCAGAATTTACACCAATAACAACGGATGCTCCTTCTACTAAAAAAGGCGAAATCACAGACCAGTTCATAAAAATGACAGAACAACAAATTTATGAAAGACCTGAGCATTACCTTTGGACTCACAAGCGCTGGAAGCATCGTGGCAAAGAAGAACAGAGAGCTAAAATTCTTGCTAAAAAAGTAAAATGAGTTTTAGCTATAATCCAGCAATATTTTTTATTTCTCCTATAATTCTATCCGCCAAAGCATCAGCTTCGTTTTGGCTTTTAGCTTCTGTATAAATCCTAATGATAGGTTCTGTATTAGATTTACGAAGATGAACCCAGTTTTCTGCAAAATCTATTTTTACGCCATCAATAGTAGATACATCTTCGCTTTTATATTTATCATGCATAGCAACAAGCAAATCATCTACATCTAATTCTGGTGTAAGTTGAATTTTCTTTTTACTCATAAAATAACTAGGGTAACTAGCTCTAAGTTCTGCAACAGTTCCTCCTTTTTCTGCCATTAGCATTAAAAACAAAGCTGTACCAACCAAAGAATCACGACCATAGTGGCTCTCTGGATAAATAATACCTCCATTACCTTCACCACCAATTATAGCATTAGTAGCCTTCATTTTTGTAACAACATTTACTTCACCAACTGCAGCAGCTTCATACGTACCTCCATGCTTCTGAGTAATATCTCGTAAAGCTCTAGAAGAAGACAAATTGGACACTGTGTTCCCTTTTGTTTTTCCTAATACATAATCCGCACAGGCAACCAAAGTATATTCTTCTCCAAACATTTCACCATCATCACTAATAAAAGCTAATCTATCTACATCTGGATCTACCACAATGCCAAAGTCGGCTTTTTCTTTAGCCACTAAATCGCAAATATCTTTTAAATGTTCTTTTAATGGCTCCGGGTTATGCGGAAAATGACCTGTTGGATCACAATATAACTCTACAACTTCAACCCCCAACTCTTTTAACAATCTTGGTATGGCTATGCCACCAGTAGAATTAACACCATCTACAACAACTTTAAATCCAGCTTTCTTTATTGTTTCTTTATCTACTAAAGGTAAATTAAGGACTTCATCAATATGAATATCTATGTATGAATCATTCTTTTCTATGTTTCCTAAATCATCAACTTCAGCAAAATCAAAATCTTCTTTTTCTGCTAACTCAAGGATAATTGCACCTTGCTTAGCATCTAAAAATTCGCCTTTTTCATTCAATAATTTTAAAGCATTCCACTGTTTTGGATTATGGCTTGCCGTTAAAATAATCCCTCCATCTGCTTTTTCTAAAGGCACAGCAATCTCAACAGTTGGAGTGGTAGATAAATCTAAATCCACAATATCTATTCCTAAACCAACTAAAGTTGAAACTACAAGATTCTGAATCATCTCTCCAGATAAACGTGCGTCTCTTCCAATTACAACTTTCAATTTATCTTTTCCCGCGTAGCTTTTTAACCATGTTCCGTAAGCAGCAGCAAACTTTACAGCATCGATAGGTGTTAGATTATCATTTGTAGCACCACCAATGGTCCCACGAATTCCAGAAATAGATTTAATTAAAGTCATATGTTAAAAAAGTTTTTGCAAATATAATTTGATGATAGTTAATACACATTTCAAATTTGTAAATTTCAACTGTGAATTTTCTTGCTCATATCTACTTGTCGTTTGATGACCCACAAATTACGCTGGGTAATTTTTTTGCAGATCATATCCGGGCTAATAAATACAAACACCTACCACATAAAGTACAAAAGGGCATTTTATTGCATCGAGAGATAGATACTTTTACAGATGCGCACCCAATTGCAAGACAAAGTAGCAAACGTCTACACAAAAACTATAGCCATTACAGTCAGATAATTGTAGATATTTACTATGACCATTTTTTAGCAAAAAATTGGAAGACATATTCCAAAAAACCCTTAGACACCTATGTAGAGTCTTTTTATGATTTGCTAGAAGATAATTATGAAATACTGCCTGTAGGGACTAAGCGAATGCTACCATATATGATTGCTGATAATTGGTTGTACAGTTATTCTAACCTAACCGGTATTGCGAGAGTTCTAAATGGAATGAATCGTAGAACAAAAAATAAATCAAAAATGAATTTTGCTATTCTAGATTTAGAAGAACATTATAATGACTTTGAAAATGAGTTTACTGCCTTTTTTGAAGAATTGATTACCTTTTCCAAACAAAAATTTAATTCCCTATGCGAAGACTAATTCTTTTATTACCGCTTATCG
>CAYTRI010000030.1:0-2907 GCA_964440105.1 uncultured Flavobacteriaceae bacterium
AAATATTGATTAACTTTAAAGAACTGGACTAAGGCTTTTCATAGGAGCCATTGTTGGCGGTAGTTTTTATTTTTTCAGTTATTAATTCTTTGCACCAAACTACAAATGGAAAAATCCAAAACAATAACCAAATTAAAGTGTGTCTCGGCATAATTTTATAATGATAATTCCAGTAATATATTCCAGACGTAAATATCAATGCAATTAGCGCATCTGTTATTTTTATTTGATTATTTGAATATCGGTCAATATGGGTTTTATTCATTTTTCTGATATCTCGCATTTGTTCTTTTCCATACCAACTATGCCTGTCAGGTAAATATACCAAAAGCATATAAGCATTTTGAAAAATGTAAATAAGAGAAACGCCAAGTAAAAAGTACTGAAGTATATTCAGTCCATCATTTAGCATTTTATAGTCAACGAAATAGTCGAAATTGAAAACTCTGTAGATATGGTCAATCGCAAAAATTATCATAATAATCGAACTCCAAATACTTAAGAAAAGCCTCGCATTTCGAGTTAGTTTTATGTATGAAAATGCGTGTATAAATGATATAATACTAAAGATAAGACCAATACCTATTAGTATATACGCAAATACATTTTTGAAATTCAAGAATCCAATATCTACAATCCAATAAATTATTGAAATGGATTGTAAAAGTGTTATTCCTTCGGTAAGTTTAGGAATTATTTTTTTCTCGTGGTAAAACATTGAGATAAAAACAAAGAAAAAAATAAACCAATAAGGCCACATTTCTATGTGATTTTCAAAACTGTAATTCCGTTCTCTTTTTCCTGGCATAAATGCAAAAACACTTAAAAGTAGAGCTCCGAGAATTTTTAAGGCAATGGTTTTCCAATCCGTTGATAATCTTTTGTTCTCGAAAATTATTCCGAAAATTAGAGGAATAATCATAATCGAAATCAATGTTCTTTCACTTTGATAAGTGCGATAAAATACGTAACTGAAAAATATAGAAACGAGAATTCCTCCTATTGTCAATAGTAGGTTTATGTTCGTAAATTCTATATTTCCAATTTTTCTGGAACTCATTTTTCAAATTACCGCCAACGTAGGGATAAACAAACTAGTTTGTTTATTTCTCTTATATGAGTACTAAAGATAACCAAAACGTAGAATTCTATTTCTGAGGTTTAATCTGATAAGCCTTTTTTAATGAAGCTAACTTTATAAATAGTATCTAGCTTAGGATATTTTTTAATAAAGGCGTTTAAATTTTTAAGCATTAAGTCAAAATCATTCATAGTAGTATCTGCATAACCAGAATACAAGGCCTCAAGGACCTCCATACCTTGGGTTACTTTTCCAAAAGTGGGAAAGCCCGTTACATCATTATAATGCAGGGTATCTAGTCTATTATTATCCTTAAGGTTTATAAATAAATCAGTGCCTCTACTATCTTTCCCATCTCTTGCAAAACTTAAGGTTCCTTTATTATTTCCTTGGAGCACGGGTTCATCAGGAATTTTATAGCGGTTCCAGTTGGTATAAATAACACTGTCATTACCACCAAATTGAGCTACAAAACCAGGGTTAACCCTATAAAATAAGATGTTATCAAAATAGCTGGTTTTTACCAATTGGTAAAAACGGTCTACCGCTTTTGGGGATAGTTTTCGTTCTATTTTGACCACAAAATCCCCTTTTGAAGTTTCAAACTTTGTAGTGAACGTTTCGGGTGCAATAGGTTTAGCCCAACTCGATTTAAATTTAGAAGTTGAGCAACCTAAAAATAGCATAAGTAACACAAAAACTATAATTGTATTTTTCAGTCTCATAATTTAAAACTACAGAATAAATGATATAGTTTCCAATTTAAAATGTGAGTCTTTACTAAACTCCTATTTTTGTTATAGTGGAGCAAGTTTTACAGAAATATTTACCCGAAAGAGCAGTTGAGCCTTGTTTTGGTTTAATACAAACCAATGGAGTGCATTTAAAGATTGTGAATCATCGTGTTACTAGACATGGTGATTATAGAAGAATGCCCAGTGGAATGCACCAAATAACTGTAAATGCATCTCTAAATAAGTATCGTTTTTTAATAACGCTTGTTCATGAGATTGCTCATTTAGTTGCTTTTGAAAAATTTGGTCGTCGTATTAAACCACATGGACTAGAGTGGAAACGTACTTTTCAAGAATTAATGCTCCCTTTTATCCGACCAGAAATATTCCCATCTAAATTATTGCCAATTATAGCAAATCACTTTAAAAACCCAAAAGCCAGTAGCAGTACAGATGCAAGATTGGCGATTGCTCTAAAAACCTTTGACGTAGAAGAGCGAAAAAATACGTATGTATTTGAACTGCCACATGGGAGTACTTTTAGATTGTATAACGGTAAATTGTTTAAAATGGGTAATAAACGAATAAAACGGTATGAATGTGTTGAACTTTCTACAGGCAGACTATATTTGTTTCAGCCAAATGCGGAGGTTGAATTAATAAAAGATGTTGAAGCTCCTTTTTAAATTTAGAATAAACTTATGAATAAGAATTATTATGCAGTTTTAATGGCAGGTGGTGTAGGTTCTCGTTTTTGGCCTGTAAGTACAACGAACAATCCTAAGCAATTTCATGATATGTTGGGTACTGGTGACACGCTTATTCAAAAAACGTTTTCACGTTTAAATAGGTTTATACCAACAGAAAACATTTTGATTTTAACCAATGAGCGATATAACGATTTGGTGCTAGAGCAATTGCCAAAAGTGAAGCAAGAACAAGTCGTTTTAGAACCGGCAATGCGAAATACTGCACCTTGTATACTTTATGCGGCACTTAAGATTCAGAAAATGAATCCAGATGCTGTAATGATAGTGGCGCCAAGTGATCATTGGATTGAAGATGAGCTGGCTTTTGAGAATGATGTAAAAG
>CAYTRI010000030.1:3007-21205 GCA_964440105.1 uncultured Flavobacteriaceae bacterium
GCGCCAAGTGATCATTGGATTGAAGATGAGCTGGCTTTTGAGAATGATGTAAAAGCATGTTTTGATAAATGTGAAAAAGAGGAAGTGTTATGTACGTTGGGCATACAACCAACCTATCCTAATACTGGTTTTGGTTATATAGAATATGAAAAGGAAGATGCATCAGAGATTAAAAAAGTGGCCCAATTTAGAGAAAAACCTAACCTAGAAACAGCAAGGGACTTTTTAGCACAAGGAAACTTTCTTTGGAATGCAGGAATTTTTATGTGGAGTGTAAATACTATTGTTAACGCTTTTAAAGAATATCAGGCAGAACAGTTTGAACTTTTCAATAATGGAATGAGCTGTTACAATACCAGTGATGAACAAGCTTTTATTGCTGATAATTACCCTAAAGCAGAAAACATATCTATAGATTATGCGATTTTAGAAAACTCCAAAGCAATCTATACCTTGCCTGCAACATTTGATTGGAACGATTTAGGAACTTGGGGTGCTCTTTATGAAAAGTTAGATAAAGACACTAATTATAACGCTATTGTAAATGGACAAACGCTTTTAGAAGATGCCAAGGGTAATATGATTAGAACCAAAAAGGGAAAAATTGTTGTAGTCGATGGTTTAGAAGACTATATTGTAATTGATAAAGATGATGTACTTTTAATATATCCTAAATCTAAAGAGCAGGATATTAAAAAAGTCAGAGGTCAAGTACAAGACACTTTTGGTGACGAATACGCTTAAATTATGAGTGAAAACTTATTTGAGGATAAAGTTAAAGATGAAGCTACAGAAGCTGCTGAGCAAGAAGTAAAAAAAGACTTTAAAGGCCTTTTAGGTAGTGGTAGAAAGTTCTTATTCGAACTGTTGGAGATACGTAGTAATACAGATCCAATTACCACTAAAGAATCTATAATAGCAGATATACCTTTTAAAGGACATACTTCTTGGATTCTTATTTGTTCCATTTTTATCGCCTCCATTGGTTTAAATGCAAACTCTACTGCTGTTGTTATTGGAGCGATGCTTATATCTCCTTTAATGGGGCCTATTTTAGGAATGGGCTTGTCACTAGCAATTAATGATATAGATATGCTACGCCGATCACTAAAGAATTTTAGTGTAATGGTGGTTCTAAGTGTTTTAACTGCTTTTCTGTTCTTTGCAGTTTTTCCTTTGCGTGATGAGTCTTCTGAGCTTTTAGCACGAACTGCACCAGATATTCGAGACGTATTAATTGCTTTTTTTGGTGGTTTAGCCTTAGTTATCGCTAGAGCAAAAAAGGGCACTATTGCTAGCGTTATTTTTGGTGTAGCCATTGCTACTGCCCTAATGCCACCATTGTGTACCGTGGGATTTGGTTTGGCTATTGGTAGATTCGATTTTGCCTTAGGGGCAATGTACTTATTCACTATTAATACCATTTTTATTGCTTTAGCTACTTTCTTAGTTATAAAGTACTTGCGTTTTCCAATGGTGCGTTATGCGAATTCTAGGAGAAGACGTCTAATAGGTCAAATGGCATCATTGATAGGTATTTTGGTTATGATTCCGGCTGGCTTTACATTTTATAATGTGTTACAAGAGTCACTCTTTAGAAAACAAGCACAAGAATTTTTAGCTGATACTGTTGAAGAATATGAATTTAAAGGTAATGGGCGCTATGAGGATGATTTAACTGATATTCATTATGATGAAGAATTAGGGTCCTACTTAGAGGTAGCTATTTTAGGCACTGAAGAGGTTCCTGAAAATATCATTAACACCTGGCGTAATAAAAAAAGTAAATACAGTAGGTTGATAGATGTTGACTTAAGAGTATTACAAGGAGGAAGAGATGATTCTGAACAACGTTTTAATTATGTAAACGAATTGTACGAATCTAAAAAAGCAGAATTACTTACAAAAGACGAACGCATTCAATTTTTGGAAGAAGAAGTGGCGAGTTTTGGTAAACTAGCAAGAGAGATTCCATTTCAAGAAATTACTGAAGAAGCAAAAGTAAATTATGAGTCAATTGCTGGAATAGGTTTTTCAAATAGGGTGCAAACCGATTTTAGCAAAATGGACACCATTTTAGTATTCGAAATAAAACTAAAAGAAGAATTAACTGAGGAGCAGCAAGCCTCGGATGTGAAGAAAATTACGGAGTGGTTAAAAATTAGAGTTAAGGATAGCACTATTCAAGTAAGAGAAGTGGAATAACTCATTAAGTACTTCAACTGCGCTCAGTATGACATATTTTGTTCTTGAACTTGATTTTTGAGTTTGAACTTTAATTTTAGTTCCGTTCCTCAATATACATTTGACGTACTTTTTTAAATAACTCTGAAGAGTACACAAAGTCAGTTACGGCTTGGTTGTCCGTTTTAAAGATTTCTTTATTGGTGCCTTCCCATTCTTTATGACCATTTTTAAGAAAAATAATTTTCTCTCCAATTTCCATTACAGAGTTCATATCATGGGTATTAATTACCGTGGTAATATTATACTCTTTAGTGATTTCTTGAATTAAGTTATCTATTAAAATTGCCGTTTTAGGATCAAGACCAGAATTTGGCTCATCACAAAACAGGTATTTAGGATTCATTACAATAGCTCTCGCAATGGCAACTCTTTTCTGCATACCTCCAGAGATTTCGGCAGGGTATTTTTTGTGGGCATCAATTAGATTTACACGTTCTAAAACAAAATCGACACGATCTTGCATTTCCTTCTTACTTTGTTTAGTAAACATATCCATTGGGAACATCACATTTTGTTCTACTGTCATAGAGTCAAATAGAGCACTCCCTTGAAAAACCATTCCCATTTGCTGTCTTAGGTCTCTTTGCTCAGCAGTAGTTAAATCCCAATAATACTCACCATTGTAGCATATCTTCCCTTGTTCAGGCTCAAAAAGACCTAAAAGTGATTTTAAGAAAACGGTTTTCCCAGAACCACTTTGTCCAATTACTAGGTTTGTTTTTCCTTGCTCAAAAGTGGTGTTTATGCCCTTTAAAATATGAGCCTCTCCAAACGATTTATGTAGATTTTCAACTTCAATCATCCGAGTAGTAATTGAGTTATTATATAATTGAGAATAATGATAACCACACTTGTCCACACAAAAGCGGTTGTACTTGCCTTACCAACTTCTAATGCGCCACCTTTCATATAAAACCCATGAAAAGAGGGCACCGTGGCAATAACAAAGGCAAAAACTAAAGTCTTAACAAAAGAATAGGTAATATGAAATGGAATAAAATCCATCTGCAAGCCTTTAATAAATTCACCGCTGGGAGCAAAACCCCCAAAGGCTGCTGCAGCCCATCCTCCAAAAATACCTACGTACATTGCTACAGCTATTGCAAAAGGGTATAACAACATGGCTATTATCTTAGGAAAAACAAGATAGTTTAAAGAGTTAACTCCCATTACTTCTAATGCATCTATTTGTTCGGTAACTCTCATGGTTCCTATACTAGAAGTAATATAAGAACCTACTTTCCCTGCCATAATAATAGAGCAAAAAGTAGGTGCAAACTCCAAGATTACTGATTGTCTTGTAGCAAAACCGATAAGGCTTTTTGGAATTAAAGGACTAGTAAGATTTAAAGCGGTTTGTATCGTAACAACACCACCAATAAAAAAAGATATAAAAATGATGATGCCCATTGAGCCATAGATTAGTTCGTCAGCCTCCTTTAAAATCAAGGATTTCATGATGCGCCATTTGGTAGGTTTTCTAAAGACCTCACCTACCATAATAAAATACTTGCCAATGGCAGCTATGTAGTTCATGAATTTTAATCTGCTTTCAAACGTAAAAATAGTAATATTGAATGGTATTTAACCTTGATTTAATTTTTCAACGAGAAGAATTCGATAGCTTTGTATGTTAAATAGCCAGTTCAAATGAAATATTACATTCAACTACTCACGCTTTTATTTTTCTTTTCTCTAACTCATGTCGATGCTCAGAAGAGGCGTAGAGATAAGAATAGCGAACAAACACAGACAACTACTGCTCCTAAACTTATAGTGGGCATAATCGTTGACCAAATGCGTTATGATTATTTAACTCGTTTTTGGAATCATTACGGAGTAGGCGGATTTAAACGTTTAGCTGAACAAGGATTTAATGCGAAAAACCATCATTTTAATTATGCGCCAACGAGTACTGGCCCTGGGCATACATCGGTTTATACTGGTGCTACACCAAGCTCACATGGAATTATCGGGAATAATTGGTACGATAAGGAAATAGATAAATCAGTTTATTGCGCTTCAGACGATTCTTATAATTCTATAGGTACAAGTACTGATGCTGGTAAAATGTCTCCACATAGAATGTTAACTACAACGATAACCGATCAGTTACGATTACATACTCAAATGCGTGGAAAAACAATTGCGATAGCCTTAAAGGATAGGGGGGCAGTATTGCCGGGAGGGCACACTGCAAATGCTGCCTATTGGTTTGAAGGTGATGACGTTGGTAAGTGGATAACAAGTTCATATTACATGCAGGCATTGCCCAAATGGGTGACAGATTTTAATACTTCTGGAAAAGTACAGAGCTATAAAAAAGCATGGACAACTTTAAAGAATATTAGCTCATTTATTGAAAGCGGAGTTGATAATAATAATTACGAAGGACTATTCGAAACCGAAACAGCTCCTGTTTTTCCTCATAGTACGCCTAACCTTTTAAATAAGAGTAAAGATTTTGAAATTATTAAATACACACCTTGGGGAAATAGCCTAACTACAGATTTTGCTTTAGCTGCTTTAGAGAATGAAAAATTAGGAACCGATACAGATACAGATTTTTTAGCTATTAGCTATTCCAGCACAGATTATATTGGTCATAAATTTGGGGTTAATTCTAAAGAAATACAAGATACTTATCTGCGTTTAGATTTAGATTTACAACGATTATTAAACACTTTAGACTCTAAAGTTGGAGCAGGAAAGTATACAGTCTTCTTAACTGCAGATCACGGAGCAATTAATGTGCCTGCATATTTAAAAGACCAGAAAATTCCGGCAGGCTATTTAAATAACAAAGAAACCAGAACTAAGTTTAATGAGTTTTTAACTTACACCTATGGTACTACGGATTTAATTAAAAATGTAAGCAATAACCAAGTCTTTTTTGATAGAAAAGTAATTAATAATCTAGACATGGATTTGGAAGATGTTCAGGAAGAAATTGCTCTAGAATTATTGAGTTATGGCGATATGAATAAAGCTTATACTGGATACCAAATGTGGAAAAATGAGTACACGAGAGGAATCCCCTATATTTTACAAAATGGCTGGCACCAAAAACGTTCGGGAGATGTGCTTTTAGTGCCTAAACCTGCATATATTTCATATCCTAAAATGGGTTCGACCCACGGTTCACCTATGATTTATGATACTCATGTTCCTTTATTGTTTTACGGAAACGGAATAAAAAGAGGAAGTACAGTAAATAGAACTGAAATACCAGATATAGCTCCAACTTTAGCTACTATGCTGGGCATTGCATTCCCAAATGGAACAACTGGGAAGCCTATTGTTGAGGTTTTGGAGTAAAGATTTTATCTTTTATTCTAGGTTTTCCCAAGCAGTTTTTCCGTCTTGTTTAATTTGCAAAACAGTAAACAGGAATACAACACCAAGAAGTCCAATTAAGGATTGGCCTAGACCTATGGATAGATTAACGAACAAGGTTAATATTGCTGATGTTACAAAGCCCCAAAAAGCCCATTTTTTTCATTGAAATAGAAGTATTGCAAATGACAAGTTAGCTATCCCTAAAATAGCAAGTACAATAAGCATAGATTTAGAAACTGAGCCATGCGGTTGCACATCCATGTCTTTTTTTTGTCTCCATTATGATAGATTTTTAAACTCTCTAAACAATCTCATAGGTTTAAAGTTAAAATAATTTTTTCCTTACGCCTTTCCAACGCAGTCCTCTTATAAACTTACCTTCTTCTTTTGATACAAAGTGAGGTGCGCTTTTAAAGAAAGCGCCTAAATAACCAAGTATAGCTTGCACATACATTCTTGGACTTTTCATGGACCAGGCCATTTTTAAGGCAGCTAGTTTTGCCAATACAATATCATAGCGCATTTTATATAGAGCTTCTCCTTTAGCGTAGTAGTTTTTAGTTTTATAATCTTTCCCTAAATGGCGGAGGTGTTTCACTATTAAACTTTGGTCTGTTAGGGTCTCAAAGTCGTAGTATTTTGCTAGTAATGTGTCTACAGTATCCCAACCCGTGGCGGCACGTAAACCTCCAATTTTATTAAAACAGGCTTTATGATATAATTTTATAGGCCCACGAACATGACTTTTGTTAGCAATGTTTTCATAGACCCATTTACCATTATTTTCAATATATAAAAGTCCAGAGCACATACCCAATTTCCAATTGCTTTGAAAATGGTTGCGCATTTGCTCAAAATAGTTTGGGGGCAATATGATATCTGCATCAAACTTGCCTATTAAATCATATTCAGAGGTTTTTTCTAAACCAAAGTTGAACGTATTCACTACTTTTTTACCAGGAATATGTTCATCGCTACTTTTGCGTTGAAAGGCTTTTATCCAATCATACTTTTTAGCAAATTCGGAAGCTATTTTAAAGGTGTTGTCAGATGAATTATCATCAACTACAATAAGCTCATTGGGTTGAAGTGATTGTGATACAAAAGATTCCAAGCATTGCGCTAAGTACTTTTCTTCGTTATGGGCAGGAATGATAATGCTTATTCGCATTTGATAAAATTCAGAAAAAGAAACTACAAATCCCAAAAAGCACTTCAGTCATTTCGAACAATAGTGAGAAATCTCAATTAAAATAGATTTCTCAATCGCTTGGCTCATTTCGAAATGACAGTAGTAATGAATTGAGTTTCGTTATTCCGTAAATAGCACGGAATTCAAAGTTACAAATAGATTCCTACTTTCGCTTCGATTGCGCTCAGGGTGACACCTAGGAATTGGAAAAAAACTAAATATCCAAGTGTTATTATAGTGTCATTTCGAACTGTCATATCGAGCGGAGTCGAGATAGAAGTGAGAAATCTCAATTAAATAGATTCCTGCTTCCGCTGGAATGACAAATATTTAGCCCCGCTCTGCATAAACGATATAGTATCTGTTGGTAAAATATCTAAGTAATGGTCTAAAACCAATTTTTTTAGTGGGATTAGTCCATTTAGCAGTGTCCTTAATTTTCCAACCTGCTTTTTCCAAAAGCCAGTCAAACTGCCAATCTTCAAATTCATGGTAATGTCTATCCCAAGGGTCAGTTTTACTTCTGTATGCGGAGGAGAACCATAATCGCATGGGGATGCTGACCACTATTTTATCAGCTTTAATTTCGCGAAGTACATTAAAGGGAGCTACTAGATGTTCAAAAATTTCAAAGGCCGTTACAACATCTGCTTTGGAGGTTTTAACGACATCAAAACTAATATCTAAATCTTCACCTTCCGTATTGGTAACCGTATATCCTTCCGCTTTCATGATTTCTGAAAAAGGATTTTCCACCCCTAAATCCAGAATAGTTTCATTGGGATTTATGTGTTTTTTTAAAAAATCTAGGGTAATTCGGTATCGTTTATGAGGATATTTGCCTTCGTACATAGTGTAAAAATCTAAATTTCAAATGACAAAATCCAAATTATACCGTCACAAATTATAATATTGGTATTTGATTTTTTGGGATTTACAGAGTTATACCCTGTACACAATGGCATTGATGTTCATACCAGCGCCAACACTTGCAAATATAACAACATCTCCTTTTTGTATTCCATGATTTTCAACTTTCCCTTTTAGTATTCTATCGTAAAGAATAGGTACCGTAGCTACAGAGTTATTCCCCATTTCTTGAATAATCATTGGCATTACCTCTACAGGTGCTTCTTTACCGTAAATGCGATAAAAACGTTTAATAATGGCTTCGTCCATTTTTTCATTGGCTTGATGTATGAAAACCTTTTTTACTTCATCAATTCCAATACCACTTTCGTCTAAACAATCAGCCATTGCTTTTGGTACATGAGTACATGCAAACTCATAGATTTTTCTACCATCCATTTTTATATACCTCGTATCCGACCCTCCTTCTTGATTATTAGTGCGGTCAAATTTAAGGTAATACGCTTCTCCGTTGGCATGCGTTTGTGACGCATGTTTTATAATCTCACCAGAATCTTTATCGGATTCTATAATACATGCTCCTGCACCGTCTGAATAAATCATACTATCGCGATCATGAGGATCAATAACGCGAGATAATGTTTCACCTCCAATAACCAAGCATTTTTTAGCCATTCCACTTTGTATAAAGGCTTTGGCTTGTATTACACCTTCAATCCAACCAGGACATCCAAAAAGCATATCGTAGGCAACACAAGAAGTATTTTTAATTTTTAATAAGTGTTTTACACGTGTAGCTAATGAGGGTAGTGTATCTCCTTGTATTTCACCATGCCTAACATCACCAAAATTATGTGCAAAAATGATATAATTTATATCTTCTTTATCTATTCCTGCATCTTCAATAGCTTTTTCGGCCGCCAAAAAGCCCAGGTCAGATGTTTTTAATTCTGCAGGTGCATATCGTCTTTCGGCAATCCCAGTTATTGCTTGAAACTTTTCAATGATTGTAGAATTCGAATGTTCGAACTCACTTCCATCATTTCCTAGAAAACGATGATTGAGAAAATCATCATTTTTAGTGACAATCTCAGGTAAATAACTGCCAGTTCCTGTAATTCCTATTTTCATATTTAGTTAGTGTATTGCACAAGTTAAGTAAAAACAAAAAAGAACTGTTATGCATGCATAATACTACTTACGATGGTCAACTATAAAATGATAAAACACCAAAAAGAAAAAAGCCAGTTTTCTATAGTAAAAAACTGGCTTTTATGCTCTAAAACAATGAGTTAGCTAGGCTTCTGCGTAAGCTTCTATTGGAGTGCATGTGCAAATTAAATTACGATCCCCAAAAGCTTCATCTGTTCGTCTTACAGTTGGCCAAAATTTATTTTCGCTCACAAATTCTAATGGGAAAGCTGCTTTCTGTCGACTATATGGAAAAACCCATTTGTCTGAAGTGACCATTTCCAATGTATGAGGTGCATTTTTTAAAACATTATCTGGATTTTCTAAAATAGCTTCATCGATTTCCTTGCGGATAGAAAGCATTGCTTCACAAAACCGATCTAATTCTGCCAAGCCTTCACTTTCTGTAGGTTCAATCATTATTGTTCCAGCTACCGGGAATGATACTGTTGGAGCATGAAAACCATAATCCATTAATCGTTTTGCAATATCGGTAACTTCAATACCATTTTCTTTAAATGGACGACAGTCAATTATCATTTCATGCGCCGCACGACCTTTTTCTCCAGTGTATAAAACGTCAAATTTTCCATTCAATCGCTCTTTTATATAGTTGGCATTTAGTATTGCGATTTTAGTGCTATCAGTAACTCCATCTGCTCCTAGCATTTTAATATACCCGTAAGAAATTAAGCATGCTAAAGCACTTCCCCATGGTGCGCCAGATATAGCGGTTATAGCAGTTTCACCACCGGTTTCTATAACTGGATTAGAAGGTAAAAATGGTTTTAGTTGTTCTGCAACACAGATAGGGCCAACTCCAGGGCCACCACCACCGTGCGGAATAGCAAACGTTTTGTGTAAGTTTAGGTGACAAACATCTGCCCCTATAGTTGCAGGATTGGTAAGCCCTACTTGGGCATTCATGTTAGCGCCATCCATATAAACTTGTCCTCCATTATCATGAATAAGTTTAGTAATATATTTAATAGACGATTCGAAAACACCATGCGTAGAAGGATAGGTAACCATTAATGCCGCCAAATTTTCTGAATGCTGATTAACTTTTTCTTCTAAATCTATAACATCAATATTACCTCTTTCATCAGTTTTGGTTACAACAACTTTCATTCCCGCCATTACTGCTGAAGCAGGATTGGTGCCATGTGCTGAAGCAGGAATAATACAAATATTTCTATGTGTATCTCCACGAGATTCATGATACGCTCTAATAGTCATTAAACCTGCATATTCTCCTTGAGCTCCGGAATTAGGTTGAAGCGAGGTTGCCGCGAAGCCTGTAATTACATTTAATTGTTCTTCCAATTCTTTTAAAACTAGTTGATAACCTTCAGCTTGATTTAAAGGAACAAATGGGTGAATATTACCCCAATTTGCCCAGCTAAGTGGTAACATTTCTGAAGCAGCATTTAATTTCATGGTACAACTACCTAATGAAATCATAGAATGATTTAATGCTAAATCTTTACGCTCTAATTTCTTAATGTAGCGCATTAACTCAGTCTCTGAATGATAGGAATTAAATACAGGTTGTTCTAAAAATGCTGAGGTTCTTTGAAGACCTTTTGGAATTACATTATTAATAGTTTCATAGCCAGTATCTCCTTCAATCCGTTGTGATTTACTAAAACAAGACAGTATGGATTTTATATCTTTTTCAGTAAAAGCTTCATTTATAGAAATAGAGATGGTTTCATCATCTATATAATTAAAGTTGATACCATTTGATTCTGAAATCGTACGCAGTGAATTTACTGTTCCAACTTTAATTTCTAAAGTATCAAAATAACTAGAATTGATTTGATCAAAACCTAAGTCCACAAGTTTTTGAGCTACTTTTTTAGTATGTCTGTGTATTTTATTTGCAATATATTTTAACCCTTCTGGCCCATGATAGACAGCATACATGCCTGCCATTACCGCTAATAAAACTTGAGCAGTACAGATGTTTGAGGTTGCTTTATCTCTTTTAATATGTTGCTCTCTAGTTTGTAATGCCATCCGCATAGCAGGATTACCATCGGTATCTTTGGTCATGCCAATAATACGTCCAGGAATATTTCGTTTGTAATCTTCTTTGGTAGCAAAGAAAGCTGCATGTGGTCCGCCATAGCCTAATGGAATACCAAAACGTTGTGTAGTACCTACAACTACATCTACACCCCATTCTCCCGGAGGAGTTAACAAGACTAAACTTAAAATATCTGCAGCTACGGCAACTTTAATTTCATTATCCTTAGCTTTTTTCACAAAGTCTGCGTAGTCATGAACTTGTCCATGTTTACCTGGGTACTGCAGAATTGCCCCATAAAAATCGTTTGAAAAATCAAATTCTTCATGGTTTCCTATAACAAGTTCAATACCTAAAGGTGTAGAACGTGTTTGTAAAAGGCTTAAGGTTTGTGGTAATATTTCTTCAGAAACAAAGAACTTTAAAATACCATCTTTTTTCTGCTGTCTAGAACGGACATCAAAAAGCATTGTCATTGCCTCAGCTGCTGCGGTACTTTCATCCAATAACGAAGCATTTGCTAACTCCATTCCAGTTAAATCACAAATCATTGTTTGATAGTTTAACAGCGCTTCTAACCTGCCTTGAGCAATTTCAGCTTGATAGGGTGTGTATGCGGTATACCACCCTGGGTTTTCAAGAATATTTCTTTTTATAACCGAAGGTGTTAAACTTTCGTGGTAGCCTAAACCAATGTATGATTTAAATACTTTGTTTTTATTTGATAAGTTTTGTAACAAACTTAAGAACTCGTGCTCACTAACAGCTTCAGGAAGATTTAGCTTTTCTTTTAACCTAATATCTTCTGGAATAGTCTCATTTATAAGTTCGTCTAAGTTTTTAACTCCAACGATTTCGAACATTTTTTCTAAATCTTTCTCTTGAACGCCAATATGGCGCAAAGCAAATGTATCTGTATTCATCTTTTACCAAATAAAGTTTTCAAAATTAGGTATTAATTCTATGAAAATGAGCAATTTTAAGTACGATGAAACCAAAGTTTTTAACGAAGAATTAACCGTATTGTTAGTTTGTCTAATTTTGTTTAATGAGCTGGTTAAAGCAAACCTTCAATTTTTATTTAGATGCTAGTATTCATGTAGCTTTTGCTGTTGCTTCGCTATACTTTGTTACGCTAAAAATTACTGAAGGTTCAACAAATTGGTATTTAGCGGGATTTCTATTTTTCGGAACAATTGTATGTTACAATTTTATCAAGTTTGGAGTAGAAGCAGAAAAGTACCTTATTGTATCAAACCCATACCATAAAATAATACAAACGTTTAGTTTTTTAGCTTTTGCATTAGCTGGGTATTGCTTTTTTCAACTAGAAAGTGAGGTCTGGATTGCAATCTTTATTTTAATGGGAGTTTCTGTCTTATATGCAATTCCTCTATTACCTAGCACCAAAAACTTAAGAAGTTTTGCAGGGTTAAAAACATTTTTGGTCGCATTGGTTTGGATGGGTTGTACTGTTCTACTTCCAGTCATAGATAATCAGCTAGAAATTACTTGGGATATAACTGTTTTAATGATGCAACGTTTTTTATTGGTACTTGTTTTGCTTTTACCTTTTGAAATACGAGATATGGTACATGACAAGCCAGAATTGCGAACCCTGCCGCAACGAATTGGAATAGCAAAAACTAAAGTTTTGGGTTATATACTAACCTTATTTTACTTTTTACTATCCTTTTTAAAAGATGAACTGACTAGTGCCGAGTTATTATCTAAAGCGTTAGTGTGTTTAGTATTACTAATCGCATTAAAACAAACCAAGAAAAAACAGCATAGTTACTTTTCTTCTTTTTGGGTAGAGGGGGTGCCAATGTTTTATTTGCTAATTATATATTTAGCAAATCAATTTTGGTTATAAAAGTGATTCACTAGAGGGTTGAATATTAAATAGAATATTACCATAGGAAATGCTTACGCCAAGGAATGTTTGCTTTTACCAAAAAAAATCTTTTTTCATTTTGTAGCTGTTATAATATAATACCCAAAACTTTTCATGTGTAAACCAGAGATTAAGGCATAAAAAGAACCTTTTAAATTGTGTAAACTCTGTTTTTTTAACTTTCCTGAACCAAATAGTTTTTTGCAAATAAACCCCAAAATGGCGAAAGGAACATGAAGAACGGAGGGTGCCACACGAAAGGATACGTCTTCTACTTTAACTTTAGAAAAGCCTTGCTCTTTTAGTTGTTTGCTTACAGTTTGTATTGAACCCAGTTTTTGTAAACTCCAATGGTCGCATAGTTTTTTATAAGATAATGCGCTACCATAGCATAGTTCTTCAGGTTCTTTTTTTAAGAAAGCATCTCCAATTACCAATTTACCTTTGTTTTTGAGAACCCTAAAAGCTTCTTTAAAAGATTTTGTATCATGACCGGAGTGGCAAAAACTTTCAATGGCAACTACACCATCAAAAGAATTAGAAGGTAAAGAGGTGTGATTATAGTTCTCTTTTAGAATAGTTCCATTTAAATTGGCTAGTAATTTGTTCCCTTTTTTTGATTGAAATTCACTTAGCGTTACGCCGAGGGCTGCAAGGGTTTTATTGTTTTTTAATGCATATCTCATCGTACCACCCATGCCACAGCCAAAATCAGCTATAAGGTTTTGTTTATTTCCTAACTGAAGTCGTTTAAGGACTTGACGGTTCATTTCATTCAGCATTGAATCTCTTTTAAAAAGATTGGATTTAAACCAAGTGAAATATCCAAAGTGCATATTGTAGTCTTTACTCCAGAATTCATAGTCTTCTGTGGCTTCATTATAGAATTCTATAATGTCTAATGTAGTTTTAGACACCTCTTTTCTATTAAAATGCTGGGTAGGTAAAGTGATAGTTTTCATGAGATTCTGTTTAAAAATTAAAATAGAGCATAACATTTATGACAAATAGCCACGTAAAAACTACAGCAAATAGTGTGAACAAAGCATTCATTCCGTACCCTCCAATTCTGAATAAGGTTTTTTTAGGTATTTCATACATTGGATAATATGCTATTTGTGTAGCTACTTTTCCTATCCAATAAGTGGCAATTAAACCAGTAATTGCAATAGCAAGTCGGGTGCCGTTTTGCAAATCTTGATATAAAAAAATGGAAATTAAACCAAAGGAAAAATTGAGACCTTGAATATACCTACCATATGTTTTTACAATTTCTTGGTTTAGAGGTTTTAGCTGCTTTACATCAGTATACCAATCAAAAACTTGGTGGCGTATGTATGGATAGATGAGTGCAGTAAAAATTTGACCAATTCCTCCTAGAATAATTAACCAGTTTGGGATATTATATTTCATGATATGTTTTTAAATTTATTAGTTAAGTAAACCAGAAACCCTCCTAGTAAAATGGGGATATTTGGGAAAAACAATTTGATAGTAATTGAATTGGAAAAATTAAGAGCAATAAACCCTATGGTAACCAAAAAAAATAGTGCTACACCCTTCCAATAGTAATTAATCAATTTATTGACCTCTGTGTTAATGGATTCTTCTCTTGTAAATTTAAATGAGATGTATAGTGCAATCGATAATTGAATAGCTCCTAAAAACAAAAGTGCTATAAAGCTGATAAAAATTAAATCTTCCTCTATGAACCTAAAACAATAAAAAGTTATTAAAACAAAGTAGGAAAAGAGATTAATATAGTTTGCAAATTTCATATTTTAAAACTTTCAGAAAATATTGAAAATATAATTCAAATTTTTTTATTTCATTATTTTAAATAATGACTTAGTTAACCAATTTTGTTTTTGATTAACCACTTTATGTAGCATGGTATCAGCCGTTTCGGCTAAATCGTGTAAAGCTTTGGTCTGTTTTATAAATTCTTTGCTTTCTAAACTCCCATCATCTTTAATACTACTAACTTCCTGTAATATTTTAATAACAGGTTGAATTTCTCTTCTGCTTCTTTCTTTTGCAACTATTCGAGCTAATTCCTGTACATTTTTTTCTGTAGTAAAATACTCCTTGCGTTCCCCAGGAATAAATTCCTTGTTTACAATACCCCAATCTATAAGCTGTCTTAAGTTCATACTGGTATTACCGCGAGAAATTTTAAGTTCTTCCATAACATCTTCCATAGAAAGCGGCTTAACAGAAATAAAAAGTAAAGATTGAATTTGAGCCATTACTTTATTTATACCCCATAAAGTACCTAAACTTCCCCAAGTACTAATAAATTTTACTTTTGCTTCTTTCAATTCCATAACTCAAAGATAAAGTAAATTTTTAAACTTTCAATAATTATTGAAAGTTTAAAATAAAAAATATTAGACCTATTTGATTGAAAGTAGAAGTTTTAATCTTTTCTTTTGACTATGACTAGTTTAAATTATGCGGAAAAACATCAAGGCAGTAGCGAAGAAAAAACCGATGTTATTTACTCTAAGAATCTAGAAATAATTTATGAATTAAAGCTGTTTTTTTAAAGCTTCTTTCATAGATTCTTTATCCCCTTTGTCTAAAGAACTTAATTTTGAAGACTCACAAAGCGAAGTAAGTTTTGTGTTCTTTGCAGTAAACTTTGCACAATTTTTACAGTAAGCTATGTGTAATTTAAGCTTTAAGATTTGCCACCAAGAAGCTTCAGTATACTGACTTTTAGTACAAATTTCTGCTGCCTTATCGCAAGATATTTTCATATTTTAAAACCAATTTTGATTCATACATCCCATTAGCGTTGTTCGCGCTCTATGGATCATTACCCAAAGGTTTGACGGATTTATACCTAATTCATTACAAATATCTTCTGTACTAATTCCTTGAATGGTTTTCATAGTAAATACATCAGCTTGCTTTTTTGGTAATTTTGCAATACAATCTTGAATTGCTAATCCTAATTCTTCATTCTCCAATGTATCATCACCTCCTTTACTAAATGGGTCTGCTACTCGCTCTTCTAGCCAATCTCCATCATTACCATCATCAGAACTTATGTAGTTCATGCGAACTTCTGCCTTTCCTTTTTTAGAATTTATTTTTCTGTAATGATCTATAACCTTTCTTTTAAGGATAGCAATTAACCATGTGCGTTCAGCGGCATCGCCTTTATAATTTTTTGCAGACTTTAAGCCAGCAAAAAACGTTTCTTGAACCAAATCCTTTGCAATTTCTGCGTCACTAACCCTAGATACCGCATAATTAAAAAGGTAATCTGCATATTGGTCTACCCAAGTGTCTGGATGAAGTTGGTTTTTTGGCATATTTTTCATTGGAGTTCCAAATGTAATTGATTTTACACAAATGAATTTTAAACACATCACAAAAAGTTCACAGCTCCAATATTTTAGCGAAGTGTTAACATAAGCGAAGTTTAGACATCAATTAAACCAGCACGTTCAAGTAAAGCCTCAATTTTAGGTTCAGAACCTCTAAAACGTTTATATAGTGTCATAGGATTTTCTGTTCCTCCTTTGGAGAGCACATTCTCTTTAAACTTAGTAGCAATGTTCTTATTAAAGATTCCATGCTCTTTAAAATAAGCAAAAGCATCTGCATCCAATACTTCCGCCCATTTGTAACTATAATAACCAGAAGAATACCCACCTTGAAAAATGTGAGCAAATGCGGTGCTCATACAAGTTTCAGAAGTTTCTGGATACAATTGAGTGCCACCAAATGCTTCAGTTTCAAATGTTTTTACATCGATTATGTCTGAAGGGTTTTGACCGTGCCAAGCCATATCTAGTTTTCCAAAACTTATTTGGCGTAAGGTTGCCATGCCTTCTTGGAAGGTGGCAGAAGCTTTTATTTTTTTAACTAATTCCATAGGAATTAGCTCCCCAGTTTCATAATGTGTAGCAAAAAGCTCCAAAGCTTCTTTTTCATAACACCAATTTTCTAAAACCTGACTTGGAAGTTCTACAAAATCCCAATAAACTGAAGTTCCAGAAAGACTAGGATAAGTAGTGTTGGCCAACATACCATGCAAGCCGTGTCCAAACTCATGAAATAGAGTCGTTACTTCATTAAAAGTTAGTAATGAAGGCTTTGTTTCTGTAGATGGGGTAAAATTGCAAACATTTGAGATATGTGGTCTGCTATCTTCTCCGTTTTTTCTAAACTGAGATTTAAAAGATGTCATCCAAGCGCCGCCACGCTTGCCTGGTCTTGGGTGAAAGTCAGCATAAAATAATGAGATGAAGTTCTCTTTTTCATCATAGACTTCAAAGGTTTTTACCTCCTCATGGTATTTGTCTACATTAAAAACCTCTTTAAAAGTTAAACCAAAAAGTTTTTCAGCAACTTTAAATACTCCTGAAATTACATTTTCAAGCTTAAAATATGGTTTCAATTTTTCGTCATCCAAGTCAAAAAGCTTTTGCTTAAGCTTTTCCGAATAATAAGAACTGTCCCATTTTTCTAAACGCTCAATTCCGTCTAGCTCTTTAGCAAATTGTTCTAATTCTTTAAACTCCTTTTCTGCGGCTGGTTTAGCCTTAGTAAGTAACTCGTCTAAAAAAGAAATTACTTTTTTAGGAGTTTCAGCCATTCGTTCTTCTAAAACAAAGTGCGCATGGGTTTTATAACCTAAAAGATTAGCACGTTCATGTCTTAGATTTACAATTTGTAGTACATTTTGCTGGTTATCTAATTTATCATCTTTAAATGCTTTACTGCCAAAAGCTAAGGAAAGTTTTTTTCGTAACTCCCTATTTTTAGCATATTTCATAAAAGGAATATAGCTAGGGTAATCTAAGGTGATTAGCCAACCATTTTTATCCTTTGATTTTGCTAACTGCGCAGCTGCTTCTTTAGCCCCATTTGGTAAACCGTCCAAATCTGACGCATTGGTCAAATGCATTTGGTACTTGTTGGTCTCGGCTAAAATGTTTTCACCAAACTTTAGTTTGAGTTTAGCTAACTCGGCATCAATCTCTCTTAGGCGTTTCTTTTGAGCATCTTCTAAATTAGCACCATTACGGCTAAAGCTTTTATATCGTTTGTCCAACAGTGTTTTTTGTTCAACTGTTAGGTCTAACCTTGTTTGTTGTTGGTAAACGGCTTTTACACGATTAAATAGCGCTTCGTTTAAAGTAATATCATTGCTAAACTCCGAAAGTAAAGGAGAAATCTCTTGTGCTATTCTTTGAATATCTTCATTGGTTTCTGCAGAATTAAGATTAAAAAAAACGCTAGACACTCGGTCTAATTGATACCCTGAATAATCTAAAGCTGCAATTGTATTTTCAAAAGTTGGTGCATCCTTATTATTAATAATTGCATCAATTTCTATTCTAGCATCCTGAATTGTTTTTAAAAATGCAGGTTTAAAATGTTCGTTTTTTATTTTGGAGAAGGGAGCTTTGT
>CAYTRI010000031.1:0-21001 GCA_964440105.1 uncultured Flavobacteriaceae bacterium
CGAAAGCGGTTGCAAATGTACATTTTTACAATACTATAAAGCAACTATTTATTTGATTTTTTTTACTGCCAATTAATTCAATATTCTCTAAAATTAATTTCATTAAAATTCTTTACACTCACTACCTAAAAAGTATTATTCCGGGTACTCAACTCTCAGGTGGTAAATGTTAGTCAATTTCTGTTTAAGTACTTTCTTTACAGCTTCTATTTCTTTAAAAGTAATGTTGGCATTTAAAAACTGATTTGCTTGCATCTGTCCCTTTACTATTTTTTCGACAAATTCATCAATCATAGTATAAGTTGGAGATTTAAGACTTTTTGAAGCTGCCTCAACAGAATCTGTCATCATTAGAATAGCCGTTTCTTTTGAGAATGGTGTAGGTCCTGGATATCTAAAGTTAGCCTCATCAACATCTTCCTCTATCTCTTGTTGCTTTTTAAAGAAATAGTATACCAATGTAGTACCATGGTGAGTTCTTAAAAAATCAATTACTCTATCTGGCAGATTATGCTTTCTAGCTAACTCAATACCTTCTATAACGTGATTAATAATAATCTTTGCACTTTCTTTTGGAGGTAAATCGTTGTGTGGGTTAGCACTGGTAGTCTGGTTTTCTGTAAAATAAGCTGGCCTATTCATTTTACCAATATCGTGATAAAGAGCCCCAACTCTTACTAACATTGCATTTGCGCCAATTTCATTAGCAGCAGCCTCTGCTAAATTAGCAACTTGTAATGAATGATGAAAAGTGCCAGGTGCTTTGTTAGATAACTCTTTTAAAAGTTTAGAATTTGTATCTGATAATTCTAATAATGACACATCAGAAACCAATCCAAATATTTTTTCATATAAATAGATGAGTGGTTGGGCAAATAGTGTAAGCATTCCATTTAAGAGGAAAATTCCAAAAGTCATCCATTCTATATTATCAAAATTTCCTTCGTGAATAATATGAAAAGCAAAGTAGCCAACAATGTAAATAAAAGTTATCTGACCTACCGAGATAAATAGATTTGCTCTCTTGTACAATTCAGAAACTGATAAAATTGTTACAATACCTGCAATTATCTGTAGAAAGATGTACTCAAAACTATTAGGAACTACAAAACCTAAGATTAATATTGTTAGCACATGAACAAAAAGACCTAAACGTGCGTCAAAGAAGTTTTTTAGGATAAGCGGTAAAATACATAAAGGTACTACATAAAGATAGTTTTCATTATTCTTTACTACTAAAGTGGTTATAAAAACCATTAACAGAATGTTCGCAAAAATAAAAGTGACCTTATTATTATTAGAAAAAATCTCTGGACGATACTTTTTTAAGAATAGAAATAACATCATTAGAACTAATGCTACCAATACTGTATATCCAAATAATATAAAATAGTAATTACTTCCTTTCCATAGCTCTGACTCAAACTCTTGTTTTAAAGAGCTGAGAACATTATAATTGTCAGATTCTACAACCTCTCCCTTTGCTATGATAAGTTTACCTTCTAAAATATTTCCTCTAGTGAGTGAAATTTTTGAAAATTCTTCCTGTAAGGCTTTATCAGAAAGGCTTTTATTATATGAAACGTTTGGTTTTAATATTGACTCTATTAAAGTTATTAATTCAGCTTTATTGTTTATAATTCTGTAATCGCGGAAATAGTTTTCAATTAAAACCTTCCCATCGCTTACATAATTAATATTATCCTTAAGAAGTGATTTTGCAGTATTATTTTTTATTAGAAAAACCTCTTTGTTAGAAATTTCTCCATTAAAAAGTCCATCATTGTAAATAGAATCTAAAATGATATTTCCAATATTGAATAACTTTTTCTCATTATCGGGAGAAAGTTCTTTTGTAGAAAAAACATTTTCAAACTCATCAGCATATTTACTTATAACCTCATTATAGACTTGTTGGTCAAAGGTGTAGTAATCTGGCTTGTTTTCTTCAAGTAGTTTACGTTCAACAACTAAATCGCCATCAGTTTTATTAATTGAAAAATCGAAAGGAGCATATAAATTATCATATTGCCATGGTTTCCCTTTTTGAAATTCGTATTTAAATTTACCCCCTCTAGGAAAGAAAAAAACAATCAGGGCAATAGATATAAAGTAAAGAACGTACTTATAAATCAAGGATTGTTTCTTATAAAAATCATCAAGTGTTTTGCCCATCTGAAAAACCTATTAGTCCAAAAATAAAGAAATCTAATTTCATGCATCCCATAAATCAATAAACTGTTCTTATGCTTTTAATTTTAGTATTTTCGCAGGAATAAATTTATAGGAATGAAAGAAGTTGTTATTGTCTCTGCGGTTAGGACTCCTATTGGCAGTTTTATGGGCGCATTATCAAGTATACCCGCACCAAAATTAGGCGCAATTGCTATTAAAGGCGCACTAGAAAAAGCTGGTATAAAACCTGAGATGGTAGATGAAGTATTAATGGGTAATGTTGTTCAAGCAGGTACAGGACAAGCTCCCGCCAGACAAGCTGCTATTTATGCCGGCATTCCAGATTCGGTTCCTTGCACAACAATAAATAAAGTTTGTGCTTCTGGTATGAAAACTGTTATGCAAGCTTCTCAATCTATAGCTCTAGGCGATACCGAAATTGTTATTGCTGGTGGAATGGAAAATATGAGTCTTATTCCACATTACGTACACATGAGAAATGGTAATAAATTTGGACCTTCTACTTTAGTTGATGGAATGCAGAAAGATGGTCTTGTAGATGTGTATGACCAACATGCGATGGGTGTTTGTGCAGATGCTTGTGCTGTTGAACATAATTTTTCACGTGAAGATCAAGATGCTTTTGCAATTCAATCTTATAATCGTTCTGCTGCTGCTTGGAATGAAGGAAAATTTAAAAATGAAGTTATCGCTGTTGAAGTACCTCAACGCAGAGGTGAGCCAGTTGTAGTTAATGAGGATGAAGAATTTAAAAATGTTAGGATAGAAAAAATCCCTGCATTGAGACCTGCATTTACAAAAGATGGAACGGTAACAGCTGCTAACGCCTCAACAATTAATGATGGTGCAGCCGCTATGGTTTTAATGAGTGCTGATAAGGCATCTAAATTAGGTATAAAACCGCTTGCCAAAATAAAGAGCTATGCTGATGCTGCTCAAGAACCAAAATGGTTTACTACTGCTCCCGCCAAAGCATTGCCAAAAGCTTTAGATAAGGCAGGCATAAAAATAAATGATATTGATTATTTTGAATTTAATGAGGCATTTTCAGTTGTTGGTCTTGCTAATATGAAACTTCTAGGATTAACTGATAAAAATGTAAATGTTAATGGTGGCGCTGTTTCATTAGGGCATCCACTAGGTTGTTCTGGGGCTAGAATTATAGTAACACTATTACATGTGCTTGAGCAAAATAATGCGAAAAATGGTGCTGCAGCTATTTGTAATGGTGGTGGTGGTGCTTCAGCAATTGTTCTGGAACGAAATTAATTTTTACAAAGCAGTATGCAATATGGAATTTGCCATTTGAGCATTGTTCCCGTTAGAATAGCACCTGATGATATTACGGAAATGGTATCGCAATTGCTTTATGGAGAACTTTTTAAAGTAAAAGAACAACGCAAATTTTGGGTTAGAATTGAGGTTGCTTATGATGGTCAAGAAGGATGGGTAAATAAAAAACAATTTCAGTACCTATCAGAAGAAGATTTTAACCAATTTAACATAGAAAAAACAAAAAAGCTATCCACAGATTTTATATCACATATTGTTACTGGAGAAAATATTTTTCAACCGATAACTTTAGGTTCTCGAATAGATGTTATCGATTTACTTGGACACTCTCACGAAGGTAATTCGCAAAAACCTATAAAAGATAAATCCAACATAATTGAAACTGCGCTATTATTTTTAAATGCTCCATATCTCTGGGGTGGTAAAACTCCTTTTGGTATAGATTGTTCTGGTCTAGCTCAGATGGTATACAAAATCAATGGCTATAAGTTATTTAGGAATACTGAAAAACAAGCCAATCAAGGCGAAGCATTAAGTTTTATTGAAGAAAGTGAACCTGGAGATTTAGCATTTTTTGATAATACAGAAGGAGTTATTAACCATGTTGGTATTATATTAAAAGATAATTATATAATACATGCACACGGTCATGTTAGAATAGATAGAATAGACCATACAGGTATTTTTAATACTAAAGAAAAGATGTATTCTCACAAACTCAGAGTCATCAAAAAAATTATATAAAAAAAGCCCTGACATTGTCAAGGCTTTTTTTCATGGGAGGAGAATTATTCTCCTAACAACTTTTTAATTCTCATAAAGTTTTCATTATCACCTAAAGCACCATAAATATTCTTTAACTGTGCTAAAACACCCTCATTATCTGGATTCATTTTCAAAGCTTCTTCTAAGATTTTAGATCCTTCTACAAATAAATCGTCTTTCTTTTGCTTTAGCTCATCATAACGAGCAGTGTCAGCTCTAGAAGTACCTAAAGTATTCATCTCATCAATCAGGTCGTTACCTTCATTTACATAAGAAGTAGAAAGGTTTAATTGTGCATTTACATAACTAGGGTCAATTTCTAATACTTTTAGGTATGCCGCACGAGCCTCTTCTAAATTACCTTGCTCCATACTAATTACCCCAATATTATACATCAAGTCTGGATTGTTTGGTGCCATAGCAGCTGCTTGCCCCATAAGCTCTTTAAACTTAGCTTTATCACCCATTGTATAATAAAGATTGGCTTTATTCAAAACCAAATTTACATCGTCCGGGTTACTTGCTATTGCATCTTCATAAGCAGCTAAAGCCTCATCGTTCTTCCCTTGTTGCTGATAAATTAAAGCTAAATTCTTTACAATCTCTGCGCTTTTAGAAGGTGTTTTTTCTTCTTTTGGGTCTTTATGAGTACCTGCTTTAACATAAAGGTCTCTGGTTCCCTTGTCCATTTCCTCTACTTCTCCAGATTCTATATTAACAGCAGTATATTTTACACCACTACCATCGTATCCAATTTCTTTAAGTTCATTGTAGTATTTTAAAGCAGTGTCATAATCAGCACCATTAACAGCACTACTAGCAGCATAGTAAAGATATAACGTGTCTTTAGGGCTTAATTTATAACCCATATACAACTTTTCTGCTCCCGCTTTATAATCCTTATTGTTATTATCCTCAACAGCAGCATTTATTATATCAGCTGTCATTTGAGATAATTTTTGTTGCGCATCTGCAGTAAATTTCTTTTTTCCAGAAGCTTCTTCTATAGAAATAACTTTACGAAGTGCTTCAATGGCTGGCTCAAATTCTGAAAGATTAGAATATGCACTACCTAAAACAGAATAATACTGAGCTTGATATTTTACATCAGCTGCATCTATTGTAGAAGAAATTCCTTCTAGAGTACTTTTAGCAGTAGCTGCATCACCACTTTTTAGCGCTTTATCTGCAGCTTTAATTTCATTTTTCTGAGAAAATCCTACCATAGAAACCATTATGGCAAGAAGTATTAAAATCTTAGTTTTCATTTTTGTGTAATTAATTTTAGTGTTTATTGTTATTCTTTTGTTTCAGTATCAGGATTATCAAGAGCCGTGCCATCTTCTGTATCTACCTCAATATCAAGAACATCAGTTCCATCAACCGCGTCTTCATCTTTCATAACTTTAGCTACAGCTGCAATTGAATCACTATCCTTTAAATTAATCAATTTAACTCCTTGAGTTGCTCTTCCCATAACCCTAAGGTCTTCAACCCCCATTCTAATTGCAATTCCAGATTTATTAATAATCATTAAATCATCAGAATCAGTAACGTTTTTAATAGATACTAAACCACCTGTTTTCTCCGTAATAGAAATGGTTTTAACTCCTTTTCCACCTCTATTAGTTACGCGATAATCATCTATATTGGATCTTTTACCATAGCCATTTTCTGAAACAACTAAAATATTGTCTTCAAAATTATGAACAGATACCATTCCAATTACCTCATCATTATCATCTGCTAATCTAATACCGCGAACCCCAGAAGCATTTCTGCCCATAGGTCTTGTTTTGCTTTCTTCAAAACGTATAGCTTTTCCAGATTTGAGCCCTAAGAAAATCTCGCTAGTACCAGTAGTTAACTTAGCTTCAAGTAACTCATCATTATCTTTAATGGTAATGGCATTAATTCCATTTTGCCTTGGTCTAGAATACTGTTCTAAAGATGTTTTCTTTACAGTACCTTTTTTAGTTGCCATAATTACATAATGGCTATTCACATAATCTTCATCTTTTAAATCTTGAGTACATATAAAAGCTTTCACTTTATCTTCACTCTCAATATTTATTAGGTTTTGAATAGCTCTACCTTTTGAGGTTCTACTTCCTTCAGGGATTTCATAAACACGCATCCAGAAACATTTTCCTTTTTGCGTAAAGAACAACATGTATTGATGGTTTGTACCAACAAACAGATGTTCTAGGAAATCTTCATTTCGAGTAGAAGATGCTTTTTGACCTACTCCTCCCCTGTTTTGAGTCTTATATTCTGTAAGCGGTGTACGCTTAATATAACCTGCATGAGAAATGGTAATTACCACCTGTTCATCTGGTATCATATCCTCAATACTTAAATCACCACCTGCGAAATTAATTTCGGAACGACGTTCATCTCCATATTTGTTCTTAACCTCTAAAAGCTCATCTTTAATGATTTGCATTCTTCTATCCTTCTTATCTAGGATATCCTTTAAATCTTCGATAGTCTTTAAAAGTGCATCATATTCCTCACGTAATTTATCTTGCTCTAATCCAGTTAACTGACGCAAACGCATTTCTACTATAGCTTTTGCCTGAACTTCAGTTAACTTAAACTCTTCCATCAAATTATTACGAGCTTCGTCTACATTAGATGAAGCACGAATAATTTCAATAACCCTATCTATATTATCTGAGGCAATAATTAAACCTTCTAGAATATGAGCTCTATCTTCAGCTTTCTTTAATTCATATTTAGTTCTACGAACTACAACCTCATGCCTATGCTCCACAAAATAGTGGATCATTTCCTTTAAGTTCAATAATTGAGGCCTGCCCTTTACTAAAGCAATGTTGTTAACACTAAATGAAGACTGTAAAGCTGTGTACTTATAGAGTGTATTTAAAACAATATTAGGAATAGCATCTCTTTTAAGAATGTATACAATACGCATACCCTTTCTGTCAGACTCATCTCTAATAGCGGATATTCCTTCTACTTTTTTATCGTTAATAAGGTCTGCCGTCTTTTTAATCATATCAGCCTTATTAACCTGATATGGAATCTCAGTAACAATAATACTTTCTTTCCCCTGTACTTCTTCAAAACTAGCTTTAGCACGCATTACTACTCTCCCTCGCCCAGTATGAAAAGCTTCTTTTACACCATCATAACCATAAATAATACCACCCGTTGGAAAATCAGGTGCTTTAATATGTGTTATTAGCTCGTCAATCTCAATATCACTATTATCAATATATGCTATGGTACCATCTACCACCTCCGAAAGGTTGTGAGGAGGCATATTTGTTGCCATACCTACAGCTATACCAGAAGCACCGTTAACCAATAACTGTGGAACTCTAGTTGGTAAAACTGTTGGTTCTTTTAAAGAATCATCAAAATTTAATTGATGGTCAACAGTATCCTTATCTATATCTGCTAACATATCGTCAGCAATTTTCCGCATTCTAGCTTCTGTATATCTCATCGCGGCAGGACTGTCACCATCTACAGAACCAAAGTTACCTTGTCCATCAACCAGCATATAACGTAAACTCCACTCCTGAGCCATACGTACCATACTATCGTAAACAGATGTATCACCATGCGGATGATACTTACCCAAAACTTCCCCTACAATACGAGCAGATTTTTTATGAGCACTACTAGAACGAACTCCCAATTCGTGCATTCCATAAAGAACCCTCCTATGTACTGGTTTTAAACCATCCCTGACATCGGGTAAGGCACGTGACACAATGACCGACATTGAATAATCAATGTAGGCAGATTTCATCTCATCATCAATGTTAATGGGTATCAATTTTTCTCCTTCAGCCATATTAAAATCTTCTTGCTTTTTGTAATTAAAATATCAAGGCAATATACGCAAAAACGTAAGTTTCAAAACACATACCAATTACTTTATTAAAAAAATTATCAACATAAAAATTACAATTTATTTACAATTTTAGAGTTGTTAAATAATTGAAAAAAGACACTTTTTTAGCCATTTAACTTTTGTTTGACGAATATGGGTACAGTATTTGACCATTGTTGGATTAGTTTTATTAATTTTAATTGCTGAATTAAGGAAATTTTATGGATGATAATTTTTCGCCAAGAGTAAAAGACGTTATTGCTTTTAGTAAAGAAGAGGCGCTAAGACTTGGTCATGATTTTATAGGTACTGAGCATTTAATGCTTGGATTGCTACGTGATGGAAATGGAAAGGCTATAAACATTTTAGATGCTTTAGACGTTGACTTAGACCATTTAAGAAGAAAGGTTGAAATATTAAGCCCCGCAAACCCTAACACGACTGGCATACAAAAAGACAAAAAGAACTTGCACTTAACAAGGCAAGCTGAGCGCGCATTAAAAACTACTTTCTTAGAAGCTAAGCTTTTTCAAAGTTCTTCAATAAATACTGCACATTTGTTACTTTGTATATTACGTAATGAAAATGACCCAACTACAAAGTTGTTGCATAAGCTTAAAGTTGACTATGATAATGTTAAGGAGCAATTTAAGTCTATGATTACAAGTGATGATGATTACTTAGATGTTACCAGAGCCGAATCGTTTCCTGATGATTCTGAAGATACTGGAGAATCTAAAGAAAGTACTTTTGGTTCTACTGGTTCGCAAAAAGGAAATAAGAAATCTAAGACACCTGTTTTAGATAATTTCGGTAGAGACTTAACAAAATTTGCCGAAGAGAATAAATTAGACCCAGTTGTTGGTAGACAAAAAGAGATAGAGCGAGTTTCTCAGATTCTTAGTAGAAGAAAAAAGAACAATCCTCTTTTAATTGGTGAACCTGGAGTAGGTAAAAGTGCTATAGCTGAAGGTTTAGCGCTGCGCATTATCAATAAAAAAGTATCTAGAATACTGTATGGAAAACGTGTTGTTACTTTAGACTTAGCGTCTCTTGTAGCCGGAACTAAATATAGAGGTCAGTTTGAGGAGAGAATGAAAGCTGTGATGAATGAACTCGAAAAGAATGATGATATCATTTTATTCATTGATGAAATTCATACCATAGTTGGTGCGGGTGGCGCAACAGGTAGTTTAGACGCTTCTAATATGTTTAAGCCAGCATTAGCAAGAGGAGAAATTCAATGTATTGGTGCTACTACGCTTGATGAATATAGACAATATATAGAAAAAGATGGGGCTCTAGAGCGTCGTTTCCAAAAAGTAATTGTTGAGCCTACAAGTGTTGAAGAGACAGTTGAAATCTTAATGAATATAAAAAGTAAGTACGAAGATCATCATAACGTAATCTATACAGATGAAGCGATAAAAGCATGTGTTACACTAACAAATAGATACATGACAGATCGCTTTTTACCAGACAAAGCTATTGATGCCTTAGATGAAGCTGGTTCTCGTGTACATATTGTAAATATGGATGTTCCAAAGCAGATTTTAGAGTTAGAAAATCAGCTTGAAGATGTACGAGCCTTAAAAAATAGTGTCGTTAAAAAACAGAAGTACGAAGAAGCGGCTAAACTCCGTGATGATGAAAAACGGATTGAAAAAGACTTAGCTATGGCCCAAGAAACTTGGGAGGAAGAAAGTAAATTAAATAGGGAAACAGTTTCTGAGGACAATGTTGCAGATGTTGTTTCTATGATGAGTGGAATTCCTGTAAATAGAATTGCTCAAACCGAAAGCAATAAACTTGCTGAACTACCAGAACATATTAAAGACTATGTAATTGGTCAAGATGAAGCTGTGGTAAAAGTAGCAAGAGCAATCCAACGAAATAGAGCCGGACTTAAAGATCCTAATAAGCCTATTGGTTCTTTTATTTTCTTAGGACAGACAGGTGTAGGTAAAACACAATTAGCAAAAGTTCTAGCGAAAGAATTGTTTGATTCTGAAGATGCACTTATTCGTATTGATATGAGTGAGTACATGGAGAAGTTTGCAATTTCTAGATTGGTTGGTGCACCTCCGGGTTATGTGGGATATGAAGAAGGTGGTCAGTTAACTGAAAAGGTTAGAAGAAAACCATATTCTGTTATTCTATTAGATGAGGTTGAAAAAGCTCATCCAGATGTTTTTAATATGCTTTTACAAGTATTAGATGATGGGTATTTAACTGATAGTCTTGGTAGAAAGATTGATTTTAGAAACTCAATCATTATCATGACATCTAATATTGGTGCTAGACAATTAAAAGACTTTGGGCAAGGTGTCGGTTTTGGTACAGCTTCTAAAAAAGCTCAAGCAGATAGCCATCAAAAAAGTGTTATTGAAAATGCATTGAAAAAGGCTTTTGCACCAGAGTTCTTGAATAGAATTGATGATGTTATTGTATTTAATCCACTTGAACGGGAAGATATTCATAAAATTATCGATATTGAATTGGATAAACTATTTAAGAGAATTAAGGATATTGGTTATGATTTAACCCTCTCTGAAAAAGCGAAAGACTATATTGCAGACAAAGGTTTTGATAAGCAATATGGAGCTCGTCCATTAAAAAGAGCAATTCAAAAATATATTGAAGATTCTTTAGCAGAGGAGATTGTTAATTCCAACCTTAATGAAGGTGATAGTATTTTTATGGATTTAGATAAAAAGAAAGATGAGCTTACTATCAAAATAAAAAAGAAAGAAAAATCTTCTAAAACTTAAGTAAAATAGTTTCATTTTATATGAGAAGGAGTCATTAATTAATGACTCCTTTTTTATTACAATTACTTTATGTAAAACCCATTTATTCAAGGTTTCTGTCTACCAAGAACGTTTAAAACGATATTTAAGCCTTTAATCTAATATTTTTCAATTTAATTACCACTACTTCTACATTCGCTGACGAGACACAATAATACATTTGGGGAATGAATATGCGGTTTAATAAAAAAACCATAGTTGTAAAAGAATATCATTTAGATATTGGAGTAGTACAAGTTTTTGACAACTATATGGTTTCCATCTTTGAGGAAGGATCAACGCTTACACTGGAAAGAGCATATCAAATTATAGGGATTTCTGAAATTCATTTCAGAAGAAAAAAATTTGGCTACATCAGTTTAAGAAAAAACTCTTATGCTATTGATCCTGTTATTTACACTTACCTAAGAGGACTAGAAAATTTGAAAGCCTTTGCAATTGTTTCAAAAAAAGAAATTGATATGCATAACTTTAAAATAGAGAAGATGTTCTATAAAAAGAATATGGAATTCTTTATTGAGTATGAAAATGCTGTGTCTTGGGTTAAGAAACGAGTAACAAAAAAAAATAAGGGTAAGAAAAGCGTCTAAAAATTATTGCTCCACCTCAGCTTCGGGAGACGGTCTTTTGAATAATTCTATAAATGCTTTCCCAATATTATCAATTATTACTGTAGCTGTTACTGCTTCATAACCATTTTCAGCCGAAGCAATATCTCCGGACAATCCATGCAGGTAAACTCCAAATATAGCTGCATATAAAGGCGGGTAATTTTGAGACATTAATCCTGTAATTATACCAGCTAAGACATCTCCGCTGCCGGCTGTAGCCATTCCTGGGTTTCCTGTGGAGTTTATATAACCCTTTCCATCATATAAAATAATCGTGTGCGCCCCTTTTAAGACTAAAACACAATCATACTTTTTTGAAAAAGCTTTTGCTTTCTTCAATTTATCAAAATCATCTTTCCATTCACCAATCAGTCGTTCTAATTCTTTAGCATGTGGAGTCAAAACTGTTCGTTGAGGAATCTTACTTAGTAATTCTGGATTTGAAGACAAAATATTTAACCCATCTGCATCAATTACCATTGATAATTTGTTATCATCTAAAAATGAAGAAAAAGCAGCAACAGTATTTTTAAGTGTACCCATTCCTACTCCAATACAGACAACCGATGCTTTAACTGGAATAGTTATCTTGGAAATTGAGTCATCATCTTCATCTGTTAGCACCATTACTTCTGGAATGCTTGTTTGTAATGGAATATATCCACATTCAGGTACAAAAGCTGTTACAAGACCACTTCCCACTTTCAGACAGGCTCTAGCAGCCAAATTTACAGCACCAATCTTTCCATAACTCCCTCCAACTATTGCCGCATGTCCATAATTACCCTTATGAGAAAACTTAAGCCTAGGAATATATAGTGGCAAAACTTCTGGCTTACCAATAAATTCATACTCGGTATCCGTTTTGTATAGGTATTCTTGGTCTAAACCTATATCTAATAATTCCCAATGATTTAAAAAACCTCCAGTTTGTGGTAAGAAAAATACCAGTTTTGGTGCTTGAAAACTTAATACATGGTTGGCTCTTATAACATTATCAGGACTATCCGGAACTTTATCTAAAAATAGTCCAGATGGAACGTCAATAGAAAGAATAAAAGCAGCTGAATCATTTATATGATTAATTAGTTTTGCTACCCAATCATCTGGGTTTCTATTTAAGCCTATTCCAAAAATGGCATCTATAATAATATCTTCATGACCAATTTCTGGAAATTCACAATCTGAATCTAAAAACTCTGGCCATAACTTTCGCTCTTTTAGTCTATCTAGATTAATCAAAAAATCTTTTGACCGTTTCTCACTATAGTTAACTACATAAACAGAAATTGAATATCCATTTTCAACTAGATGCCTCGCAAGTGCAATACCATCACCTCCATTATTACCAATTCCACAAAATAAATGAATCTTAACTGCTGCACCATTTAATCTAGAATGCACCCAGTTAAAAATACGCTCAGCAGCTCTTTCCATTAGAGCATCGCTTGTAATTTGTTGTTTTTCTATTGTGAATTTATCAGCGGCATATATCTGATTGGCATTAAATATTTTCATTTGATAAAGAAGCTTATTAGAAATTAAGGAATTGACAAAAATTTAGGAATCATTTGATGCAGAATTCAAAAGTACTACATTTGACCATGCAATTTAAACAATCGGACATAATAGCTTCTATGATGTATTCTACATCAACTATCGCTACTACTTTAACTACAACCCCTTTGGGGTAATTTGCTATTAATATTCGTCCACTTTAGTAATTGTTTCACAATTTTTCCAAACTCTTTATAAATGAAAATCTTAAAATTCGGTGGTACTTCGGTTGCCAATGATGAAAATATAAAAAAAGTAACCTCAATAGTAAAAAATGCCGCTACAACAAAAATAGGCGTTGTTGTTTCTGCCTTAGGGGGTGTTACCGACTTGCTATTAAATGGTTTACAACTTGCTTCTAATCAGAATTCAGCGTACGAAGATAAGCTTAGTGAAATTGAAGATAAACACTTTAAAGTTATTAAGAGTCTTTTTCCAATAAAGGCCCAAAGTACTATTCTAAGTAGCGTAAAAAGTGAATTAAACAATTTAGAAACACTACTTGAAGGTGCATTCCTAATTGGAGAAATAACACCCAGACTTTCAGATAAAATAGTTAGTTATGGAGAATTACTGTCCTCTTTTATAATAAGCGAATATTTTATTTTAGAAGGGTTAGATACAGTTTTTAAAGATGGAAGAGAGCTTATAATCACTGATGAGAGTTTTGGGAATGCCAATATAGATTTTAACCTCACTTATACCAATTGCAATAATCATTTTACTAATGTGAAAGAATTAATAACTCTAGTTCCTGGCTTTGTTTCTTCATCTTTGAACGGAAATGCCACTACACTAGGAAGAGGAGGTTCAGATTATACCGCAGCTATTTTAGCTGCTGCCACTAATGCAGAAGTATTAGAAATCTGGACAGATGTTAGTGGCATGTATACCGCTAATCCTAAATTGGTAAAACAGGCGAAATGTGTTTCGCATATTTCATATGAGGAAGCTATGGAACTTTCGCACTTTGGCGCTAAAGTTCTTTATCCTCCAACAATACAGCCCGTTTTATCTAAAGGCATCCCTATAATTATCAAAAATACTTTTGTACCGGATGATGAAGGTACTTTAATTACAAAAAATAAAAATAAGAAAGGAAAAACTGTCCGCGGAATAAGTCATGTTAGTGCCATTACCTTGCTTTCACTAGAAGGCTCTGGGATGGTTGGAATTCCTGGAGTTTCTAAACGTTTTTTTGAAACCTTATCCCAAGAAGGCATAAGTGTAGTAATGATAACTCAAGCTTCTTCTGAGCATTCTATATGCGTTGCAGTTTCAGATAAAGATTCAGAAAATGCTACTAAAGCAGTAAACAACACTTTTGAATATGAAATAGCTACGCACAAAATAAAACCATTAGTAGTTGAAAGCGATATGGCAATTATTGCTCTAGTTGGTGATAATATGAAAAGTCACCAAGGTCTTAGTGGACAAATGTTTAGTACCCTTGGGAAAAACAATGTTAATATACGTGCTATAGCTCAAGGGGCTTCCGAACGTAATATTTCTGCAGTAATTAAAAAAGAAGATGTTAAAAAGGCACTTAATACGTTACATGAAACCTTTTTTGAAGAAAATATAAAACAACTCAACCTTTTTGTAATGGGGGTTGGTAATGTTGGTGCACGTTTTTTAGAGCAAATAAAAAAGCAAAAGAAGTACTTAAAATCAGAACTCAAATTAAATATTAGAGTTATAGGAATTTCAAATTCTAGGACTATGGTATTTAATGAAGATGGTATTTCATTATCAAATTGGAAAAAAGAGCTTGCCGAAGGCCAAAAGGCCGACAGAGAGACATTTATAGAAAAAGTAAATACACTTAACTACAGGAATAGCATTTTTATAGATAATACGGCTAGCAAAGAAGTTTCAGAAACCTATTCCAGGTACTTAAATAATAGTATTTCTGTAGTCACTTGCAATAAAATCGCCTGTTCTTCAGATTATAAATCATACCAAGAATTAAAGCGATTGTCAAAAAAATACAAAGCACCATTTTTGTTTGAAACTAATGTGGGTGCAGGTTTGCCAATTTTAGATACGCTAAGACATTTAATTTTATCAGGGGACAAAATCAATAAAATTCAGGCTGTACTATCTGGTAGTCTAAACTTTGTATTCAATAACTTTAATAATAATACTACATTTCATGATGTAGTAAAACAAGCTCAAGAAGAAGGCTATACAGAACCCGACCCAACAATAGATTTAAGTGGGATTGATGTAATGCGTAAAATTCTAATTTTAGCTCGTGAGAGTGGTTATGAACTAGAAATTGATGAAATTGAAAATGAATCTTTTTTACCAGATGAAAGTTTAAACACCAATTCTAATGATGCATTTTTTGAATCATTAAAAAAGTATGAAAGTAATTTTCAGAAATTATATGAAGATGCAGCTAAAAAAGAGTGTAAACTAAAATATGTAGCGCAGTTTGAAAATGGAAAAGCCAGTGTAGGTTTACAACAAATTCCTAAAGGACATGATTTTTATAATCTAGAAGGAAGCGACAATATTGTGTTGTTTTACACTGAGAGATATCCAAATCAACCTTTGATTATTAAAGGTGCAGGAGCTGGTGCAGATGTTACAGCTTCTGGTATTTTTGCAGATGTAATTAGAATAGGAAATTATTAATTATGGAAGCAATTAAAGTTTTTTGCCCTGCAACTATTGCTAATGTATCCTGTGGCTTTGATGTGCTAGGTCTTGCCTTAGAAAGCGTTGGAGATGAAATGTTAGTTCGTAAATCTAAAAATCCTGGAATCAAAATCAGTAAAATTACTGGCCAAAAGTTACCCTTAGAGACTACTAAAAATGTAGCAGGCGTTGCTGGGCTAGCCTTCTTAGAAAATAGTGACTATACTGGTGGATTTGAAATAGAAATTCACAAAAAAATAAAGCCTGGCAGTGGTATTGGTAGTAGTGCTGCAAGCTCAGCAGGAGCAGTTTGGGCTATGAATGAATTACTTAACAAACCTTTCTCAAAGTTAGAATTAGTTAGATTCGCTATACAAGGTGAAAAATTGGCTAGTGAGGTTGCGCATGCCGATAATGTAGCGCCAGCTATTTATGGTGGTTTTACTTTAGTTAGAAGCTATACTCCTTTAGATATAGTCCCTATTAATACTCCAAAAGAATTATATGCTACAGTTATACACCCACAAATAGAGGTTAAAACCTCTGATTCTCGAAAGATTTTAAAAACAACTATAAGTTTAGAAAAAGGGATTAAACAATGGGGCAATCTTGGCGGCTTAATTGCTGGACTTTTTACAGAAGATTATAAGCTCATAGGGCGTTCATTAGAAGACCATATAGTTGAACCATTACGTTCCATTCTAATTCCAGAATTTGATAAAGTAAAATCTTCTTCAATTAAAAATGGAGCGCTAGGCTCTGGTATTTCAGGGTCTGGACCATCTATTTTTGCATTAAGCCAAGGGCTTAAAAATGCCCAAAATGTGGGTGAAAGCATGGCTTCTGTATATGATAATGTGGGGGTTGATTATGATATTCATATATCAAAAATTTGTCCGGCAGGAGTAAAAAAAATAAAGTGAAATGACTTTTTATAGTTTAAACAATAAGGCACCAAACGTATCCTTTAAAGAAGCAGTAATCGCAGGAATTGCACCAGATAAAGGTCTATATTTTCCGGAACGTATTACTCCATTACCTAGTTCTTTTTTTGAGTGTATTGAAGAATTGTCAAATCAAGAAATTGCTTTCACTGCTATTCATCAATTTGTAAATAATGACCTTACGGACGAAGCCTTAAAAGAAATCCTAGCAGATATGCTAGATTTTGAGTTTCCTGTAGTCGGTATTGAAGAAAATATAGGCATTTTAGAGCTGTTTCATGGTCCAACAATGGCTTTCAAAGATGTTGGCGCACGTTTTATGGCCAATTGTCTAGGTCATTTTTCGAAAGATAATAACGATGAGGTTACGGTATTAGTTGCTACTTCTGGCGATACAGGCGGTGCCGTTGCTAATGGTTTTTTAGGAGTAAAAGGTGTGAAAGTTGTTATCCTCTACCCTAGTGGAAAAGTGAGTGATATCCAAGAAAGACAATTAACAACCTTAGGTCAAAACATTATGGCGTTAGAGGTTGATGGAACTTTTGATGATTGCCAGAAAATGGTAAAAACTGCTTTCTTAGACAAAGAGATAACTTTAGAAAAGAAATTAACCTCAGCAAATAGTATTAATGTAGCGCGATGGTTACCTCAGTTGTTTTACTTTTTATTTGCCTATAAACAAGCAAAATCAAAAAATAAAGAACTAGTTTTTTCAATCCCATCAGGGAATTTTGGGAATGTATGCGCCGGTATGGTAGCTCAAAAATTGGGCATGCCTGTTAAACATTTTATTGCAGCAACCAATGTAAACGACACAGTACCCAAGTTCATGAAAAATGGAGACTATAATCCTAAACCTTCGACCGCAACCATTTCTAATGCTATGGACGTAGGTGACCCAAGTAATTTTGTGCGTATTCGCCATTTATATAATGATGATTTAAATCAACTAAAACAAAACCTTTCTTCGTATGCCTTTGGTGATAAGGAAACAAAGAAAGCGATGCAGCATATGCATAAAAGTTCAGGTTATGTTGCTGACCCACATGGTGCAGTTGGTTATTTAGGATTAAAAAAATATCAACAGAGTAATCCCAATACTTATGGAATCTTTTTAGAAACCGCACACCCAGTTAAGTTTTTAGGTATCGTAGAAGAAACATTAAATTTAAGTCCAGAAATCCCACCTCAAATTCAAAAAATAATGGATAAAGAAAAGGTGTCAAAAAAAATAAGTAGTTATCATGAACTAAAATCCTACTTGATAAACCATTAATAAATTTATAAAAAACAATAGAAGGTATTTCTAGCTAAACGCTAATATTTCAATATTTTTACAGCGACAAATATTGAATAATGAAAGATACTGCACTTACTAAAACTCATGAATCTCTTGGAGCCAAAATGGTGCCTTTCGCAGGTTACAATATGCCCGTTTCATACGAAGGCGTTAATGCAGAACATGAAACTGTTCGTAAAGCCTTAGGAGTTTTTGATGTTTCCCATATGGGAGAGTTCTTAATTAAAGGGCCAAAAGCGCTGGGTTTGATTCAAAAAGTAAGCTCCAATGATGCTTCAAAATTAACTATTGGAAAAGCACAGTACAGTTATTTACCAAATGAAAATGGTGGTATTGTAGATGATTTAATCATATATAAAATTGAAGACGAGACCTATTTACTTGTGGTAAATGCTTCAAATATTGATAAAGATTGGAATCATATTTCTAAATACAATGAAAACATAGGGGCAGAAATGCGAAATATTTCTGAAGATTATTCTTTGCTTGCTATCCAAGGTCCAAAAGCTGTTGAGGCCATGCAATCCCTTTCTTCACATGACTTAGCAGATATAAAGTTTTATAATTTTATAGTTGGTGATTTTGCAGGAATAGAACATGTTATTATATCTGCAACTGGTTATACAGGTTCCGGTGGGTTTGAAATATATTGTAAAAATTCTGAGGTTGAACAAATTTGGAATAAAGTTTTAGAAGCTGGGAACAGCTTTGGCATAAAACCTATTGGCCTTGCTGCAAGAGACACATTGCGATTAGAAATGGGATATTGTTTATACGGAAATGATATTGATGATACTACATCACCACTTGAGGCAGGATTAGGCTGGGTTACCAAATTTACCAAAGACTTTGTAAATAGTGAATCCCTAGCTAAAGAAAAGGCACGTGGAGCAGAACAAAAGCTCATAGCTTTTGAATTGGATGAACGTGGAATTCCAAGACAAGGTTATGATATTGTAGATGGACAAGGAAAGAAAATTGGGGTGGTTACTTCCGGGACAATGTCTCCCTCTTTAGCAAAAGGTATTGGTTTAGGCTATGTGCCAAAAATATTTTCTGAATTAGGTAGTAAAATAAATATTCAGGTTCGTAAAAATGCTTTACCAGCTACCGTTGTAAAACTACCTTTCTACAAAAGTTAATAGTTTTAATTGAACAAGAAGAAAAAAATTTTAATCCTAGGAGCTAGTGGATTTATTGGTAATTCACTCTACAAGGAACTTTGTAATTATTTCGATACTTACGGCACCTATTATTCAAACAAAACATTTGCTAATAACAAACAGTTTCTATCTTACGATATAGAGGAAGATGATATTTTTCAGATAGTAGAGAAAGTAAAGCCAGATTTTATCATTTCTTCATTAAGAGGCAATTTTACTGCGCAAGTGCAGGCGCATATCCACCTGATGGAATATGTATCTAAACAGAAATGCAAACTGTACTTTATTTCTTCTGCCAATGTTTTTGATGCCTATAGTAAATTTCCATCTTATGAAACTGATAAAACATTATCGGAGAGTATTTACGGTAGGTTAAAAATTCGCATAGAGAATATGATGATGCGAATGCCTAAAACTAAAATTGCTATTCTGCGTGTACCAATGGTTTTTGGTAATACTTCTCCAAGAGTAAAAGAATTAAAAATACAGTTAGAAAGTAATGAGCCCATTGAGGTATTTCCTAATCTAATTATCAATGTTACACATGATGATAAACTAATGCAACAAGTTCACTACCTAATTAATCATGATAAATATGGCATTTATCATCTAGGAAGTACTGATTTGGTTCATCATGAAGATTTTACAAAAGAGGTTATAAAACGTTTGGGCAATTACCACCCAATATTAAAAAAAGTATTTACGACTAATGAGGACAGATATCTTGCTGTACTGCCAAAGAAAAACAAATTACCAAAAAACCTTAGAACAACATACCAAGAAATTATAGATCATCACTTAATGGTCGATTGATTTGATTAATTTAGTAACAGATGGAAAAATTAAATCAAAATCAAATCAAAGAAAAGCTTTCTAATTTAGATGGATGGGTTTTAGACAACGGTGCTATTACCAAATCCTATAAGTTTAAAAATTTTAAAGAAGCATTTTCAAAAATGACTGAAATTGCTTTTGAGTGCGAAGCTCAAAATCATCATCCCAACTGGGAAAACGTATATAATTCCTTGATCATAAGATTAAATACACATGATGTTAATGGAATTACTCAAAATGATTTTGACTTGGCAACAAAAATTGAAAAAATCATTAATCCCTAATTCACTTTTTTAGGTTTGTGATTATCATACTGGTTTTGTTAATTTGTCATTATCCTTAAACTATTTACTATATGGGAAGAGCTTTTGAATTTAGAAAAGCACGAAAAATGAAGCGTTGGTCTGCAATGTCTAAGGCTTTTACTCGCATTGGCAAAGATATTGTCATGGCAGTAAAAGAAGGAGGACCAGATCCGGATGCTAACTCTAAACTTAGAGCTGTTATACAGAATGCAAAGTCTGTTAACATGCCAAAAGATAATGTTGAAAGAGCCATAAAAAGGGCTAGTGACAAGAGTCTAGGGGATTATAAAGAAGTTTTATTTGAAGGATATGCACCACACGGTATAGCTATTCTTGTAGAAACCGCTACTGATAACAATACTAGAACAGTTGCCAATATTCGTAGTTATTTTAATAAATGTAATGGTAGTTTAGGAACATCTGGCTCAGTAGAGTTTATGTTTGATCACACTTGTAATTTTAGAATTCCTTCAGAAGGCATAGATGCAGAAGAGTTAGAGTTAGAATTTATAGATTTTGGTGCTGAAGAAGTCTTTATAGATGATGATGGTATATTAATATACGCTCCTTTTGAAAGTTTTGGTGCAATACAGAAAGAATTGGAAACTAGAGAAATTGAAATTTTATCTTCAGGTTTTGAACGTATTCCACAAGTAACTAAAGAACTAAACGAAGAACAAGTTGCAGATGTAGAAAAACTACTTGAAAA
>CAYTRI010000032.1:0-3306 GCA_964440105.1 uncultured Flavobacteriaceae bacterium
AAGAGTGATGGACCTGTATTTACAATTGTTGCTGGAGTTCACGGATTTGAATACCCTCCCTTAGTTGGGGTACAAGAGCTTTTGGGAGAAATCGATATCAACGGCTTAGCTGGTACTTTAATCATAATCCCCATTGCAAATACAGCTTCCTTTTTTTCGCGAACTTCTATTATCAATCCAAATGACCAAGTAAATCTGAACGGTGCTTTTCCGGGGAAATCAAATGGTAGCGTTACCCAGAAAATAGCCGATTTCATTACAACGAATATAATTTCAGTGAGTGATGTTTATTTGGATGTACATGGCGGAGGTGTGAATGAAGACCTGATTCCGTTTGTGTGTTTTTACGAAAACGAGAATTATCCAGAACAAACAAAAAGAGCCAGAGAACTTTCGGAAATCAGCGGATTTGAATATGTTGTTTCTTATCCGTACACGCTCAAGGATTATGAACCTGCCAAATACACCTTCAAACAAGCCTGTCAAGATGGAAAGGTGGCCTTAAGTTTTGAAAGTGGCAAATTGGGCAATGTGCAGAAAGAAGCAGTCAGCCTGATAAAAAAGGGAATTTATAACATTCTCGATGAGATGGAAATGTACGATAACGGCACAGAGCCAAGCCCAAACCTTATTCAGCTAAACAATCAAACCTATATTAGGTCTACAGAAATAGGGTTTTTTTACAGTAATCTAAAAGCAGGTGATTCTGTTAAAAAGGGGAACACCGTGGGCTATATCACTAACGAATTTGGTGAGAAGCTCGAAGAATACAAAGCACATGCATCAGGTATTATTCTGTACAAAATTTCCACCCCTCCGGTCAATGTAGATGATACGCTAATGTGCATTAGCATCACTGATTAAAGTGCAGATTTTACGTTTGCTGAAAACAGAAATTTATCCTATTCCAGTCAAAAGTTATCTAAACATCAATAACTTTCTTTCCTTTTTTACCACTTAAGAGATAGGTATAAACCCACATAATAGTAAAGGTTGGTATAACATCAAGACCAGGTATTAACTCCTCAACAAAAGTAACCACGCCCGCAGCTTGACCAATTTTTCCTTTATACATTCTAGTCATTAGCCACCCTGCGAGTGGTGCCCAAATAACGTCAGAGAACTCCCCTATTCCTGGTAGAACAAATGATAACATTCCTAATGCATCAAACAGTAAACCCAGAAAGAGGTTCCTAATTTTTTTATCCTTTAGTTTTGACATAGGTGAAAAATAGTAATTCCAATCTAAAATAAAACAAAAGGGATGCCAAAATTATTAATGTAGATCAGAAGTAACCAATTTTAAGAACTCATTACGGGTTTCAATTTTTTCAAAAGCCCCTCTAAAACCAGAGGTAGTAGTTACAGAATTTTGCTTCTGTACCCCTCGCATCATCATACACATATGGCTAGCTTCAATTACCACAGCAACACCTTTAGGTTTTAGGGTGTTATTTAAACACTCCAAAATATCGTGCGTTAAACGTTCTTGTACTTGTAACCTTCTTGCAAAAACATCAACGATACGTGGTATTTTGCTTAATCCAACAATATGCCCATTTGGAATATATGCAACATGAGCCTTACCAAAGAATGGAAGCATATGGTGTTCGCAAAGCGAGTATAGTTCAATATCCTTAATGATAACCATATCATCGTAATCTTCCTTGAACATTGCCCCTCTTAATATTTCAGCAGCGTCTTGTTGGTAACCTTGTGTAAGAAAAAGCATAGCTTTTGCAGCACGCTCTGGGGTTTTTACAAGACCCTGTCTAGATACATCCTCGCCTATTTCATCAATTATCTTAGAAAAACGTTCCTTTACCTCATTGGTGATTTCAATATTATACTCTTCTAAATTTCTGTAAGTACTCATACTAGTTTGAAATGGTATTTAATTTATCTGCGTAATATTTTTTTAATTTGTCAATCTTTGGATTTATAACAAATTGACAATATCGCTGCGTTTTATTTTCGTTATAATAGTTTTGATGATTTTCTTCTGCAACATAAAAAGTTTTCTCTTCTGAAACTGCTGTCACTATTGGATTATTAAAAACCTTTTCCTTCTCTAAGTAAGCTATAAAGTTTTCAGCAACAATTTTCTGCTGCTCTGATGTGTAAAAAATTTCACTTCTATATTGGGTGCCTACGTCATATCCCTGTCTATTTAGAGTAGTTGGGTCATGCGTTGCAAAAAAAACCTCTAATAGCTCATCATAACTTATTTCTAAAGGATTAAAACTAATCTTTATTGCCTCTGCATGACCAGTTCTACCTGTTGTAATTTCTCTATAAGCAGGGTTTTTAATTTTACCTCCAGTAAATCCAGAAATCACTTCTTTAACTCCTTTTAATCTTTGAAAAACAGCCTCTGTACACCAGAAACATCCATTGGCAAAAATTGCAGTTTCTAAAATATTTTCTTTTTGTTTATTCATTTTGTGTAAATGTTAAACAATATTATTGATTATGCAATAGCTAGATTGCTTTTAACTTTTACTTAATAGTCGTAAAAAAATATAAATCTTTTTTTACCAGTTATAAGTTATGCTTACTTTCATCTTTTCGTTGTAATGAATATGATACAGGCATCAAATATCCAAAAATTCTATGGAAACCTTAAGGTTTTAAAAGGAGTTAATATTGAAATTAAAAAAGGTGAGATTGTCGCAATAGTTGGTGCTTCAGGTGCTGGAAAAACTACCTTGCTACAAATTCTAGGCACTTTAGATGTGCCTTCAAACAAAACGGAGAGTACTATTACTATTAATGACATAGATACCAATAGTCTGTCAGATAAGAATTTAGCGAAATTTAGAAATGAACATATTGGGTTTATTTTTCAATTTCATCAATTACTACCTGAGTTTACTGCTTTAGAAAATGTTTGCCTTCCTGCATTTATAAAAAAGACTTCAAAAGGAGAAGCAGAAAGAAGGGCTAAAGAATTACTTATCTTTTTAGGTCTTTCAGAAAGAATGCATCATAAACCAAATGAGCTTTCCGGTGGTGAACAGCAGCGTGTTGCTGTGGCGCGTTCTTTAATTAATAATCCATCAGTAATTTTTGCTGATGAACCTAGTGGAAATTTAGATTCTGAAAGTGCGGATAACCTACACCAATTGTTTTTTGATTTACGAAAAGAATTTGGTCAAACCTTTGTAATTGTTACTCATAACGAGGAATTGGCTAATATGGCAGATAGAAAATTAGTAATGGTAGACGGTTTAATTACAAAATAATATGCTAAAAGAGGTTTGGAGGTTTTTAAAAAACCCAGTTTATATTGAAGATGATTATACG
>CAYTRI010000032.1:3406-12984 GCA_964440105.1 uncultured Flavobacteriaceae bacterium
AAACTTGGGTTAGTATGGTCAATGCTCTTGCATGCATTACATAACCTAATTCTAATTGGACCATTCATTATAATGAAACTATTGAATATCCCTTTTGAATGAATAAGTCTGAATTAAAAGCATTCTTGGATGAGAAAGCAGAGCAATATGAACATCCTAAATTCTTAGAAGCAGACCCTATTCAAATACCCCATAGTTTCTCTAAGAAAGAAGATATTGAAATTAGTGCATTTTTAACTGCAACTATAGCTTGGGGTAATCGAAAGAGTATTATAAACAATGCGTATCGTTTAATGGAGCTTTTAGATAACACTCCCTATGATTTTGTTTTGAATCATCAAGAAGCTGATTTAGATAATCTATCTAGTTTTGTGCATCGCACTTTCAATGGAGATGATTTAAAGTTTTTCATCCTCGCTCTAAATAATATCTATAGAAATCATGGGGGATTAGAAGCTGTTTTTACCAAACACCAAGAAAACCAATCATTACAAACAACAATTAGTACATATAAGTCACTTTTTTTTGAACTAGAACATCTTTCCCGCACCCAAAAGCATGTTTCAGACCCATTAAAAGGTTCGGCTGCTAAACGCATTAACATGTTCCTACGTTGGATGGTACGCCCTGCTGATAAAGGTGTAGATTTTGGTCTTTGGAAAAGTATACCTGCCTCAAAATTATCTTGTCCTTTAGATGTGCATTCAGGGAATGTAGCTCGTAAATTAAAACTACTCAAAAGAAAACAGAATGATGCTAAGGCTCTTACGGAGCTTGATAATAGCTTAAGAAAGTTTGATGCAAATGACCCAGTAAAATATGACTTTGCACTATTTGGTTTAGGGGTTTTTGAAAAATTCTAAATTCCGTAAGGTCGGCAGAAATTAAGACTGCCTAATTACACTTCGACTGCGCTCAGTGTGACAAGTTTGAATAAACGTTTGCTATTTTAGTTCACTCATAAAAAAAGATTTTAAAACGAGCTAAAATTAATTAACCACCAAATCCATAATTTGAATCAAAATCAAAAGTTTGCTTCTTTCCTCCTTCTCGTATAGATTTATAAATAGCTTCTACTAGCATCATATCACGTTTTCCCATTTCTCCAGGTACTAAATTGGGAGTCTCCAATAGAATATGTTTTGCAAAGTCATCCATTTGTAGTTTTTGTTGACTTTCTTGCTTAAAATTCAATTCACCTTTAGATGTTCTCCCTGCCAAAGGAATATAAGTACTTGCCGGATCTAACTCAAACCAACCCTTTTCACATTTTGCGTGTAATCGGTTTGCGTTTGCATTGTGCGAGGTCATAATCGTACCTACTGCCCCACTCTTAAATTTAAACTGAGCAGTAATTGTTTCGTCTGTTCCCTTAAAATAATCTGGTCTTGTGCTAAATTCTTGAGCCGAAACAGAAATTGGGTTCTCGCCGGTACCATAAATAATACTTTGAATTGCATAAACACCCATATTTACCAATGCCCCACCACCGGATAGTTTTTTATTTAAACGCCACTGTCCAGGATTGCTTCCAGAATAATACCCTGCATCTGCAGAAATATACCTTATGTTACCAAAAGTTTTTTCTTTTACAAATCGCTTTACTTCCTGCGTGTAGGGTTCCGAATGCAGTCGATAACCTATACCCAATTTTACATTATTCTTGGTGCAAGCAGCTATTATGGCATCACATTCCTCAACATTCATAGCCATGGGTTTCTCACAAATAACATGTTTTCCTGCTCTTGCCGCCCTTATAGAAAAATCTGCATGCATGGAATTTGGTAGGACAACATAGACGACATCTATATTAGGGTTATCTTTTATCTCATCAAAATTCTGATAATTGTAAATATTCTCTTTAGGTATATCGTATTTAGAGGCCCATAGCTTTTCTTTTTCTGGAGATCCTGTAACTATACCTGCTAAATAACAGTGCTCTGTTTCTTCTAGTGCTGGTGCTAATTGGTATGTGCTGTATCTGCCGAGACCCACCAAAGCGATTCCTAATTTCTTCTTTTCTTGATTATTTCCCATAGCACAAGCAAATGGCGCACCAGCCAATAAGGCTGAACCTCCAATACCCTTTACCATTGTGTTATTAAAATGTCTTCTTGAGATTTTTTTCATGTGAAGTATTTGTCCATTAAAGATATAAAATTGAACTAGAGCTATGGAAGAGTGCCTAGTTCTTATTCAAAATCCTTATTTTTAATTGATTACTAATTCAACCAACAAAATGAAAAAACTATTATTTACCTCACTTTTGTTTTTCAATTTATGTTATGTACTGTCACAGGGACGAAAACTACCAATTGATACTACCATAACAACGCAGCATAGCGCTACTATAAATGGTTCGAGTTTTAGTTATACCGCAACAACAGGAACACAACCAGTTTGGGATGAGATGGGCGAACCTATTGCTTCATTGCATTATACGTATTACACTCGAAACAATGTAAAAGACAGAACAAAAAGACCATTATTAATTTCCTTTAACGGCGGCCCTGGTTCTGGTTCTGTGTGGATGCATTTGGCATATACTGGCCCAAAAGTTCTTAAAATTGATGACGAAGGCTATCCTGTACAACCCTATGGTGTAAAATCTAATCCTTTTTCTGTTCTCGATGCTACTGATATTGTATATGTAAACCCAGCTAATACTGGCTACTCCAGAACTATTCCAGAAAGTGGCAAAGAAGTAAAAAGAGATAAATTTTTTGGCATTAATGCGGATATCAAATACCTAGCAGAATGGCTCAATACCTTTGTTACAAGAAACAATAGGTGGCGTTCTCCAAAATATATTGTTGGAGAAAGTTACGGAGGCACTCGAGTTATGGGGCTCTCATTGGAGTTACAAAACCAACAATGGATGTATTTGAATGGAGTGATTATGGTTTCTCCTGCTGATTATAAGGTAATAAGAGTTGGAGGACCGGTATCCAGTGCCTTAAACCTACCTTATTTTACTGCTGCAGCATGGCATCATAAAGTATTACCATCTGAATTACAGAATAAAGATTTATTAGAAGTACTGCCTGAGTCAGAATCCTATACTATTAACTCTTTAATCCCAGCTATTGCAAAAGGTGGTTTTATATCTGATGCAGAAAAAGAAGAAACAGCAAAGAAAATGGCCTATTATTCAGGATTAAAAAAAGAAGATATTTTAGACCATAATCTTGATGTACCTACAGGATTCTTTTGGAAAAATCTTTTAAAGAATAAAGGTGATTTTACCGTTGGTCGTTTGGATAGTCGTTACATGGGTATTGATAAAAAGAGCATTGGATCTAGACCCGATTATAATTCTGAGCTTACCTCTTGGTTACATAGTTTTACTCCAGCAATTAACTATTACTTGCAAGAGGAGTTGAATTTTAAAACAGATATCAAATATAATATGTTTGGCCCTGTACGGCCTTGGAATAATGAAAATGATACTACTAGAGATGATTTACGCCAAGCAATGGCTCAAAACCCATACTTAAATGTATTGGTGCAATCTGGTTATTATGATGGTGCTACTACCTATTTTAATGCAAAATATACCATGTGGCAAGTTGACCCTAGCGGACGTATGAAAGATAGGTTTGAGTTTAAGGGTTACCGATCTGGGCACATGATGTATTTAAGGCGAGAAGATTTACAAAAAGCAAACGATGATATTAGGGCTTTTATAAAAAGGACTGCCAACACGGGTGAAAGCGCTAAATATTAAAACAGATAACATGAAAAACTTAGTATATATAACAACTTTAATGTTCTGTTCTATAATTATAGGGCAAGAAATACCATCTAAAGAATGGCAAATTAAAACCGCTTTAATGGCCGTTCCTACTGACTATAAAGCTGGAGCAAAAGTATATGGATATGATACTTCAGGCAACTTTGTAACTTTAAGAGAAGGCACAAATGATTATATAGCATTAGCATCTGACCCAAAAAAAAGTAAGTTTTCTACAGCCGCCTATCACAAAGAATTAGATGAATTTATGGCTCGCGGCAGAGAATTGAAAGCAGCAGGCAAAGAATTTCAAGAGATTTTTGATATCCGTGAAGCTGAGGTAAAATCAGGCAAATTAAATTTACCAGATAAAACTACTTTATGTGTTTTTACGGGTGATGTAAATGAAGAAACCAAAGAAATAGAAAACAGCTACTTGCGCTATGTGTTTTATGTTCCCTTTGCTACCGGTGAAACCACGGGTTTGCCTACAACTCCTACTCCACCTGGTCACGCTTGGCTAATGAACCCTGGAACGCATAGAGCACATATTATGATTAGTCCTCCAAAAAATTAAATAACATGTCTAAAATAAAAATACTCGTGCTGCTAAGTCTATTTACATTTTTAAAAAATACTAATGCTCAAGATTGGTCAAATTTGGCTAAATATAAATCAGCAAATGAAAAATTATTAGCTCAACCAGCCGATGAAAATCGAGTCGTATTTATGGGAAACTCAATAACAGAAGGATGGACAGCTTCTTTTTTTGAAAATCCATCTTACATTAATCGTGGTATTGGCGGGCAGACCACGCCGCAAATGGTAATTCGTTTTAGACAAGATGTAATACAGTTAAACCCAAAAATGGTTCTTATTCTTGCAGGAACCAATGATATTGCAGGTAATACTGGTCCTATGACTCTTGAACAAATTAGAGATAATATTGCATCAATGGTAGAGCTTGCAGAGGCTAACGGAATCTGCCCAGTAATTTGTTCGGTGTTACCGGCATACGATTATCCTTGGAAACCTGGTTTAAACCCAAATATTAAAATTCCAAAACTAAACGGGTTACTTAAGCAACTTGCTGATGAAAAAGGGGTGTTTTATCTAGACTATTTTAGTGAAATGGTAGATGATAGAAATGGTTTACCCTCAAAATTAACGTATGATGAAGTGCACCTTACAGAAGCAGGTTATCAAGTTTTAAGTGAATTGGCGGAGATTGGAATTAAAAAAGCATTAAAAAAATAATGCCATTAGTTAGTATCCTAATTCCATTTAAAAATACTGCTCAATTTCTAGTAGAATGTTTGGATTCTATTTTAAAGCAAACCTATGAGGATTGGGAAGTAGTTGCTATTAACGACCATTCTACAGACAATAGCCTTAGCATAGTAGAAACTTATATAAAAAAGGATTCAAGATTTCAGGTTTTTTCTAATAAAGGAACTGGGATAATTCCAGCTTTGCAGATGGCTTATGCCAATTGTAGCGGAAAATTTATTACCAGAATGGACTCCGATGATATTATGAAACCAAATAGGTTAAAAGTAATGACTGATTTACTTACTAAACATGGTAAAGGAAACGTGTCTGTTGGTCAAGTACGTTATTTTTCTGAAAGAGGAATTAGTGACGGCTATTCTCGCTATGAAAAATGGTTGAATGGTTTAACTGCTTTGGGTAGTAACTATTCTGAAATATATAAAGAATGTGTTATTCCATCACCTTGCTGGATGACTTATAGAGAAGATTTTGAATCTTGTGGAGGATTTGAATCTAATAGGTATCCCGAAGATTATGATTTAACTTTTAGGTTTTATGAAAAAGGATTGAATGTAGTTCCCTGTAATGAAGTACTGTTGTTATGGCGCGATTATGATACACGAGCTTCAAGAACCCATGAGCACTATGCTCAAAACTACTTTTTAGAAATAAAACTACACTACTTTTTGCGTCTAGACCATAATAAAAAAAGACCTCTAGTAGTTTGGGGTGCTGGTTTTAAAGGAAAAAAAACAGCAAAAGGACTAATTAAAAAAGATGTTGATTTTACTTGGATATGTGATAATCCCAATAAAATAAGTAAGAAAATATACGACCAAGAGCTATTTCATTTTTCAAAATTAGAAGGCTTACAAAACCCACAAATAATAGTTACAGTAGCTAATGAAGGTGCACAAGAAGAAATAAAAGACTATTTAAATCAATTAAAATTTAAGCCAGCGACAGACTATTTCTTTTTCTGTTAAGCAGATAAAATTATCAAACTCTTAACAACAGATAACAAATAACCAAACTTATTAAAACTGTATATTTACATAATCTAATTACGGAATGCAGTTTAAACATCCAGAACTACTTTGGGCTCTTTTTTTACTACTGATTCCTATCATTATCCATCTTTTTCAATTAAGACGATTTAAAAAAACTCCTTTTACAAATGTAGCTATGCTACAAAAGGTAATTTCTGAATCTAGAAAAAGTAATAACCTTAAAAAATGGTTGCTTTTACTAACCAGATTAATGCTGCTTGCTTGCATCATCATTTCCTTTGCACAACCGTTTTTTGCAAAAAGTACTGCATTACAAGAAAAAGAAATGGTTATCTATTTAGACGACTCTTTTAGTATGCAGGCACAGAAAGATGGATTTACTTTGCTTGAACAAGCTGTACAAGATTTAGTAAAAACAGTGCCAAGTGATTCCAAGTTCAGTCTTTTTACTAATAATCATACTTTTAAAGATGTAGAATTAAAGAATGTCCAAAATGAATTGCTATCGCTTGATTATAAATCAAATCAACTTTCATTTAATGAAGTAGTTCTAAAAGCAAAAACGCTATTTTCAAGAAGTGTCGCAACTCAAAAAAATTTAATTCTAATTTCAGATTTTCAAGAAAGAAAGCAAAATGTTCTTCAAGATTCAATTAAAGATTTAGCAATACATCTAGTCAATTTAAAGCCTGATAACACAAACAATATTTCAATAGATTCTTTGTATTTCAATAACGCAACAAAGAATCAAATTGAATTAAATATTGAAGTCTCTGGAATACCTGAAGATGAGACCGTACCTATTTCAATTTATAATGATAATAGGCTTATAGCAAAAACAGCTGCAGCGTATAATTCAACAAAAAAAACTACCACTACCCTTTCATTACCAAAAAATGAAGTAATAAAAGGGCGTGTTACACTATCTGATAACGGCTTAGTTTACGATAATAATTTCTATTTCAATATAGATAAAAAGGATAAAATAAAAGTTCTAGTTATTAGTGAGTCAGATGCAGGTTTCCTCAATCGAATATTTACACAGGAAGAATTTGAATTTGAAAATCTTAATCTCAAAAATTTAAACTATAGTCAGATAGACAAGCAAAATTTAGTCATCGTTAATGGCATTTCTGCAATACCTTCTAGTCTACAAGCGATTTTAAAGCAATTTCATCAAAAAGGTGGGAGTATCGTCATTATACCTTCCTTGAATCCAGATATTGGCACTTACAATTCGTTTTTATCAAACTTAACTTCTACTAAATTCACTGCAAGGATTGAACAAGAACAGAAAATAACATCAATTGCTTTTGACCATCCTTTGTTCGAAAATGTATTCGAAAAAAGAGTTTCAAATTTTGATTACCCTAATGCAAAAACGTATTGGAGTATTACTACTAGTAGCCCGCAGTTATTATCTTTTGCAAATAACGCCCCTTTTTTAGTTGGCAATAGCAATGTCTTTGTATTTACTGCTTCATTAAACAATGAAAATTCTAATTTTAAAAATGCCCCTTTAATTGTACCTACATTTTATAACATAGGACTTAATAGTCTTAAAAATCCTGAGTTATACGCAACAATTGGAGAGAATACAGTAATTGATGTTTCTAAAAATATTGAAAAAGACCACGTATTAAAAGTGGTTAAAACTGGTATTGAATTTATTCCATTGCAACAATCCTTTTCAAATAAGGTGCGACTAACATTTCTAGATAATCCAAACACAGATGGTATTTATAGCTTAATTGACGCTAATGATACCTTAAGAAACTTAAGCTTTAATTACCAAAGAAAAGAAAGTGTTTTACGATACCAAAATATGGATGATTTTATAGTATCTACTATACAAAATGACATACCAGAAGTGTTTGAAAATATGGCTAAAGACAACTCTATTACCCAATATTGGAAATGGTTTATTATTTTTGCACTGGTCTTCGCTTTGGTAGAAGTGTTGATACAAAAATTTCTTGCATGAATATACTCCTAAGGTCTGCTACAATTATAGATACTAACAGCCCTGCTATTCATCATAAAAAACGAGACATCCATATAAAGGATGGTATTATCCAAAAAATTTCAACCAAAATTGATACTCCTAAAGGAGCTAAAGAAATTAGGCTTGATAACCTACATGTTTCTTTAGGTTGGTTTGATAGCAGTGTGAGTTTTGGGGAACCTGGTTTTGAAGAAAGAGAAACTATAGCAAATGGGTTAAAAGTTGCTTCAGCAAGTGGGTTTACCGATATTATATTAAATCCAAACACCAACCCTACTCCAGATACTAGTTCTGATATTATATTTTTAAAAGAGCGAAGTAAAAATGCTACAACTAATTTATATCCCATAGGCAATTTAACAGCTAATGGTAATGGTGAGCATTTAGCAGAACTTTTTGATATGCACAATGCAGGTGCTGTTGCATTTTATGATTACAAGAGCTCCTTAAAAGATGCTAATCTTTTAAAAATTGCATTATTATACGCTCAAAATTTTGAAGGCTTAGTGTTATCATATCCTGAAGAACTCCAAATAAAGGGTAAGGGAACTGTTCATGAAGGGGAAGTATCTACAAAATTGGGATTAAAGGGAATTCCAAGCCTATCTGAAGAATTACAAATTACTAGAGATCTTTATATTTTAGAATATACAGGCGGAAAATTACATATCCCTACAATATCAACTGCTGGTTCGGTTAAGTTAATCTCCGAAGCAAAGAAAAAAGGACTAGATATTACTACTAGTGTGGCCATTCATAACTTGATTTTATCAGATAAAGAATTAGAATCTTTCGACTCAAACTATAAAGTAAAGCCACCGCTAAGAACTCAAAAAGATAGTAAAGCTTTACTTAAAGGATTGCAAAACGGAACTATCGATTTTGTAACTACAGACCATACTCCAATTGATATTGAACAAAAACGCGTTGAGTTTGACAATGCAGAATTTGGGAGTGTTGGTTTAGAAAGTGCTTTTGGAGCTTTAAATACAATACTAGATATAGATGATGCTATTGCTCTACTTACTAAAGGGAGAGAAAGATTTGGTATTGAAAATGCGCAGCTTAAAGAGGGTGAAAAAGCTTGTTTAACCCTATTCAATCCTCATGATGAATACACTTTTAATTTATCAGCAGTGAAGTCTACTTCAAAGAATAGCATCTTTACAGGGAGGCAATTAAAAGGAAAGGTTTACGGTATTATAAATAATAAAGAAATCTCACTTAGTTAATTTGAAAGAGGAAATTTCTAAAGGGAAGACAACTGCAATTATTGCTCATATCACTTTAGTTGGTTGCCTTATTGCCATTACAATGAATTTAGAGCCTAAAAATGCTTTTGCTCGTTTTTACATTAGGCAGACTTTTGGTTTACATATCATTTTTCATGGATTAGTTATTATTTTAAACCAAAGCCTAACCCCTTTTGTTTGGGAATTTGTTTTTCTATTATATTTAGGTTTAATTATTTATAGCGTAATGGGAGCAACAAAAAGCAAGGAAAACAAGATTCCTGTTCTAGGAACCTATTTTCAAAAATGGTTTACTTTTATTCAAT
>CAYTRI010000032.1:13084-20997 GCA_964440105.1 uncultured Flavobacteriaceae bacterium
TAAAGCAAGTGTTCGACCAAGGTAAAGTCAACTGCTAAATCATCTTTTAACTCGTATTTTATAATTAGGTCTCCCCAGTACTGCCCATCTGAAAAATCGGCAAGTATCCACTTATTATTAAGGACTTTAATCTTATTTATTTTAAAATCACTATTCATTCCTTCATAAGGAACTAAGGGGTTATCACCCTTCTTTTCATTGGTTTCTAATAACTTATCCTCAATATATCGCGTTGGGTTTTTTAGATTTAAATGCTCGTAATATGCTAAAGCATCATCATTGTTTTCCAATGAAAAATACTGCATATCTAAAACTTTGAGTTGGGTGTTTTTAACGGAATCCTCTAACTGGGAAACTTCAGATTGTAACTTTTGTATTTTATCAATACTTCGTTGTTGAATCTTATTTCCATTTACGAGCATATATAATGCTATTAAAGCAGCAAAAACAAATAGGTATAAAAAAATATTCTTTTTCATTAAATGGTAATTTTTAAATTATCGTAAGCTAAATGTATATTCTCTGGCAATTGTTCTTCTACTTCTTCATGAAACCCTAAAAGGTGACTTATATGGGTAAAATAAGTTTGCTCCGCTCCTACCTTTTTTGCAAATGCAATAGCTTCTTCTAAGTTTAAATGTGAAATATGTGGTTTTATTCTTAAAGCACTCACTACCAAAATTTTACATTCTTTTAATTTTTCTAATTCTAAATCTGATATCGTTTTTACATCAGTTAGGTAGACAAAATCTAAAATTCGAAAACCTAATATGGGTAACTCGTTATGGAGTACCTCAATTGGAATTACTTTTAGTCCATTTAACTCAAATGGAGTGGCTTTATCAATCAAATTTATTTTAACAGCAGGAACACCAGGATAGCGGTTTTCTTCAGCAAAAATATAATCAAAACGCTTTTTTAATGAACTTACTGTTCTAGATTCGGCATAAATTGGAATGTCACCTTGTCTAAAGAAAAAAGGTCGTATATCATCGATACCCGCAGTATGATCGGCATGCTCATGTGTAAAAAGTATTCCGTCAAGATTATCGATTGGATTTGAAAGCATTTGCTGTCTAAAATCCGGACCACAATCTATTACATAATTATAATCTTTCCATTGAAAAAGGACAGATACTCGTAAGCGTTTATCTTTTGGATTATCGCTTAAACAAACAGGATGTTTGCTTCCAATAATGGGAATTCCTTGAGAGGTGCCGGTGCCTAAAAAAGTGACTTTTAACGTCTCACTCATTTAATTCAAAATTATAACATATTTGTCTAAAAGAATTCTTTAACTTCTTAACTTTGTTAACAACAAAAAATAGCGCATGGCCACTGTTCCTAACAAAGTAAATGAGTTTGAGAATATCCCTTCCATAAAGGCAAAAACCTTACGTATAAATTTAAATCCTGATATCTATGGCACTTTTGCCGAAATTGGTGCAGGACAGGAAACAGCAAGGCATTTCTTTAGAGCTGGGGGCGCTTCTGGTACTATTGCAAAGGCAATGAGTGCCTATGACAAAGCCTTTAGCGATGCAATTTATGGTGTTGAAAAAGATGGGCGTTATGTGACCCAAGCACGTTTAAAGACTATGCTTAAGCACGAAATGCAATTGGTTGAAGAGCGTATAGACAGAAAAAGTAATCCAGATTATCGTTTCTTTTCTTACGCAAATACCGTAGCAACAATAGATTTTTCTAAACGCTATAAAGGTCACGGTTGGATTGGACTTCGTTTTCAACTAGATCCAAACCAAAAGGAACATGACGAGATTATCTTACATATCCGTTTTAAGCAGAATGAAGCCCGGTTGCAGCAAGAAACCTTAGGAATTCTTGGTGTAAACCTTATTTACGGGGCATTTTTTAAATTTAATAGACCAAAAAAGCTTTTAAAATATTTATACGATCATATTGATAAGGATACCATTGAAATTGATATGGTAAACTTTACAGGTCCAAACTTTAGGGATGTTGACAATCGCCTAATGAGTTTACAGCTCATTAAAAATAATATGACGGATGCAGTCATGTTTGGTCCTGATGGGAATAATTTATTGCCTGCTGCTGCACTATACAAAAAGAACATCTTAGCCTTACGTGGTAGTTTTAGACCTGTAACTAAGGTAAATATGGATATGTTTCAAAAATCCTATGACATCTTTGTTAGAGACGAAACCGTAGATATGGATAAGACAATTGTAATTTTTGAGATTACCTTATCCAACCTAAGAGCATCTGGAGAAATAGACGAACAAGATTTTATGGACCGTGCGGAGTTACTATGTTCTTTAGGACATACCGTAATGATTTCTAAGTTTCAAGAGTATTACAAGCTTGTCGAGTACTTTAATAATTATACCAAAGCGCGTATTGGTTTAACCATGGGTGTTAATAACCTAATCGATGTATTTGATGAAAAATATTACCGTCATCTTAGTGGAGGTATCCTAGAAGCTTTTGGGAAATTATTCTTCAAAGATTTACAAGTATATCTCTACCCAATGAAGGATGCACAAACTGGTCAGATTATGACTAGTAATAACGTAAAAGTTCATCCTAGGATGAAGGAACTCTATAAGTTCTTTAAATATAATGGTAAGGTTATGGATATTATTGACTACGATCCAGATATCATGCATATTTTCTCCAGAGATGTTTTAAAAAGAATTACGAATGGTGAAGATGGCTGGGAAGAAATGCTACCAGAAGGTATTGCAGAAATGATACAAAAGAAAGACTTATTTGTTAGAAAAGATGTTCCAGAAACGGAAGAAATAGATGAGGAATAAAAAAGAATCTGTCTAAAAAAGGATTCTCTACTGTCACTTCGAGCGGAGTCGAGAACTTTAACTACTAGAATTTTGAAGTATTTCGACTGCGCTCAATATGACAAAAATGTAAAATGAGGCTTTTTTAGACTGTCTCTTTTACTTTTTATTATCCTTCTAGTATCTGTTCAGCATGTTGCTTCGCTTTTACTTTATCTATTACTCGGGAAACTACTCCATTCTCGTCAATAATAAAAGTAGTTCTGTGGATACCATCAAACTCACGTCCCATAAACTTTTTAGGACCCCAAACTCCAAAAGTATTAATAACTTCATGGTCAACATCTGCTAACAAGGGATACTCAAAGCCAAATTTTTCTCTAAAATTGGCCTGTTTACGCTGCGAATCTTCGCTAACGCCTAAAATCTCATAGCCTTCTTTTTTTAAATACTTAATATTTTCATTCAAATTACAAGCTTCGTTTGTACAAGTAGGCGTATTTGCTCTAGGGTAGAAAAAAACAATAAGCTTTTTACCAGAGTAATCAGATAAACTTATCGTATTTCCGTCTTGGTCTTTTGCAGAAAATTCAGGTACTTTATCGCCAACTTTTAAAGTGTTCATATCGAATCTAATTTTGTTTAAATTATTTTTGATAAAATTAAACAAAAATGACCAAACAGGAAAAAGTAGACTTCACAATTAATACTTTAGATGAATTATATCCTACTATTCCTATTCCATTAGACCATAAAGACCCTTATACATTACTTATTGCTGTACTAATGTCGGCACAAAGTACCGATATAAGAGTAAATAAAATTACTCCGCTACTATTTGAAAAAGCTGATAATCCGTATGATATGGTAAAACTAACTGTAGAAGAAATACGCGATATTATTAGGCCAGTGGGGTTATCGCCAATGAAATCTAAAGGAATTCATGGTCTTTCAGAAATTTTGATTGAAAAGTATAATGGCGAAGTTCCAAAAGAAATTGAATTGTTGGAAGAGTTACCAGCTGTTGGTCATAAAACTGCAAGTGTGGTGGTTTCACAAGCATTCGGAATTCCCGCTTTCCCAGTAGATACTCATATTCATAGATTGTTATATCGCTGGGGTTTTACAAATGGCAAAAATGTAGTGCAGACAGAAAAAGATGCCAAACGTTTATTTCCTATGGAAATCTGGAATAGACTTCATCTTCAAATTATTTGGTATGGACGAGAATATTCTCCTGCTCGTGGTTGGAATCTTGAAAAAGACATCATCACCAAAACAATTGGTAGAAAAACAGTACTAAACGACTATTATAAAACTAAAAAAAGCCGCTAAATAGCGGCTTTTTTCCAAATTGTAAGTTGTTTCTAGTTCAAAGTTGCTTCGAACTGCATGTTTTTGTAATCAATGACGTGCATTGACTTAGAAAATCCTAGTAAAAACTTGACCGTTGCTGGTCTCGCCTTTGTGATTTTACAAATTTGTTGTTCTTCAGAGTAAATTTCTTCCATATTCTAGCGTTTTGTTATAGATAGATAACGGCGCTAAAATGGAAATATTGTAAGATTCGTCCTAATGCAAATTAATTCGTTAAAACGATGTTATTTCGCTCAACAATCTTTCTAAGGTTAATTAAAGCATAACGCATACGCCCTAAAGCCGTGTTAATACTTACACCTGTATTCTCAGAAATCTCTTTAAAACTCATGTCTTTATAGATACGCATTAAAAGAACTTCCTTCTGGTCGTCTGGTAATTCCTCAATTAATAAGGTTAAATCAGAATTAATCTGGTCCTTAATTAATTGCTTTTCTGCATTAAGTTTATCATCATGGATAACCGAAAAGATGTTGAAGTCATCGCTTCCTTCAAACTTTGGCATCCTTTTGTTTTTACGAAAATGGTCTATAATTAAGTTGTGTGCTATACGCATCACCCAAGGTAAAAATTTACCTTCTTCACTATATCTACCCTTTTTTAAAGTTTTTATAACCTTAATAAAGGTGTCTTGAAAGATGTCTTCAGTAACATCTCTGTCTAATACTTTAGAATAAATAAAGCTGGAAATTCTTTGGTTATGACGGTTGATAAGTACTTCAAGAGCTTTTTCATCTCCGTCAATATAATCTTTTACTAGAATCGAGTCTTCGATTTGCAGTTCCATACAAATTACTTTTTGGTTAACATGTAAAGCCTCCTCTTTTACATAAAAGGCTTTTGAGTTATTAGTTATTAAATAAAAAAGTAATTATTGCTGTATAGGCCTATCAGATTTTAATTACACACCAAATATAGATAGAAGGGGTTCCCTCAAAAAAACTATGTTGTGATATGCGCTATTTTAGATGTCAAAGTTAATATAATAGTCATTAACTACATTCAATTGTATCTTTGAATACTAAATATACGTAAATGCTTTCCCTTAAAGACGTCGATTCAAAACAAAATATTATCATAAAGGGTGCCAAACTGCATAACCTCAAGAATATAGATGTAGTTATCCCAAGAAATAAGCTAGTAGTTATTACTGGTTTATCAGGTTCTGGGAAGTCTAGCCTTGCTTTTGATACGTTATATGCGGAAGGGCAACGGCGTTATGTAGAAAGTTTATCATCTTACGCACGTCAATTTTTAGGGAAACTAGATAAACCTAAAGTAGACTATATAAAAGGTATAGCACCTGCAATAGCGATTGAGCAAAAGGTGAATTCTACCAATCCGCGTTCTACCGTAGGTACAACTACAGAGGTATATGACTATTTAAAACTATTGTTTGCCAGAATTGGCAAGACCATCTCCCCTATCTCTGGGAAAGAAGTTAAGAAAGATGTGGTTACCGATGTAGTGAATCATGTAAAGACCTTTAAAGAAGGAACAAAACTATTATTACTAGCACCTATACATATAAAGGAAGACAGGGACAGTTTAAAATCATTAGAACTGTTTTCTAAACAAGGTTATGCGCGTATTAAATATAAAGGTGAAGTATTACGTATAGACCAAGTGCCTGAGGTTATTGGTAAAGAGTTTGATTTGGTGGTGGACCGAATTGTAGTAAAAGACGATGAGGATTTCTTAAACCGATTAGGCAATGCAGTAGATAATGCATTTTTTGAAGGAAAAGGAAGATGTACTATAGAGGAATTAGAAACCAAGGAACAAAAGGTATTTAGTAATCAGTTTGAGTTGGATGGTCTAAAGTTCTTAGAACCCAATGTACATCTATTCAGTTTTAATAATCCTTACGGAGCTTGCCCAAAATGCGAAGGTTACGGCGATGTAATAGGTATAGATGCAGATTTAGTAGTACCAAATACGGCCTTATCTGTTTATGAGGAAGCTGTTTTTCCTTGGCGTGGCGAAAGTATGAGCTGGTATCGAGACCAATTGGTGAATGCCGCATACAAGTTTGACTTCCCCATACACAAACCTTGGTTTGAGCTTTCTGAAGAACAAAAACAATTGGTTTGGGATGGTAATGACCATTTTATAGGACTACATAAGTTCTTTGAACAGCTAGAGGAGAAAAGTTATAAAATACAGAACCGTGTGATGCTTTCACGCTACCGCGGAAAAACAAAATGTTCGGTATGTAAAGGGAAGCGACTACGTAAAGAAGCGGACTATGTAAAAGTTAACGGCAAGTCTATTTCAGACATTATAGAATTACCTATTAAAAACCTGATTGCCTTTTTTGAAGAGTTGCAATTATCCGAGCACGACCAAACCATTGCAAAACGGCTTTTAAAAGAAATAAATACCCGATTAGACTTTCTTAGCAAGGTTGGTCTAAGCTATTTAACCTTAAACCGAAAATCGAATTCGCTTTCTGGTGGGGAAAGTCAACGTATTAACCTGGCAACTTCTTTAGGGAGTAGTTTAGTAGGTTCCATGTATATATTAGATGAACCAAGCATTGGATTGCACCCAAAAGACACCGAGAATCTTATTGATGTTTTAAAATCCCTCCGAGATTTAGGGAATACGGTTATTGTAGTAGAGCATGATGAAGATATTATGAAGGCGGCTGATGAAGTAATTGATATTGGCCCAGAAGCTGGAACATTGGGTGGCGAGGTAGTAGCTACTGGTAATATGGCTGCCATTTTAAAATCCAACTCGTTAACTGCAGAATATTTAAATGGCACAAAGGAAATCGAAGTTCCTAAAGAAAGAAGAAATTCTCAGAATTACATTCAGATAAAAGGAGCTAGAGAAAACAATCTTAAAAATATAAATGTCACCTTTCCGCTAAACATGCTTACCGTAGTTACCGGAGTTTCTGGTAGTGGCAAGAGTACTTTGGTCAAAAAGATTCTATACCCCTCTATATTAAAAGAAACAGGCGGTTATGGAGAAAAAGCTGGGCAGTTTACCAAAATTGAAGGCAAATACAGCCAACTAAAGCATGTGGAGTTTGTAGACCAAAACCCTATTGGGCGGTCTTCGCGTTCTAACCCGGTTACCTATATAAAAGCTTATGATGATATTCGTGCGTTGTTTGCCTCACAAAAATTAAGCAAGCTCCGTGGCTACCAAGCCAAACACTTTTCGTTTAATGTAGATGGTGGCCGATGCGAAAAATGTAAGGGCGAAGGTGAAATTACGGTAGAAATGCAGTTTATGGCAGATGTGCATTTAGAGTGTGATGTTTGCGAAGGAAAACGCTTTAAGAAAGAAGTGTTAGAAGTTAAGTTTGAAGGGAAGAGCATTAACGATATTTTAATGCTGACTATTGATGATGCTATTGCGCACTTTAAAACTTACAAGCAAGAAAAGATTATAAAAAAGCTACAACCACTGCAAGATGTAGGTTTGGGCTATGTAACGCTAGGGCAAAGCTCCTCTACCCTTTCTGGTGGGGAAGCACAACGTATTAAATTGGCTTCTTTTTTAGTAAAAGGGAATACAAAAGAGAAAGCCCTCTTTATTTTTGATGAACCTACAACGGGACTTCATTTTCATGATATTAAAAAACTCCTAAAGTCTTTTGATGCATTAATAGATAAAGGACACTCGGTTATTGTAATAGAACACAATATAGAATTGATAAAGTGTGCAGACTATATTATAGACCTTGGCCCAGAAGGAGGTGCTAATGGTGGTAATTTATTGGCTGAGGGAACACCTGAAGAA